>DASTVL010000188.1:0-16638 GCA_035759115.1 Solirubrobacterales bacterium | reverse complement strand
GAGGCGGCCGCCGAGGAGGCGATGGTCGCCACGGTCGAAAGCGAGGCGGTCGAGCGCGCGCTGCGGCGGGTGCTGAACGGCCCGCTGGTCGAAGACGCCGTGCACGGCGCGCTGGAGAGCGACGCCGTCAAGCGCGCCCTGATCGAGGCGCTCGACAGCGAGACGGTCGACGAGGTCTGGCGGCGCGTGCTGGCCAGCGAGGAGACGCAGCGGCTGGTCGAGCGGATCGCCGAGGCGCCGGAGATCCGCGCCGCGATCAGCGCCCAGAGCGTCGGCTTCATCGAGGACATCGGCCACACGATCGGCGACGCGACGCGCCGCCTCGACAGCGTGATCGAGCGGGTCGCGCGGCGGGTCCTCTTCCGCAAGCAGCGGGTCGAGCCGACCGAACGGGCGGGGGCGCTGACCCGGATGCTCGCCTTCGGCCTCGACCTGCTGATCGTCAACCTCGCCTTCTCCGGCCTGGCCGCGATCGCGGCGCTGATCGGCTCCTTCTTCTCCGGCAGCGGCGGCGGCCTCTCGGGCGTCGCGCTGGCGCTCGGCGGCAGCCTCTGGATCGGCCTCGCCGGCATCTACATGGTCGTCTTCTGGTCGCTTGCCGGGCAGACGCCGGGAATGCGCTTCTTCGGCATCAGGCTGGGGACCGAGGGCCGCGGGCTGAAGCCGCGCAAATCGGTCAAGCGGCTGGTCGGGCTGTTCCTCGCCGCGCTCCCCTTCGGGCTCGGCTTCCTCGGTGTGCTCTTCGACGAGCGCCGCCGCGGCTGGCAGGACCGGCTCGCCGGGGTCGATGTCGTCTACGAGGGCCGCGAGCCGATCGCCGCCCCGTGGTCGAGGCTCGACACCCCCGAGCCGCTGGGGGTCGTCGAGCCTCGCTCGGTCGCCGCTCCTACTAAGTGACCGGGTTGCCTTCCGGGCCCTCGGAGAGCTTGTAGATGATGATGATCGCCAGGGCGAAGATCGCCAGCGACCAGAATGGGTAGGCGGGGATCGCCAGCAGCGCGCCGATCGCGTTCACAGCGGCGATGAAGATCCCGAACCAGCGGCCGAATTCCCCGCCCGAGAAGAGCGAGAAGGCGGCGACAAGCTCGAGCACGCCGACGATCAGGTGCACCCAGCCCCAGGTGTTGAGGCCGCTGATGATGTAGGTCGTGTCCTCGGTGAAGAATTTCGAGTCGCCGATCGCGGCGATGCCGTAGACGATGTTGAGGATCCCGGCGACCAGCAGCAGCACGCCGGCGAAGACCCACCAGCCGCTGATCAGGGTGTCGTCGTTCATGCGTGACCCTTTCGGTGAGGAGGAGAGAGATACAGACAGGCCGGAGCCTAGGCGCAGCTTCTAGGCGTCGCAAGTGTTTCCTGCCACGAATGACCGTCCGGCCAAGCTCGCCTGCACCCGCGCTCCATCTCGGCGGGCGCTCCATCTGGCACTATTCGCGCCGATGAATCGCGCTACGGGAACTCTGGCGCGATTGGCGCTGCCCGCGCCGGTTACGGCGCTGCTGCTGGCGCTGCTGCCGGCGGGCGCCGGAGCGGCGCCGCTCGTGCTGCACGAGCTGAAGCCCTCGCCGCTCGCGAGCAAGCCGCTGCGCGTGCCGGGGCGACCGCCGGCGCCGCGCTTCCGCGAAGCCGATGGCGCCGGGATCAGCAGCGTGCGCGTGCCCGATGTCGCGGCCGAAGGGACCCGCACCAACGGCAAGATCGTCGCCACCGATCCGCGCACAGGCCCCTACAGCTGCTCGGGCACGGCACTGAACACGCCCAGCCGCTCGATCGTGCTGACCGCCGGCCACTGCATCACCGAACGGGGGAGCGAGGGGCGGCGGATGTCGTTCGTCCCCGCCTACGACCATGGCAGCCGGCCGTTCGGCACGTTCAAGGTCGAGGCGGCGTACGTGATGCCGCAGTGGCGGCGCCGCGGCAACCCGGGCTTCGACGTCGCGGCGCTGCGGGTCGAGCCGAACAAATTCGGCAAGCTGGTCGACGTGGTCGGCGCGCGCGGCTACGCGACCCAGCGCTCGCGTCGCTCCGCCTTCCAGATCTTCGGCTACCCGGCGGCGCGGGCGGGGGAAGAGGAGCTGCGCAGCTGCCGCGCCCACGGCCTCGGCAGCGACGCCCTGACCGCGCGCTACGCCGGCCCGCCGACGATGCCCGCCTCCTGCGACCTGGCGGCCGGCGCCAGCGGCGGCGGCTGGCTCTTCGACGGCCAGTTCATCAGCGGCGTCACCAGCTACAGCTACCAGGGCCGCGCGACCCAGCTCTTCTCGCCCTACTTCGGCCCTGAGGTCGGCAGCTTCTTGCGCCGGCTGCCATGATCGTCGCGTGAGCGTCGACGTGGTGAGAGCGCCGGAGGAGGCCCTGCAGGGGCTGCCCGACTTTCCCTTCGAGTCGAGCTATCGCGAGATCGACGGCCTCCGCCTCGCCTACCTCGACGAGGGCGAGGGCAAGCCGGTGGTCTTCTTCCACGGCGAGCCGACCTGGTCGTTCCTCTGGCGCAAGGTGATCCCGCCGGTGCGCGACGCCGGCTACCGCTGCATCGCGCCCGACTACGCCGGCTTCGGCCGCTCCGACAAGCCGACCGACATCGACTTCTACACCTACGACCGCCACGTCGAGCTGATGTCGAGGCTGCTGGAGGAGCTCGACATGCGCGACGCGACCGCGGTGGTCCACGACTGGGGCGGCCCGATCGGGCTGCGGCTCGCGGTCGAGCACCCCGAGCGCTTCTCGCGGATCGTGGTCATGGAGAGCGGGCCGTTCACCGGGCGCGAACAGCGCAGCGAGGCCTGGCTCAAATTCCGCGACTTCGTCGAGCGGACCGAGGACCTTCCGGTCGGCTTCCTCGTCCGCGGGGGTTGCCACAACGACCCTGGGGACGAGGTGATCGCGGCCTACGACGCTCCCTTCCCCGACCCGGCGTCGAAGGCGGGCGCGCGGGCCTTCCCGCTGATCCTCCCGCTGAGCCCGGAGGCGCCCGGGGCGGCCGAGGGCCAGCGCGTGCTCGAAGCGCTGCGTCTGGACGACCGGCCGGGCCTGGTGCTCTGGGCCGATTCCGACCCGATCCTGCCGTTCAAGCTCGGCGAGGCCGTCGCCGCCGCGTTCGACTACGCCGCGCCGACGCCGATCGAGAACGCCGGCCACTTCCTCCAAGAGGACGCGGGCGAGCAGATCGGCGTGATCATCGCCGACTGGCTCTAACCGCTGGGCGCCTGCCCGGCCTGCCGGTCGACGGCGGCGCGCAGCTCCGCCTCCGGCCGCTCCAGCAGCAGCCGCTCGCGGCGCGGCGGCCCGTCGTCGTCGAGCCAGGTGATCGTCCCCGGCCAGTAGGGGCTGGGCGGCGTGCCGGGGTGGTGGAAGGCGGTGGCGAAGACCCAGCTGCCGGTGTTGTGCAGGCTGCCGCCGCCGGGCAGGGGCCAGGCGCCGTCGCGCTCTTCGGGGCCTCCGCGGTGGGTGTGGCCGGCGATCACGTGGCCGTCGGCGACGCGGAGCCGGGCGGCGAGCTCGGCCGCCGCCTCGACGCCGCTGCGGGTCAGCGTGGTGGGGCTGAGGTCGGCCTCGAACTCCGAGCGCAGCAACCGGTTGACCGTCCATACCCCGGCCGGCAGGGCGGCGCGCAGGGCAGCGCGCCGAATCCGGCCGCGCTTGCCGGCGCCGTTGCCGAGCGAGCGCCAGGCACGCTCCGACGGCCTCGCCCTGCCCCAGACCGAGCCGCCCTGGGCGAGGCCGTAGGTGAATCCGTAGACCGGTTGCAGGACGTGCTCGTAATCGGCCGGGCCGGGCCGGTCGGGGAGCGGGCGCAGGGTGCGCATCGTCGCCGCCGCCGCGACGCACTCCAGTCGCGGCAGGCTCATGTGGCAGTCCATGTAGTGACCGTGGGTCGCGTAGACGTCGTCGCGCAGCCAGATCCCCGGGTAGGCGAGCTCGACCTGCGCGTCGCCGAGCCAGGCGGCGATGCGCACCCCGGCCTCGCCCTCGAGCCGGGCGCGGTGCTCGAGCGCGAGCGGCTCACCGGAGAGCGCCAGCCGCTCCAGCAGCGGCTCGGCCAGCCGGTGGTCGTGGTTGCCGGGAACGAGCACGACCGGCTTGCCCGCCATCGCCTCACCCAGCTCCTTGAAGAAGGGCCTGGCGCTCTCGAGGACGGTCGCGAGCGGTAGTTCGCGCAACTCGAGCACGTCGCCGAGCAGGACGAGGCGGTCGGCGGCGGCGAGCTCGTCGAGCAGGGAGCGCCGGATCGCGGTGTCGCGCAGGACGTCCTCGCCGAAGGCGCTGCCGAGGTGCAGGTCGGAGACGATCGCGGTGCACACAGGGAGAACCTATCTACCCCTCGCGTTCGCCTTTTGTGGCACATCCCTCCACAAAAGACGAACGCGGTCCTCCCTAAGCTGTTCGGGATGAACGGCTTCGGCGAGGAGCGCCTGGCACCGGTCAACGGAATCGAGCTCGCCTACCAGGAGATCGGCGATCCCGACGGCGAGCCGCTGCTGCTGATCATGGGCCTGGCGACGCAGATGATCGCCTGGGACGAGGAGCTCTGCGCGATGCTGGCCGGGCGCGGCTTCCGCGTCGTCCGCTTCGACAACCGCGACATCGGCCGTTCGACCAAGATCGAATCGGCGGGGGTGCCCGGGCGGGCGGCGATGCTGTTCGGGCGCGGCCCGGCGCCGTACCTGCTGCGAGACATGGCGGCCGACACGACCGGGCTGATGGACCACCTCGGGATCGAGTCGGCGCATCTGGCCGGCGCCTCGATGGGCGGGATGATCGCCCAGACCGTGGCGATCGAGCACCCCGAGCGGGTGCGCTCGCTGGTCTCGATCATGTCGAGCACGGGCAACCGCCGGCTCGGGATCCCGGCCTGGAGGGCGTTCGGGACCTTCTTTGCCCGTCCGCCCCAGAACCGCGAGGCGGCGATCGAGCACACGGTGCGGACCTTCAAGACGATCGGCTCGCCCGGCTACCCGATGGAAGAGGAGCGCTTCCGAGAGCTTGCCGGCGCCTCCTACGACCGCTCGCACAGCCGTGCGGGCGTCGCCCGCCAACTGCACGCGGTCACCGCCTCGGGCGATCGCACGCCCGCGCTCGAACGGCTGCGCCTGCCGGCCACCGTCCTGCACGGAGACAGCGACCCGCTGATCCGCACCGCCGCCGGCCGCGCCACCGCCCGCGCGATCCGCGACTCGCGCCTGCGCATCTTCCCCGGCATGGGCCACGACCTGCCACCCGCGCTCTGGCCCGAGTTCGTCGAGGAGATCGCGGCGACCGCTCAGCGCTTCGGCCCGACGAACTCATCGAGCCTGGCGACATCGGCCTTGCGCGAGACGTAGACGGACTTGGGCGCGAGTGTCCAGTGAAGGCCGAGCCGGTTGCAGGCATCGCAGAAAATCTCCTTGATGTCATCGGAGAAGTTGGTGAAGACGTAGCGAGGACATTCCCAACCGAAGCTGCCGGTATTCATGAACCGGCACCCGTCTGAGTGCAGAAGGCCACGAAGAAGCAGGCCGGGCACGAGGGCGGCCAGATCTTTTTGCCAATCGACGAGCTCGATCTTGCGTTCGTGCTTTTTGCCTGGTCCGTGCTGTGGAAACAGGCATGGCCATGACTTCGAATAGGCGTGAACCTCGACATAGTTCTTCGGAGTCGGTTGGCAATGGACCTGATTCCAGGGCAACACGGCCTGCATCGCCGCCGCGCACTCACGGACAATGAGCGGGTATTTCTTGTCGAGGGCAATTCTCAGTCGGAAAACATCGCGGGGCCCGCGCGAAATGCAGCCGTCGCCCAGGTACATGCCGAGTAGATACGCGTAAGCCGTCGAGAAGCGATCGAAGCGGTGCTCGCTGGCTCCGCAGCGCGGACAGACCCTTTCGGAATCGTTATGCCGACCATAGAGCAGGCGCTTCTGTGCGAAGGAGTGGGGGAGTCGTCCGTTGACCCATTCCCGGATCGTGGGCCGAGAGACTCCTGTCCGGCGGGCGATCTCGCAGTTGTTGACACCCTGCTCGGCGAGGCGGAGAGCAACCCCTACCGTCTCCCCGCTATGCACCGGGAGCCTCGACCTTGATGCGGCTAGAGGGATTCGAACCCCCACGCTCTCTCGAGCAATAGGTCCTGGGCCTATCGCGTCTGCCAGTTCCGCCATAGCCGCGCGGGACAGCAAATCTACCGCTTTGTTGCTGGCGGGGCGAATCCGTTGAATCGAACATACATTCGTAATCTAGCTTCGATCTCGGACGGAAACGCCGGCCGACGTCGCCGGTCCATCTCGCTAGAATGCCTCGCCCACGCCGCTATCGTCTAGGGGACTAGGACGCCGGATTCTCAGTCCGGAAACCGGGGTTCGAATCCCCGTAGCGGTACTCCACGAAAGCCCCGCAAATGCGGGGTTTTTTCGTGTCTGGGGCGGGTTGAGGTCGTGGCTCGTGTCCCGAAATATGTCCCGAAGTCGTGCTAGAAACCTGGGACACGGGGTTTCCCGCGAGCGGGGCAAAGCGCCTCCGCATTCGACATAGGGGGTAGCGATGCAGCGCCAGGTGACGAAAGCGATCAGCGGCCACGTCTTCAAGATCGAGCGCAAGCGCGGGCCGCAGTGGTACGCGAAGTACCGGCTGCCGGACGGTCGCCAGGTCCAGCGGCGGATCGGGCCGCACTGGACTGACCGCAAGCAGGAGCCGCCCGCTGGCTACTTCACGAAGACGACCGCGAGGGCTTGGCTGGACGACACGCTCGCCAAGGCCCGCCGAGGCGACCTGCCCGGCATGGTCCGCACCGGGACGACCTTCGCCGTCGCCTGCGACGACTGGCTGGACTACAAGCGCGACCGCAAGATCAAGCTCTCGACCCAGATCGACTACGAGCACATGACCGACCGGATGAAGAAGGTCTTCGGTGACCAGTTCGGCGAGAAGGTCCGTTTGGAGGACGTGACGCCGGAGATGGTCGAGGGCTTCCGCGATGCGCTGATCGGCGAAGACCTCTCGGACCGGACGGTCAACAAGTACCTGACGGTGCTCCACGGCCTCTTCGTCTGGGCGCAGCGCCGCTACAAGCTGCCCGCGAATCCCGTCGCCAACGTCGAGCGTCGCCCACACGCGAAGCGCGCCAACATCGACGTGTTCTCCCGCGAGGAGGTCTTGGCGCTCGCCCGCGCCGCCGCCTCGAAGCAGGACGGCACGGTCTACCTGACGGCCGCGTTCACGGGCTTGCGGCTCGGCGAGCTGCTGGCGCTGCGCTGGCGCGACGTGGATTTCGTCAACAGCGCGATCCACGTCCGGCAGAGCTTCACCAATGGCCGCGTCGATACCCCCAAGAGCGGCCAGGAGCGCACCGTGCCGCTGGCCGACGAGGTCGCCCAGGCGCTCGCCGACCTGGGACGGCGCGACGAGTTCCGCGACGTCGACGATCTCGTCTTCTGCGGAGCCAAGGGAGGCCACCTCGCCGGTCACAAGCTCCGCGACCGCTACAAGGCGGCGCTGAAAAAGGCCGGGCTCCGCGAGCTGCGCTTCCACGACCTCCGCCATACCTTCGGCTCCCACGCGATCCGCACCGCCGATTCCCGCGAGGTCATGGAGTGGATGGGCCACCAGGACTTGGCAACGACCCAGCGCTACCTCCAGTTCAAGCCCCGCCAAGACGCGGCCCGCCGTATCTCCGCTGCCTTCATCGACAGCGCCGTGCCGGAGCCGGTCGGCAAGTCGGGTTAGCGCCCGTAGCTGTTCTCACCGATCCAGCGGGCAAGGTCGGCCCGAGTGAATCGAAGTCCCCGCCGCCCGATCCGCACATGCGGCAACCCCCGCGAACGCACCAGCTCGTAAAGCGTGCTGCGCGGCACCCTGAGCAGCCGCGCCGCCTCGTTGGCGTCGAGCAGCGGTTCGGAGAGCAGTTGGGCGTCGGGCATCGGTTCTCTGCCCTATACGTCGAAGAAGCCAACTGAATGCCCCGCCTTTTAAGAATTTGTTGGAGGGCCAGACGCGTCCCACGCCTCGGCGGAGCGTGCTTGGGCAGCGTGGTCCATTACGCTGAGGAATCGCCTCCGGCCTTACAGCGCGAGAGATGGATAGCCAAACAGCAGTTGCACTTGCAGGGATTGCCTCGGGGGCAGTGATCACGCCTGTCATAACCGCATTTCTGACCCGTCGGCTACTGGGTGAGCAGCATCTAGCCGAGAGAGAGTCAACTGACCTGATTGAGGCTCGCAGAGTCATCATGGATTTTGCCGCGAGCACCATTGAGTTTCAGGATGCGAGTCGCCAATACGGTCGTGAGTTGGAGCATGCAGTAAAGGATGGTGGCTCAATCACGGAGGGGCTTAAGTTCACCCGTCAGGAGCTTGATGATCGGTCGTACTGCATAGACTTCGGCTCCGGAACCTTCTGGCATATGGTCGGCAACGATAGTGGCGTTGCTGTCTCGCATCGCGCATTGGTCGCACATGCGAAGGATATGGTCAGCCTGGCTGCACGGATCGAAGAAACCGAACCGCTCTCCTCTGATGATTTGGCCGAGTGGCAAGCCGCCGCTCGCGCGTCTTCAACCGAGTTCAGGCGGTTTGCCGCTGCAATCGGTGGACTAGTCGGCTTCCGGTTGCCTGGAGCCATGCGCGATAGATAAGGCGCAACCCGTACGCGTCGTCAACTCCGTAAAGGCCGTGCCCGCGTTCGCGCGAAAGCAACGACGAGTGCGTTACGGGTAGCGACCGTGCAGCCGCTTGTGCGCTCGTTCGTAGACGGTGCGGGTGTTCGGGTTGTCGGGGTGGCGTTCGCCGAAGGCGATGAAGTTCCAGATCAGCGTGTTGTCGGCGGTCTTGACGAGCTGGAAGACGAAGCCGTAGGGGGCTGCTGAGGCACCCTCCGCATCCAGTGGCAGGTAGAGCTTTCGGCATCCCGGCAGATGCGCTCCGCTGTCGCTCTCGGGATCGCACCGCCGCCAGTGGAGCTTGCGACCCCCGGACTCGATTTCCTTGCGAGCGCCCTCTGCTCGTGCTCGGGCGACCGCGCCGGGCTCAAAGCGCTCGACCTCCTCGATCCACTCCTGACGGCCGAACGCGACCGGCGCGGGAGGCAACTTTTTCTGTCCGGACTGACTCACGCGGGCAGCATAGGCCGAAGGGCGCGTTGACCCCACATCAGGTCGGCGCGGGGTTAGCCCTCGCCGTCGGGAGGCAAGTCGTCGGCGGTCAGCCGCTCGAAGTCCTCTTCGGATGCGAGCTTCCAGCCGCGCCCCGCGTACAGCTCGGAGACCGGCGTGATTGGCGGCTCCAGCGTCAGTCCGCCGGTCCGGTCCGGCACAACCTCGTAGCGCCGCCCACCGACTTCGACCAACTCGCCGACCTCAAGGTCGAGCTTCCTTACCGCAGTTGCCATAAGCCCGATTCTACCGGCCGTGTCCGGCCGGACGGCAATTCGGGCGCGGCTACTCATCTCGCCTCTCGTCTTCGTTGAACTTGAAGGTGCCGGGCGTCGTCGTCGTGGTGCCGCGGCGCCAGGCGATGCCGTCGAGCAGAGGCGACTCTACTTTGGCCCCGAGGCCCGCGGCGACCTTGAGCAGCGTGTCGATTCGGGGCACCCGCTCGCCGCGCTCCAGAAGACCGATCTCAGTCCGGTGCAACCCGGCCTCAAAACCGAGAGCTTCCTGACTGAGGCCGGTCCCCCTTCGGACGTGGCGCATGTTTTGGCCGAAGCGGCGGGCGACCTCGTTTGAGGCCGCCCCCATCAGTCCATCTCCAGGCGGTTGAAGTAGAACGCCGCCCGCGTCGGGGCGACGACACCGCCCTGGCAGGACAGGAGCCCTGCTCCGTCCAAGTCGCGGATCGCCCGCTCCACCGCATCGGTTGCGGAGAAATCGCCGGGGTGCGCGTAGAGCGCCCGGCACAGCTCGGGGATCGTCAGATGGGTCGGGTGCTCATCGAGAACGAAGGCCAGGACGATTGCCTGGTCTCGCTCGTCTTGGGGGATGGCGTCGAATCGGTCGCTGAGCGTGCAACGCGTAGGGTTCTGATCAGCCATGAGGAGCACTGCCTCCTTGTGGTCAGGCGGCCCGTCGCGTATCCGCGCGGCGGGTCGCCGTTTATTCGGTTTGCGCCCTGAGCCTAGCAGGACTGTCTAGACGCCTAGACAAATTCGGGCTATTCGCCGCGGAGGATCTGATCGACGCGACTTCGGTGCAGATCGGCTGCCTCGCCGATCTCGGCCAGGGATAGACCCGTTTTGCGAGCGCGCTCGAAAGTCTGTCGGCGAGTCGCTCGCGCCTGGTCGATCTGGCTCTGCGCGCGCTCGACTTTTGCTTGCGCCCGCTGCACCTCGGCGAGGGCCTTCTGCTTCAAATCGTCTGCCATCCAGGCGCAGACTATCCCCAGGCAACAAGCCATGAGCCGATGTGAGATGCAGAGCAGCGAAACACCGACGGCATCGATGGGCAACGCCTCGCAAGGAGCCTCCGCGCATGCCGCAGCTGTTCTCTGAGGCATGCGCCAACTGCCAACAGCAGTACCCCTCACGCACTATCAATTTCGAAATTGGCCGGGGCAAAAGCGCCTCCAGCTCGACAGATGGGGTGGATGCTCTCGATTGGCAAGCTCGGCATAGGACAGGAGCGCTACTACCTCGACAAGGTTGCTGAAGGCGCTGAGGACTACTACTCCGGCGAGGGTGAGGCCGAGGGTCAATGGCTCGGCGACGCGGCCAAAGACCTGGGCCTCGACGGAGCGGTCGAGGCCGATCAACTGACGGCGATGCTGACCGGCCTCAACCCCGCGACTGGCGGACCGTTGGGCCTGCGCGCCGTCGGCGGGCGCGGCGCGGTACCCGGCTTCGATCTCACCTTCTCGGTCCCCAAGTCGGCCTCCCTGCTTTGGGCCTTGGGCGACGCGGAGACCAGCGCCGCCGTGAACGCCGCACTCGACCGATCCCTCGATGCCGCCCTCGGCTACCTCCAAGGGGAGGCTTGCTGGACGCGGCGCGGGGCCGACGCTGAGTTCGTCCGGGGTAATGGCTTCCTCGCCGCTGGCTACCGCCATCGCTCGTCGCGGAACGGCGATCCCCAGGTCCACGTTCATGCCCTCGTCGCCAATGCCACCCAGGGGCCGGACGGCAAGTGGACTCGTCTCTACCACCCGGCGATCTACGAACACGCTAAGACCGCGGGCTACATCTTCGAGGCTCAGTTCCGCCAGGAGCTGACCCAGAGCATCGGTGCGCGCTGGCGGGAGGTCCGCAACGGCATCGCCGAGATCGGCGGCTTTGACGACGCGCATCTGCGCGCGTTCTCCACGCGCCGGGCTGAGATTGTCGAGGCCACTGGTCCCAGCGCATCGGCTCGTTCTCGTCAAGTCGCCAACCTCGCCACCCGCAAGGCGAAGGAGCAGGACATTGGCACGGCCGACCTGCGGCAGCGCTGGCGCGCGCAGGCCGTGGGGATCGGCTTCGACCTCTCGACAGTTTGGACCGGCAAACACACTCCTGACCGTCCCGTCTTGACGGTCGAACAGCTCGACCTCGCCGTCACCGAGGGGGTGTCGCACTTCGACCGCCGCGACATGATCCAGGCGGTCGCGGGTCTGCTTCAAGACGGCGGCGAGGCGGCAGAGGTCGAGCGCACCGCCGATGCCTTCCTTGCCAGCGATGCGGTCCTGCCGATCTCGGAGGGGACGAAGGAACCGCGCTTCACGACGAGGCGAGTCTGGGAGCTTGAGCGCAAGGCTCTCGCCACCGCCGAGCGGATGCGCTTGCGGGGCGTTCCTCCTGCGGGCGAGTTGATTGCGGCTCGGGTGATCCGCTCCCGGCCCACGCTAAAGACGGACCAGCGCGAGATGGTGCGTCGCCTGCTTTCCGGTGCCGAGGGAGTGACGGTCGTGATCGGCGAGGCCGGGACCGGCAAGACCTATGCCATCGTCGCTGCGGCGGAAGGCTGGGCACAAGCGGGGATCGATTTTCGCGCCGCGGCTCCCACCTGGCGCGCCGCCAACGTCATGCGCTCCGAGGGCCTGTCAGCCACCAGCATTGCCAGCCTGCTCTGCGAGCTTGACCGCGCGGCGCGTGCTGGCACCGACGGACTCGCTGGTGATTCGGTTCTCCTGGTCGATGAGGCCGGAATGGTGGACTCCGCGACCCTCGCGCGGTTGATCGCCCACGCCGACGATGCCGGGGCGAAGCTCGTCCTGGTCGGCGATCTCCAGCAGCTCGGCGAGATCGAGGCGGGCGGGCTGTTCGCAGCGCTCGCTGAGCGCACCGAGCCGATCTACCTCGATCAGGTGATCCGACACCACCACGAGACCGACCGCGAAGCGGCAAAGCGAATTCGTGAAGGTGAGGGCCGCGAGGCGCTATCGCTCTATCGCTCGGAGGAGCGGGTGATCGTCGCCCCCAATGCCGAGGCGCGGCGCGAGGCGATGGTGCACGACTGGCAGGAGGGATTCGCCGGCGGCGAAGACGCCGTGATGGTGGCGAAGCGAAACGCCGACGTGGCGAAGCTGAACGAGCTGGCGCGCGCCGTGATGCGGGAGCGGGGGCGGGTCGGCCCCGAGGAGATCGAGGTCGGCGGCAACGCCTTTGCCGCTGGCGATCAGGTCATCACTCGCGTCAACGACCGCGCGCTCGAGATCTACAACCGCGAGCGCTGGGCGGTGGCCGAGGTGAACCCGGCTGACCGCACCGTCATCCTGAAAGGCATCGACAGCCCCCGCGAGGTCGAGGTTGACGCTGCCTACCTTTCGCGAACCAACCCGTACGGGGATGCGCCTGCGCTGGAACACGCCTACGCTGTCACCACCTATTGCGCCCAGGGCACCACCGTCGATCGCGCCTGCGTGATGGCAGATCCCTCGATGGACAAGCAGGAGTTTTACGTGGCGACCTCGCGCAGTCGGGAGGAGACCTACCTGTATGCGACGCCCGAGATTCAGGCGCAGCGGGATGAGTACGCGCCGCGCTCGCCGCACCTGCGCGAGGGACTTGAGCACATCGCAGAAGCCGTCCAGCGCGACGGCGCCCAGACCGCTGCCCACGACGAGGCGCAGCGCTTCGAGCTGTCGGAGCTGTCTACCCCGGCGCTCGTGGAGCGCCGGGCGGATCTCGTGCGACGGGGGCAGGACGAGGGCGGCAAGATCGCGCAGCTACGCGAAGCTGGCAAGCGAGTCGAGCAGTCCCGCCAGAACGTCGCACGGGCGGAGGCGCGGATCGCCGCCGCCGAGGGCGGGGGGAGGGCAGCGCGCAAGGAGCTGCCCGCACTGCGGCGGAGCTACGAGTGGGTGAGCGAGGGCCTTGCCAATCGCGAGCGCGAAATGGCCGAGCTTCCCCGTCCCCAGGCGGATCAAGCAGCAATGAGGTCCGAACTGGATGCGGTCGAGCAGGTCCTTGCCGACCGCCGAGCACCACAGATCGCCGCCGCCCGCATCGAGCCGCCTCAGTACATCGTCAGGGAGCTGGGGGAGAGGCCAGCCGATCCGGTCAAGCGCGAGAGCTGGGATAGCGGAGTGAGGAAGATCGAGAGCTACCGCCAAGAGCACGGCGTCACCGACAAGAGCCGGGCCTTTGGAACTCGACCCCAGGAGCAATCTGCCCGAAAAGCGGCAGAGCGAAGCCTGCGACGGATTCAGCGGGAGCTCGGCCTAACACGCCAGCTTGCGCGCGCTCGCCGGGCAGAGCGAGGACTCGGGCGCGGAATCGCCCGGTAGTGGAGTCGCGCTGCGGGGCACCCGACGGCCAAATTGTGGCACGGCTCCGCCGTGCGTTTGGCCTGTAGGGGTGCCCGGAGGTGCCGGGGGGAGTGTTAGATTCCGAGCCTACGCTCGACTGCCGAATAAGCGATGCCAGACAACCTCGACAAAGTGTGCTTTCTGATTTCGCCAATTGGCGAGGACGGCTCGGATGAGCGAAAAAGAGCGGATGGCGTCAAGAAGGCCATCGTTGAACCCGCCGCCGCAGAGCATGAGCTGACCGTAGTTCGCGCTGATGATGTGAGCGAGCCGGGCACGATCACCACCCAGATCGTCGAGTACCTCGTGGGGTCTCGCGCGGTCATTGCTGATCTCACCGATGGGAACCCCAACGTCTTTTACGAGCTTGCGGTGCGGGATGCGGCTGGTAAGGGAGCTGTCCTGATTGCCCAGCGCGGCACGGTCCTGCCATTCGACAAGGCGCAGTCTCGGGCGATCTTCTTCGATAGCGAGGATCTGTCGAGTGCCTGGGACGCCAAGCAGGAACTGGCAGATTTTCTCGGGGCTTCAATGGCAGGTCGGGTGGACAACCCAATCGCTTCAGCGATGGTGTGGGAGAACTATTCCAAGAGCGGCAAGCCAGTAGAGGAGGCTGTTGCGCAGCTTGCCGAGCAGGTCTCTCAGATCGCTGCCGATGTCAAGGGCCTGGCACGACGCGAGGCGTTCCAGGCTCCGGTTCGTGGATTCCGACGTTCGCCGTTGTTTCAACCCTCGGATGTACCTCGTCCAGGCGAAGTAATTCCAGCCGAAGGAGAGGTTTCGATTCACGAATTGCCAGAGGACATCCAGAACGCTGTCCGACAGGCGGCGCTCAAAGCACAGATGTCGTCAGAGCAGTCAGCCCCAATCGAATTCCCCGCCGGCGAGGACCAGACCGGTAAGCAAGTTTGAACGAGACTCAGTTCCTCAAGGTTGATGTTGAGCGTCGAGAGCGTGAGCCATTTGTACCGCCGAGCAATCCGTATGCAACGATCTGGCGCTACCTAGACTTTACGAAGTTCGTTGCGCTTCTCGATACGGCCGAACTGTTCTTTGCCCCGGCCGCTGCATACGACGATCAATTTGAGGGTTCGTATTCGATCCTCAGCATTGATGGCCGAGAAGATTTCTGGGCGCGTAACTTCGAAAGTGCCAATGCGGCATCGATGGCGACTAGTCATGCCGAAATCGCACGCGAGTTGCCGCATTGGGTTTTTGCGAATTGCTGGAGCCTGAGTGAGGAGGAGAGTGCGGCGTTCTGGGGTCTATATGTTCCTATCTCAGGTGGGGTCGCTGTGCGCTCTACTTATCAACGCTTGACCGAATGTCTCGAATCCGGAGAGTCGGCTAGCCCGGATCCGGCACTTTCCCCTCAACGGGTGTAGTTCGCCGGCTTGGGACGAGTAACGGTCCCGGGGCAGCTCCGGTGAACCTCCCCGTGGACCGTTCTCGGCGATGACCGGCCCTTCACTTCGCCTTCGCGAAGCATTCGGCGCAGGCTGAAGTCGCCTTGCAGCGCGAAAGCTGAAGTCGGGCGTGGGACAGCGAGCGACGGCGTCTACGGAGCCGCCACTGCCGGCAGCGCCCGCAGCCGGGCGAAGGCCGCCGCCAACGCCTCCGCCCACGGCCAGGAACGCGGCAGGCGCAGGTTGGTGCGACGGGCCGAGCGCACCACCTTGCCGGCGACGTGCAGGAGGCGCTGGCGCAGGCGCTTGGGCTCGGCGAGGGCCAGCTCGCCCTCCAGGCACAGCGCTCGCGCCCAGGCGAGCAGCTCCTGGGCGATCAGCGAGAGCTCCAGCCACACCTGGTTTGCCTCGAAGGCGGCGAAGGGCAGGTTGCGCATGCCGGTTTCCTTGCCGGTGCGGATCTCGTCCTCGACTTTGGCGCGGCGGCGGTGGCGCAGCTCCAGGGCGGCGATGTCGCCGCCGTCTTGATCGGTGATGAAGGCGGTGTGCCGGTAGCCCTCTGCGTCGAAGACCTGAAACTGGGCGCCGGGATGGGGGCGCTCGCGGCGCACGATCAGCCGTGTGCCCTCGGGCCAGCCGGAGAGATCCACCTCGTCGCTCAGCTCGGTGACCCAGGCTCCCTCGCGGACCTCGCCCCCACTCGACCACCGACTACGACCTGACCCAGGGCTGGGCGCTCGCCCTCCAGGAGGCCGGCTACGACGGCATCCGCTACAAGGCTCGCCACGACCCGCGCGGTCAGCTGGTCTCCATCGCCCTCTTCGGCTCGGATAAACCTCCACGAAGCGCCGCGAAGACAAGAGCCATCCCGGTCGATCTGATCCACGAAGCCTCCGCCACCTTCGCGATCACCGTGCTCCCTCGCCGCCACTCGCGGCGCCGTTAGGCAACGAGACGCAGCCAGTACCGCTACGGGGATTCGAACCCCGGTTTCCGGACTGAGAATTGCCTCTGCGAAGCCGTTTGCGGGCGATTTGTGCCTGAGAATTATTAAGAGTTCGATGCAGTTCGATCTAGATCGGTGAAGTCGGGGACACATTTTGGGACACGGGTTTTTGGGCCGTCAGCCCCCCGATCAGCCTGAAGCGGCTATCTAGCCATACGCAAAGTAGCTTCGTTCCCGAGTCCGGACACCTTGAGGTCAGAGTCTCGGGCCGCTCAGAAAAGGGGCTCATCGGCGAGGTTTGACTGGGTCACTTCCGCGTAACAGCCAAAGCGATCCACGACGGATGACACCAACTCGAAGAACCAAGGAGGTGCCGTGGGGGAGACATGGATCGCCTCGATCAAGTTGTCAAGGTCAACCGCAACAGTCAATCCGTCGGGTGGCGTCGATTCCTGGAAATCTTCCGCGGATGCCCCCTCATCGGGATCTTCACCCTCAGGGAAGTGCGTAATGACAGCCCGAAGCTCGGACTCAAACTCAAAACTTCGTCGCTTATGAACGAAAGGGTAGAGAAGATCGTGCTCGGGTATTACCTCTCGCTT
>DASTVL010000187.1:0-2495 GCA_035759115.1 Solirubrobacterales bacterium | reverse complement strand
GGCATCGGACCGATCTGCGCGAGCGCGATGACGACGTTCGCGCCACCCGCCGAAACTTTCGCCAAAGGGCGCGACTTCGCCGCATGGATCGGGTTGACGCCGCTTCAGCACTCCACCGGCGGCAGAGAACGCCTCGGCAGGACATCGAAGATGGCCAGCGTGATTTGCGCCGGCTGCTCATCATTGGCGCGGTCGCTGTGGTCCGCTGGGCGGCGCGTCGCGGCGCGCCCCGCGGATCCTGGCTGGAGCGCATGATGGCGAGAAAGCCCCGCATGCTGGTCGCCGTCGCCCTGGCCAACCGCATGGCGCGAATGGCCTGGGCGCTGATGGCCAACGGGGGCGTCTATCGAGATCCAGCGACCGCCGTCGCGTAGTGCTGGTGGTTGCCGGGTTGTCGTCGGGGATGTGAGCAGGGCGGAGGACGTGTACGGGCAAACGGTCACGAGACGGGATCGGGTAAACCAGCACAACGGACGAAGCGCCTCGAGCGCGCGTAAGCGAAATGGCCCCGGTCCGCAGATCTCCATACGGGCCCGCGGCGTTGAGGAGCCGCACCATGAGGCCGGACACACGACCGCACCTGACCACATGCCCGCACCGACCGAAAAAACTGTTTGCATCCAGCGGGGCGTCCACACACGTCCGGTGATTGGCGCGGCAGGGATGGGTTGACGGGGACGGAGCGCGGGTCAGGCGGCCGCGGCGGTGGTCGACGAGGTGGCCCAGGCCCATGGGAGTAGATCGTCGATCCGGTTGATCGGGTGGTCGGCGATGCGGGCAAGGACGGCGCGCAGGTAGGCCTCGGGTTCGAGCCCGTTGAGGAGCGCGGTCTGGATCAGGGTGTAGAGGATCGCGGCGCGGCAGCCGCCACGGTCCGAGCCGGCGAACAGATAATTCTTCCTGCCCAGGGCCAGGGGCCTGATGGCGCGCTCGGCGGCATTGTTCGTCATCTCGAGGCGGCCGTCATGAGCGAACCGGCAGAGTGCCGGCCAGCGCGACAGGCTGTAACGGATCGCGACCGCGAGTGTGCTCTTGCGGCTGATCCTGGCGAGCGCGCGGTCGAGGACGTCCTTCAGCTCGGCGAGCCGGGGAACTGTCCGCTCCTGCCGGACTGCACGTCGCGCTTTCGGATCGAGCCCGTTGATCTCGGCCTCGATCTGGAACAGCGCGGCGATTCGCTCGAGCGCCTCCCGGGCGAGCGCCGAGCCGGTGGCGGCGTGCACGTCGAACAGCTTCCTGCGGCTGTGCGCCCAGCACGCGACCTCGACCAGCGGCGCGGTGCCGCTCACGTCGGGTTCATAGAGGCCGTTGAAGCCGGCATACCCGTCGGCGTGCAGGCAGCCGCGACAGCCGGCGAGCAGAGCCCGCGCATGCTCGCCCTTGCGGTTCGGCGCGTAGAGATAGCTGACCGCCGGCGGGGCGGGCCCGGCCCAGGGCCGCTCGTCCCGGACCAGCACCCACAATCGCCCGGTCTTGGTCTTGCCGCGTCCCGGGTCCAGCACCGGCACCGGGGTGTCGTCGGCGTGGAGCGCGGCGCCGGCACGGACGTGGCGGGTGACCGCCGCGGCCAGAGGCTCGAGCAGGAAGGCCGCCTGGCCGACCCAATCCGCCAAAGTCGTGCGCTCGAGCTCGACGCCGCCCCGGCCATAGATGACGCTCTGGCGGTGGAGCGGAACATGGTCGCAATACTTGGCCACCAGGACGTGGGCGAGCAGGCTCGGCCCCGGCCGGCCGCGCTCGATCGGCAGCGACGGGGCCGGCACCTGGGTGATCGTCTCGCACGCCCGGCAGCTCATCCTCGGCCGGACGTGCACCACCACCTTGAAGTGCGAGGGCACGTATTCGAGCACCTCGCGCTGGTCCTCACCGAGGCGGGTCAGGCGGGTGCTGCCGCAGGCCGGGCAGGCGCAGGCCGGCGCATGGACCACCCGTTCGCGGGGCAGATGGCCCGGCAAGGGCTGACGACCACGAGGGCGCGGTGCGCCCGTCTTCAAGGAAGAGCGATCCTCCGCAGCCCGAGCCGCGGTCTCTCGCGCCTGATCTTCGGCCGCCGCTTCCTCGAGATCGCCGACCAGCAGCTCGAGCTGGTCGATCTTCTCCGAGGAGCGGCCGAAGCGGGCCCGCTTCATCAGCGCGAGCGTCGCGCGCCGCTTCTCGATGTGCAGCGTCTTGGCGTGGAGCTCGCGGTCCTTGAGCGCAAGCTCCTCCTGCAGCGCGAGCGCGAACGCCCGCAGTGCATCGGGGTCGGAAGGGAGACCGGTTGCCGAAGGCATGACTTCCTCGACCAGGAGGCAACCGGCCTGGCGAGCCCGAGATCGTCGCCATCACAGCGCTGTCGGCCGCGCCGGCAGGGCTGGCGCCACCGTCCGCCGCCAGTCGATCGCCTCGAGCAGCAGCGCGAGCTGGGCCGGCGTCAGGATCAGGCCGCCATCCACGATCGGCGGCCACACGAACCGGCCGCGCTCCAGCCGCTTCGCGAACAGGCACAGCCCCGA
>DASTVL010000186.1:0-5383 GCA_035759115.1 Solirubrobacterales bacterium | reverse complement strand
CGCAGTGCCCCAGGCGCAAGGCCCGCCGCTCGCACGCGCGGGCGGGTCGGGTCGGAGCCGTGCGCTAGCCGGATGCCCCCTCTGGGCTCGACCGCCGGTCGGGTGGCGAGAGCGCAGAGGAGCGGACACCTCGTCCTCCGGGCTCGCCTCGATTCCCGTCGCACGGAAATCGAGTCTGCGGCGCTCGCCCGGGCCGTCGGGATCGCCGACCCCGGCGAGGTCGCCGACCCCGCCTACGCCGCCGGCCTCCGCGTCGCCGTCGGCGCCGCGGTCGCCTTCGGTATCGATGCAACGGAAACCGGCGGCGGCGATCTGTCGATTCCGGTGGAGTTGCTCGCCCAGGCGCGGATGGCCGCCCGCCACGGCGTCGACCTGGCTACGGTCCTGCGCCGCTACTTCGCCGGCTACGCCATCCTCGAGGAGTTCGCCGCCGCCGAGCTCGCCGGCACGGGTCTCTCGCGGGATGCCGTACAGCGGGCATTCCGGGCCCGGGCGGTCGCTTTCGACCGCCTCATTGGCGCGGTCAGCCGCGACTACCGTCGAGAGCGGGATGAGATCCCGGATCCGGTGGACGGTCGCAGGGTCGAATCCGTCGGGCGTCTCTTGGCGGGAGAGCTGCTCGACGCCCCCGAGCTCAATTATGACCTCTCTGTTCGGCATCTCGGCCTGGTCGCCGCCGGCGCCAGCGTCGACGAACCCCTGCGCCACCTCGCGCGGGGTCTCGACTGCCGAGTTCTGCTCGTCCGGCCGGATGGCGATACCACCTGGGCTTGGCTCGGCGCGCGGCGTCCGATCGAGGCGGGCGCGGCCCTGAGCGCCCTGCTCGACGCACGGAAGGAGGAGGTCACGATTGCGCTCGGAGAGCCTGGTGGCGGCCTCGACGGTTGGCGCCTCACCCATCTGCAGGCGAAGGCGGCGCTCCCGGTGGCCCTCCGCACCGGGAAACCGCTCGTCCGCTACGCCGATGTCGCGCTCGTAGCGGCGGCGCAGCGAAACGAACTGCTGACGGCCTCGCTCTTCCGACTTTATCTGAAGCCCCTCGACGACGGAAAGGGCAGGGGCGCCACGCTTCGCGCCACGCTTCGCGCCTACCTTGCCGCCGGCTGCAACGCCTCCTCCGCAGCCTCTGCCCTCGGCACGCGGAGGCAGACAGTGGCAAGGCGACTGCGCGAGATCGAGTCGAAGCTGGGCCGCCCGATCGACGGTTGCCTCGGCGAGCTGGACCTGGCCTTGCGCCTCGAGGCGCAAGTGGGGCCTCCGGTTGACGCTCAAGGGCACGGTGTGTGCGCCATCTGACGCACGAATCGCACAACCTGTTCGCGCACACGATAGTCCTCATCGACGATGCTTTTCCGCGTCAGTCAGGGGTCGCCCCTCGGGTCAGTTGAGCCCGTGGGTGCGACGCATAAACGGGGAGGAAGATGAGCGCGCACTCGGTTCACAAGCTGTCGGCCACGGCCTCGATCGCCCTCATCTGGGCCTTGGCCTTCACCTGCTTCGCGTTCCTGGCGCCGCAGGCCGACGCCGCGGGCGTCGTCGCCGCCTACTCCTTCGACGAGGGCTCCGGCACAACCGCGCACGACCTAGCCGGCAACCCCAACCACGGCACGATCGAAGGGGCGACCTGGACCGAAGCTGGCAAGTACGGCGCCGCCCTCTCTTTCGACGGTGCGGATGACCTGATCACGATCCCCGATGCGGATGAGCTCGACCTCACCGAGGGCTTCACCCTCGAGGCCTGGGTGCGCCCCGACACACTCGGCGCTTGGACTCCGGTGCTTGCGAAGGACGACGTTGGCCCGCTGACCACCGGCTACCTCCTTTTCGCGGATGCCTGGGAAAGGCCGCGTGGCTTCATCGGCGATAACGGCGGCGCCGCCAATGCCGCCGGCACCTCGCCTTTGCCCACCGAAGAAACCTGGTCCCACCTCGCCTTCACCCACGACGGCGTCAATCTTCGCCTCTACGTCGACGGTCAGCTCGAGGGCACCACGCCCACCTCGCTCTCTGCCGCTGCCACCGCCTCAGACCTGAAGATCGCCCACAGCAGCACCTTCAGCACCTACTTCGACGGCCTGATCGACGAGGTGCGGATCTTCGACCGCGCCCTCGACCAGGGTGAAATCGAAGTCACCCAGGAACGGCCGATCAATCCGAGCCTGCTGAAAGACATCCTCCGCCACCACCGCCATGGCTCCGCCAATAACACCAACTTCGACCACGACGGCATCGACGACTACAGGGTCGACGCCAATATCGCCGTCTTCACCACCGGAATCTGGAAAGACGGTGTTCCCGATCCCCAAAGCGAAACGTTGCGCTTCGATCTGGCTCACCGAGCCGACTGCGTCAATCCGGACCCGTTTCGTGAAGCGCTCGGCGAATACCAACTGCCCGACATAGAAAACACCACGCCAGATCCGGAAGCACCCTTTTGGGTGCCGAATTCCGCGCTCAACGAAGAGCACCAATCCAGCCACTACGGTTGCTTGGAAAACTGGGGCGAACCGCTTTCTGGCCAGGCCCCACCCAGCGCCGTGCCGCTTGGGAATTCCGCCGCCATGTTCGAAGGCATACTCCTCGACGACGGGCCCTTCTCTGACCAGCTCGCCCTTGGCGGAATCGCTCCCGGGGCACGGGTCTGGTCGGTCCGAACCCTACCCACCGCCTACAACTTCGGTGCCTATCCGGCTCCCTTTACCTTTCCAACGCGCTTCCACGGCGAAGGGCTCGGGCCGATATCGAGCCCAGGCCTGCCGCTCACCTGCGGCACGGGTCAGTTCGAAGCTCCGACCTGGGTCGGCCCTGCGCGTAAGCTCACCATCCCAAAGATCAGTGTGAAATACAACGGCTGCAAAACCACGGACGAAGCCAAATCGCCGGCCACCGTCGAGATGAACAGCTGCACCTACACCCTCCACGTCAGCAACGCCGACGACCCCTACGAAGGCACGCTTGACATCGCCTGCGCGAAAGTGGGCGATGAAATCGAGATCGACGTCTACGCGCCCGACGAAGAAGAGGTGATCTGCACCGAGACGATCCCGCCGCAGAAAGGGTTGGAAGGGATAGACCTCTACAACAATGGCAAAGACGGTGCCGAAAAGGCAATCGAAATCGATGCCGCTGTGCAAGGGATCGAATACGGGCTTTCAGAAGGCTGCGGCGAATCGCCAGAAGAAAAAAGCGACGGGACGCTGAGCGCCGAAACCATCCTCTACGGGGAGAGCGAAAAAGAAGAACCAGTGGGCATCTTCGTGATGGGCTTCGAAGTGGATGATCCGATCGAAGAAGGGTTGCTGAGTCCCGGCATCGGCGACGAAACCGAATGGAACTCCGACTACGGGGTCTCGTACCTGATCGCCGGCCTCGACTGGGTGATCGCCACCAAGGAGGACGCGGACCCCGAAAACGATGTCGACGTGGTCGACATGATCAGTGGATGCGCCCGTGATGACGACCCCGAAGTGCAAGAGGCCGAAACCGGGGGCCGGGCGTGCGACAGCACCGCGCTCGATGCAAAGATCCGCGAGGCGATGGATCACGGGATCGTCGTCGTCGAGGCCTCCGGCGAATTCGAGCGCGACCTCAAGGCCATCACGCCGATGAGCACCCCCGATGTCCTTACCGTCACCGTCGTAGCTGACTGCGACGACAAACCGGGCGGCAAATCGCCTTCGTGTAACGACGATCGCCGTTGGTCGAAGAGCAATTTCGGCCTCGCGGCCGACATCACTTTCGCCGGTGGCCCGATCGACAGCGGCACGACCTCGCCCGCGATCGCCGGTGCCGTCGCCACCCTCGCCAGCCAGTGCCCAGCCTCCGATCGCGCCGGGATCGAATACGTCGTCGACACGCTGATGGCCGAGGGCGACACCGGCGAGATTGCCGAGGGCGGCTGGCACGACGACTCCGGCGACGGCTGGAAGGAGCCGCTGCTCAACCTCCACGACGAAGAGGTCTTCGACCCGGTGATGATCGACACCGAGACCGGCGAACGCAACCACGAACCCGACGAAGACGGCTGCCCCTGGCGCTCCCACCAGGCGGAGTCAGACGTCGACTCCGACGGCCGCGCCGATCTGATCGCGACCGGTGGGGGAGAAGAGGCGGCAGAGGTCGCTGAAGGCGCCTACGAGGGCCCCGAAGGCGAGCCGGCACGCGCCGGCTTCGAGGTGGCCGAAGCGACCGCCTCCCTCGAAGGCCAGACCGACCCCGCTCTGCTCGACGGCGAGGGCTCCTACGCAATCGACAGCGCCGACGTCGACGGCGATCGCAACGCCGACCTGATCGCCGCCGGCGCCGAGGGCGGCGTCAGCGTCTACCCCGGCGAAGGAGGCGGCGGAACCGAGGAAGGCGACGCCGGCTTCGGCGAAGCGGTCTCCTCGCTCTCGGGGACGACCCTGGCCCTGAACGACCCCGACGGCGAGATCGAGCTGATCGCCGCCGCCGACGTCGACTCAGACGGCCATGCGGACCTGATCGCCCACCAGGGCTCCACCGGCAAGATCCTCACCTACCGCGGCCAGGCGAGCGGCAAATTCGAATCCACCCCGGTGAAATCGGGCTCGGAAGTGGACTCTGCCCTCTGGGACAACGAAGGCGGCTACTTCATCGACGCAATCGACGTCACCGGCGAGGAACTAAACGACCCCGAACCCGAAGAAGGCGAGATCGACTACTACGCCAAGCACTCCTATGCCGATTTGATCGTCTCAGACACCGATGGCACCGTCTACCTCTACCCCGGACAAGGAGACGCCGGCTTCGGCGAAGCGATCGAAGCGGCCGAAGTGAACCCAGCCTTCGATGACGGCACCGGCGAGGAGATCGTCGGCCTTGGCGATATCGACCGCGACCGCCGCGCCGACCTGCTCACCCTCGCCGGGCAGACGCTGAAGCTGCGCCGCGGCCAAAAAGACGGCAGCTTCGCCGAAGCGAGCGAGCCTTATGAGGGCGACGTCAACTCCAGCCTGCTCGACGGCGAAGGCGAGGAGCTAATCGGCCTGCTCGACTACAGCCGCGACGGCCTCGCCGACCTGGTCTCGGTCAAAGAAGACGGCACCGTCCTCGCCTACACCGCCCAGCGCGACAAGACGCTCGCCGCCCCGGTTGCCCAGGAAGGCTCGCTGCCTTCCATCCGCAACGACGAAGAGGGCTATGAATTCTCTGCCCACAAGCCGCTCACCCGCAGGGCGGGCTGCTCGGCCAGCGGCTGCCACTGGCCCTTTGAGCCCAACCCGCCCCGCCTCGAGGCCGACGCCTACCCGGCGACCCTCTCGGGCACCGGCCCGCTGGCGATCTCCGGCCTGCCCAACCCGATCGAGTGCGAGGAGACCGCCCTCGAAGGCGAGCTCGAAGCCCCCGCCGCGAGCATCGAGCT
>DASTVL010000185.1:0-8900 GCA_035759115.1 Solirubrobacterales bacterium | reverse complement strand
CGCCGGCACCGCGATCACCGCCGACCTCGGCGCGCGCAAGATCCGCGAGGAGCTCGACGCCCTGCAGGTGCTCGGCGTCGACCCGATCAAGAACCTGGTCGTGCCGCGCTTCCTCGCGCTGATGGTGATCACCGGCCTGCTTGATGCCTTCGCGATCGTCTTCGGCCTCACCGCCGGCATGGCCGCCTCGCTGCTCTACGGGGAGCCGCTCGGCGGCTTCTTCGCGACGCTCTTCACCAATGCCCTGATCGCCGACCTCGTGGGTTCCGTGCTGATGTGCACCCTGTTCGGCGGCATCATCGCCGTCGTCTGCTGCTACAAGGGGATGACCGCCTCCGGCGGCCCCGCCGGGGTCGGGCGCGCGGTCAACCAGGCGGTGGTGATCGCCTTCCTTTCCGTGCTCTTCTTCCTTTACCTGTTCACCGCCTTCCTGCTCGCCTCCAATCCCGAACTGCAGACGATCCGGTGAGGGCGACGGCATGACCGGCTGGCTCGACGTCCCCCGCGGCTGGATCGACTCCCTCGGCGAGATCGCCCGCTTCGGCTCGCGCGTCGCCGGGCTGGTCTACTCGGGCCGCGTCTTCCAGTTCTTCGGCGAGAGCCTGCGCCAGGCGGGGATCCTGATCCTCGGCTCGGCGCTGATCATCTGGGCCTTCGTCTTCATCCTCGGCCTCAACTGCGGCCTGATCGGCGCCTACTTCAGCCGTTCGATCGGCGCGCCCTCCAACGCCGGCATCTTCTCCGCCTACTGCGACCTGCGCGAGGGGATCCCGTACGCGTTCGGCTACATCCTCTCGGCCAAGGTCGGCACCGGGATCGTCGCCGAGCTGGGGGCGATGCGGATCTCCGACGAGATCGACGCGCTCGAGGTGATGGGGATCCCGCCGGTAACCTTCCTCGCCGCGACGCGCCTGCTCGGCGCCTGGATCGCGCTGCCGTTCCTCTTCCTGGTCGGCGTCGGAATCGCCTACCTCTCCAGCTACATCGCTGTGGTCGAGCAGGTCGGCGACGTCTCCTCCGGCGGCTACCTGCTGATCTTCTGGACCTTCCAGGACTACGTCGACGTCTTATTCAGCCTCGCCAAGGGGATGGTGATGGCGACGATCATCGTGCTGGTCGGCTGCTACTACGGCTACACGGCGTCGGGCGGGCCGGTGGGGGTGGGGACGGCGACGGCCAAATCGATGGTCGTCAACATCATCATGGTGCACATCGTCGGCATGCTCGGCACGCTGATCTTCTACGGTGCCAACCCGCGGGCGCCGATCGGCGGCTGAGCGCCGTGGGCCGGTCGGCCCATTGCGATGTCCACACTCATAGTTTGAGCAGTCCGATTTGTGGGAGCATGGGGGCATGGCTCCGATGGAGGATGCGGAAATCGAGGCGCGCCTGGCCGAGCACCCCGGCTGGGAGCGGCAGGGCAAAGCGATCGCAAAGAGCTTCAAGCGCGGCGACTTCGTCGGCTCGGTCAACTTCGTCCAGAGCCTCGTCGGCCCGGCCGAGGAGATGAACCACCACCCCGATCTCGAGATCTCCTGGGACACCGTCACGGTCTCCCTCTGCACCCACTCCGACGGCGGCGTCACCGCCGCCGACTTCGAGCTCGCAAGCAAGATCGACGCCCTGGCCTGAGCGGCCGAGGGCGCCGTTGTCAGTTCCCGCCCCCGCCGCCACCGCCACCATCCCCGCAGCCACCACCGCCGACGGCGCCACCGAGGTGAGGGCCGACGACCGGGACCGGTACCTCGATGCTCATCGAGGCCAGCAGGACGCCGTCGCTGATCGCGAGGCTGCCGACGGTCCAGTCGGTGGTCCACCACTCGCTTGCCTGACCGCTGCCCGCGTCGACACGGAGGATCTTGCTTTCACGTTCCAGGCTTTTCCCGCAGGCGATCCAGATCTCTCCGCCATCGGCGGTGATCGCTCTGGGCTGGCCGGGGAGCTCGGCGGTCGAGATCACCTGGTGGAGACGGCTGTCGATCGCGTACAGCCAGCCGCGGCCGGGCGAGCGGTGGCGGGCGCAGCCCGCGTACAGCGTGTCGCCGGCGATGGCCAGGCATCTGATTCGTCGGGGGAGCGGGATCTCGGTGGTCGTGCGCCCGGCCTGCGGATCGAAGAGCGCCAGAGTCCGACCGCGGCGACACGAGATCCAGAGCACGTCGCCGTTGGCAGTCATGTGGGCCGCTCCGCGAGGGACCTTGCCTTCCGCTGCGATTTCCCCGCTTGCGCGCTCGACCCCGAGGAGCCGCCCGTTTCTGCGCAGGACCCAGACCATGTCTTCTACGACTGCGATGTCGGCGGCCCCGCGACCGAGTCGCGTAAGCCCTTCGGCTCGCTGGGCATCCGGCCAGATGCGCCAAAGCCATCCATTCGCCCCCACGGCCCAGACCGCATCGGGGCCGGCGGCGATTGCGACCGGGCGCTTGCGGAACTTCTGGATCGCGCTCATCTCGAGCGAACCGGGGTTCAGCCGCGCGACCGTCCGGCTGGCGCGATTCGCGACCCAGATGCCGCCGTGCGCGACGGCGATCGCGCCGCGGCCGTGACCCGTGCCTACCCACGGCGCGGGTGCGCTCCGATCCCCCGTGTCGAAGGCGTGAATCCAGCTGGTGGTCGCCGTCGAAGTGTTCGTCCCGGGGTCTGCGGTGGTGTGCCAGTACGACGGTTTCAGCCAGAGCGACCACCGAGCCCGACGAGAGGGGGCGATGTCGTCGATGGGTTTCGCAACGCCTTCGCTCAAGGTGCGCAAAGGGTACGTTGACTCAGTGGCCGATGCGCTGAGAATCGATGCTTCGCTCTCGATCCCGTTGGGAGAGGTCGAGCTGCGGGCGAGCCGCTCCTCCGGGCCGGGAGGGCAGCACGCCAACGTGACCGCGTCGCGGGTGGAAGCTGTCTTCGACGTGCGCGCCTCCGTGGCGCTCGACGAGGCGCAGCGGGCGCGGCTGCTCGAACGCGCGGGGCCGACCGTGACCGCGGTCGCGCAGGAGGCGCGCGGTCAGGCGCGCAATCGCGAGCTGGCGCTGGCGCGCCTGGCCGAGAAGATCGCCGCGGCGCTGGCGGTCCCGCGCAGCCGCCGGCCGACCAAGCCGAGCCGGGGGGCGCGCAGGCGCCGGCTCGAGCAGAAGCGCCGGGCGGGGGAGCGCAAGCGGGCGCGCAGGCGACCGGCCCCGGACGACGAGTGATTGGCAGACTCGGGGCGATGGCGAAGCGCAAGAAACGACGCCCGCGCGAGAAGCCGGCGACCGTCGACTACACCGACGCCGAGGGCAATGTGCTCACCCTGCGCGAGTCGCTCAGCGCGGGCACGATCGCGAAGCTGCGGGAGGGGCCGGCGACCGCGGCGACCACCCAGGACGACGCCTGGCGTCGCCGCACCGAGATGCTCTTCGAGCGGCTCGCCGTGCGCTGGGAGATCGCCGAGCTGCCGCTCGAAGACCAGAAGATGCTGCTCGGCCGCTACCGCATGGCTGACGCCATGACCCAGGAATGGGTGCGCCGCACGATCGACGCACACCTGCAGCGGTTCATTCCCGAGCTCGCCGGGTAGAGTCGAGGCATGCTCGCCGGCGCCAAAGCATTCAGCGGCTTCGCGGTAGACGACATCGACGCGGCCAGGCAGTTCTACGGCGAGACCCTGGGCCTCGAGGTCAAGGTGCTGGACGAGCAGCACGGCTTGATCACGATCAAGACCGCCGCCGGCGAGGAGATCTTCGTCTACGCCAAATCGGACCACGCGCCGGCCAACTTCACCCTGCTCAACTTCGAGGTCGACGATATCGACCCCGCCGTCGCCGGCCTCACCGAGCGCGGCGTCGCCTTCGAGCGCTACGACGGCTTCGACCACGACGAGAAGGGCATAGCCCGCGGCCCCGGCCCCCAGATCGCCTGGTTCAAGGACCCAGCCGGCAACACCCTCTCGGTCCTGCAGCAGCCGGGTTAGCTACCATCCGCGCATCGCGGATCGCAGACAACAACCATCGCGCGCAGTTCGAAGCTCTTTTCAGCGGCGAGCGGCCAACTCCTACTTGAATCAATGCAAGGGGGACTACGGGGCCGCCGTAAGCTTGTACCGCTGGAATTCGGCGGTCGCTGAATCCGCACGAGGTGTACGCCGACCTCTTGTGCTTGGCGGGCTACATCGAACCAGCGCCACTGTGGTCGTTGATATTCTTTACTTATGGTAGAAAAGGTAAAGAATCAGACCAGGGTTTCCAGCAAGCATCAGGTGACGATTCCCGCCGGCGCCTTTCGCACGGCCGGCTTCGAGACTGGGGACACTCTGAGGGTCGAGGCCGAGGGGGCTGGTCGCGTGGTCCTGACGCGGGTCGACGAGTTGATTGATCGCTACTCCGGATGCCTGGACACCGGAGGCGATCTGCGCGAGCGCGTAGAAGGGCTGCGCGAGGAGTGGCGGTAGTCCTCGACTCCGACGCCGTCGTCGGTTTTCTCGACCAGGAAGACGCCCTCCATGATGCGGCTGACGAGGCGATCCGCGGTCTCGCCCGTGAGCAGCAACTGCTGGCTTCGGTTGTGACCTATGCCGAGGTGCTGACGGGCGCGCGGCTCGGCCACCATGACGAGGATCTGGTTCGGGGGTTCTTCTCCCAACTGATCTCCGAAGTCCTTCCAGTCGACATGACCGTCGCAGACAAGGCGGCCGAGTTTCGCTCGCATGTCGCCTCGTTGCGTATGCCCGACGCCTTGATCCTGGCCACGGCAGAGACCACCGCGGAGGTGGATCTGATCGTCACTGGCGACGCCCAGGCGTCCAAGGTCCCAGGGCTGGATTGCGCCGTCCGCCTATTGCGTTGATGGGCCTGGTTGGAAGTCTTTGGAACCGGGACATCCATGCCCGGCTCCAGCAGTTAGTCAAACGGGTCGCTTCGGGAGAGCGTCAATCCAAGCCGACGCAGCCCAGATTCAAGCGCCATCGCTCCGGCACCATGCTGAAGGCGATCACCGCCGTGCTGGCCGGTCATCCGAACGGGATGCGGGTCTGTGAGATTGAGGTTGCCGTTGTTGCCCACCTCGGCGGACCGGTAGCGGAAAGCTCCATCAAATCCTGCCTCCGGACGCATACCCGCAGCGGCTCCTTCGAGCAGTTGGGCTACGGCCGCTATCGCCTGCGGCCAGAGTGAAGCAGCGGGTCTCGCTACGACCGTTTCTTTCGTGGTCCGTACGGCGACTGGTTCGTGGGCTTGAGCGACACACCAAGCTCGGACGCCTTCGACGCACTCCTCTCCATTCCTAGAAGCCGTCGTCACCAGTCGGTGGGCTCGTCCCGCCCTGACGACTCTGGCCATTGCCCTCGCCGTTTCCTTGCGGTTTGGATTCCTGCTGAATCTCAGTCGCGAGGTCAAGTGCTTTTGCAGTCGTATCAGCCGTAGCCTGTTCGGTCCCGGCTTCACGACCGCGTGCGGAGCCGGTACCCGATATGCCGAAGAAGAGACCGGCGATGCCGACGATTCCAGCCATGACCGGAGTGAGGATCGCAACCACAGACGAGGAACTCACTGAGGTTGCCTCCGGTGCCGGCGTTGCTGACGGGGTGGTTTCTTCAGTCGGCGAACCTCCTCCTGGCCCGGTTGGACCACTCCCTCCAGCGGTTCCGTTCGCGCCTCCGGTCTGTCCGGCTAATTTGTTGGAGGTACCCGTCACGTCAGCCGATGCGGTCGTCGCGGCAACAGCCACGGTGGGCGCCTCGTCAACGTCGTACGCGTCGAGAATCAACGCCAGCGATCCGACGACAGCGGCTAGCCCGAGGATGACAACGGTCGCCTGGGCAACGATCTGCCAGGGGAGATACTTGTCGCTTTCCTGGTCGCCAGCGCCCTGACCTCCGGCGCTGCTGCGTCTAAATATTGGCACCCATTGCTCCCGTCTTTCGTCCTAGCCTGAACTGTCCCATTCTGAATCTCAAACGCCCCGAAGCGAGGTCTAGCGCGATCCAATCACACGATGGTTGTTCATTCAACGATCTTCGGTGTTTATATAACTTGGCAAAGCACTCATTCTGTCGGTCAACCCCAGTGCTGGAGCCTGGCCCCAGCTCATGGAACCAGGGGCGGGTTCCATTAAGGACGACAATGCGTGCGTAATGGGCGCGGCTGGGTTCGAACCAGCGACCTCTCGCGTGTGAGGCGAGCGCTCTCCCACTGAGCTACGCGCCCGGGAGGGGTCGGATCATACGGGTGCGGCGGGGGAGGATTGGCCGGGTGGGCCGGTCTCGTCCTCGGCGATCGCGCGGTGCTGGAGGGCGAGGCCGACGAAGGGGTAGATCAGGGTCGAGAGCATCGCGGCGCCGACCAGGCCGGCGGCGGTCGAGCTCTCCATTTTGCCGGCGTCGACCGCAAGGGTGGTGATCGCGACGACCAGGGGCAGCGCGGTCGCCGAGTAGAAGCCGAGGGCGCCGCGCTGAGGGAGGCTGAGAGCGTCGCGGTAGAGCAGCAGCGCCGGGGCGCCGCGGATCGCCAGGAAGAGGGCGAGGAACATGAACATCTTCGCCAGCGCGCCGAGCGAGCCGAGCGCGAGGATGTCGAACTCCATGCCGCTGGTGACGAAGAAGAAGGGGACGAAGAAGCCGAACCCGACCGCGGTCAGCTTCGACTCGAACACGGTCCGCTCGCGCCCCTTCAGCGCCAGGCGCACGATCATCCCGGCGACGAAGCCGCCGAGCAGGACGACGAGGCCGAGGTCGCCGGCGAGCAGCACGAGGCCGAAGATCAGCACCACCGTGACCCGCACGGCGAGCTGGCTGCTGGCCTCGAAGGTGCGCTCCAGCGCCTCCCAGCCCTGGCCGGTCAGCCGTACCGAGACGAGCGCCAGCAGCAGGGCGACGAGGATGAAGGCGATCAGGATCGAGGCCTCGTGGATCGGTTTCTCGGTCGAGAGAAAGAGCGTGATCATCAGGATCGGGCCGAACTCGCCGACCCCGCCGGCCGCCAGCAGGTAGGTGCCGAAGCGGGTGCGCAGCTCGCCGCTGTCGCGCAGGATCGGGATCAGCGTGCCGATCGCGGTCGTCGTCAGCGCCGCGCCGGTGTAGAGGGTCGATATCACGATCCCGGCCAGCGCCAGCAGGCCGCCGACGCTGAAGGCGAGCAGGATCGAGACTCCCCAGCCGATCGCGCCGAGCACCAGCGGCCGGCCCTTGATCCGCTCGAAGTCGATCTCGTAGCCGGCGAAGAAGAAGAGCATGCCGAGCCCGAGGTTGGAGAAGAATTCGGTGAACTCGTCGGTGTGCGCGAGGTGCAGCACGTCGGGGCCGACGAGGATCCCCAGCGCCAGCTCGAGCACGACCACCGGCGGGGCGATGTGGCGCGGCAGCACGCTGGCGGTGATCGCCGCCAGGGCGGCGACGAAGACGATGACGAAGAACGACTCTGCGTCGACGTGGATCAAGGCGGCACGATCCTACGGGCGGGAGCGGTAGGATCGTGGGTGGACCGTGCTAGGCGGGGAATCAGCGGTGCCTTGTAACCCGCAATCCGCTCTAGCGGGGCCGAAAACCGTTCTAAGGGGCTGGCCTTCGGGACCGGTCCGCCGGGGGCGGCGTTGACGGCCGGGTCCTGCGCGACGTAGGCACGTGAATCAGGTCAGGTCCGGAAGGAAGCAGCCTTAAGCGGAAGCCGCGGGTGCCGCAGGTGAGCCCGACTCGAGCCGACCCCGACGGATACGTCTGGAGTCCTCGCTTCGAAGGCGGGTGCACGGTCCATTTTCAGTCGATCAGGCGCTTCTCCATGCGCACGATCGCTATCCGCCACATGACGAAGGCGAAGGCGACGAGGCCGGCGAAGCGGACGAGGTCGATCGGCTCGAAGCCGAAGGCGCCGCCGCGGACGAGCTCGACCAGCTGGTGCAGGGGGTTGAGCTGGGCGAGCACCTGCAGGCCCTCGGGCAGGCCGGAGATCGGGAAGAAGGCGCCGGAGACGAGGAAGAGCGGCGTGACGAAGAGCGCCGTGACGTAGTTGAACTGGTCGATCTTCGACACCGTCGCCGCCATCGCGACGCCGAAGCCGGCGAAGCCGAGCGCCGTCGCGAAGCAGAAGATCGGGGTCAGCAGCATGCCCCAGGCGGGGTCGAGCCCGAAGACGATCGTGACCAGCAGCGGCACGCAGCCGTAGACGCTGGCGCGGCAGCCGATCCAGAGCATCTCGGCGCTGACCAGCTCCTCGACGTCGACCGGCGCGGCGAGGATCGCGTCGTAGGTGTTCTGGAAGCGGTGCTTGACGAAGGTGCCGAACATCGCCGGCAGGGCGCTGGAGAAGATCACCGCGGTGGCGACCATGCCGGTGCCCACGTACTGGACGTAGGGCACGCCGCCGACGTCGTCGACCAGCGTCGCGCTCAGCCCGAGCCCGAAGGCGAGCAGGTAGACGATCGGTTCGAGCACGCTGGAGAAGGTCGTCCCCCGCCAGTAGGTGCGGAAGTTGGCCAGCTCGCGGCTCATCACACCGCCGATTGCCGCCGGTTCGAGCCGCCCCAGCTGGGTCTTGCGGTCGCTCACTCCGCCTCCTCGCCGGTCAGCAGGACGAAGACGTCCTCGAGCGAGGCGGCGCGGCGCACGGCGTCCTCGGGCACGGCGCCGTTGGCGGCGCCCTCGGAACCGACGATCGCGATCGCCGGCCCGGCCGGCCGCACGCGCAGGCCGGCGGCCTCGGCGGTGAGGCGCGCCTCGGCGAGTCGCTGCGGCGGCGCGTAGATTTCCGCGGTCTCGCGGCCGGCGTGCTGGGCGATCAGCTCGGCGGGCTTGCCGCGGCTGATGATCTTGCCCTGCGCCATCACCGCGACTTCGTCGGCGAGCCGCTCGGCCTCCTCGATGTAGTGGGTCGACATCAGGATCGTCGTGCCGCCGCTGCGCAGGTTGCCGATCAGCGTCCACAGCTCGGTGCGGATCTGCGGGT
>DASTVL010000184.1:0-10687 GCA_035759115.1 Solirubrobacterales bacterium | reverse complement strand
GGGTTCATCACCCCGGACGACGGCGACCGTGACCTGTTCGTCCACTACACCGGCATCGACGGACAGGGCTTCAAGTCACTCCCCGAGAACGCCAAGGTGGAGTACGAGGAGGAGACGGGCGACAAGGGACCGAAGGCGGTGAGCGTCCGCGCCCTCTAGCGGACCGATTCCATTGGCCAAAGAGGAGAAGATCGAGATGGAGGGCGAGATCGTCGAGGCCCTCCCGAACACGATGTTCCGCGTCAAGCTCGACAACGACCACGAGGTCCTCGGGCACATCTCGGGCAAGATGCGCCGCCACTACATCCGCATCCTGCCGGGCGACCGGGTCAAGATCGAGCTTTCCCCCTACGACCTCGACAGAGGTCGGATCACCTACCGCTACAAATAACTGCTCCTCGACCCCGGGTCGGGCTCGGTGAGCTCGGCGATCAGGGCCGACCAGGCGAAGTCCCTGGCGCCCATGCCCCTGCCCGTGAAGGGGTCGTAGTACTCGCGCAGGCCTTCGCGCTCGACCGCGCCGGTCAGGCCTCCTGCGATTTGCTGTGCGGCCTCGTCGTAGCCGAGCCGGCGCAGGCCGAGCCAGAGCAGCCAGGCGGCGTTGACCCAGGTCGGCCCGCGCCAGTAGCGGCGGATCGGGCCGCGGCCGTCGCCGGCTTCGTAGCTGGGCTCGCCGATCGCCACCGAGGGCGGTGCGACCGGGGTCAGGAACTCGCGCTCGTTCAGCAGGTGCTGCTCGACCATGCGCCGCCCGATCGCCTCCGGCAGGTCGGGCAGCGCCAGCGGCGCCAGCGCCGCCCAGGTGAGCACGGCGGGACGGGCGCCGCCCGGCTGCGCCTCGTCGAGGAAGAGCCCGCGGCGCTCGTCCCAGAGGCGCGCGACCAGGGCCGGCGTCGCCGAGGGGCGGCCGAGCGCCTGCAGCGAGAGCGACCAGAGCGTGTTGACCAGGGTCTCGCAGAGGACCGGGCCGCCGCGCTCGCGCACGCGCCGCGCGTCGAAGTCGAGGCGCCGGTTGCGGCGCACCAGGCAGGGGAAGCCGATCCGCCCGGTCGCGCGCCGGCCCCAGACCGGGTCGAACTTGGGCGAGGCGTCGAGCCCCGACTCGTCCGGCTGCACGATCCAGAGCAAACCGTCGCGCTCGAGGTCGCGGCGCCGGCTCAGCCACTCGACCTGGGCGGCGATCCGCGGCTCGGCCAGCGGGTCGCCGACGGCGATCCGCCAGGCCCAGGCCACCAGCGGCGGCTGGATCGTCCCGGTCTGTAGCGAGCTGCGCGAGCGCACGTTGTAGAAGGGGTAGCGGCCGAGCGAGACGGGCCGGTCCCAGAAGACCGTGTGACCGATGAAGCCGTCCTCGCGCTGCGCCGCCAGCAGCGTCTCCAGCTCGGCCCGGGCCCGCGCCGGCTCGAAGCGCCGCCAGGCGATCGCGGCGAAGCAGGAGTCCCAGTACCACTGCCAGGGGTAGCGGCCGGGGCTCGGCCGCGTGTAGGCGAAGCGGGTCCCGTCGCGCTCGCCCTCCAGCCAGTTGGCGCGCAGCACGCCGGCGGCGATCTCGGTCGCGCTCACACCGCGGTGCGGCGCATCTCGCGCAGGGCGAGCGCGCCGAGGACGACGAGCAGGCCGGCCAGGGCGAGCAGCCCGGGCCAGGTCCCGTCCCAGCTGACGCCGCCGACGAAGCCCTGCCGCGCCGCTTCGACCACTTCGGTGACCGGGTTGACTTCGGCGACCTCCGCCAGCCAGGGCTGCAGCAGGGCCAGCGGTGCGTAGGCGGTGGTCAGCAGGACCAGCGCCATCATCCCCGACTGCATCAGCGGCGAGGCCGACTGGCTCTTGAAGCGCAGCGCCAGCATCGAGCCCCAGCAGGCGGCGACGGCGGCCATCGCGGCGACCATCAGGTAGGTGACGAGCAGCCCGTCGATCCCGGGCCAGTTGGCGCCGAGCGGCAGCGCGATCGCGAGCACGAAGGTCGCCGGGACCAGCGCCCGCGTGCCGGCGGCGAGCACGGTGCCGGCGAGCAGCACCCAGCGCGGCGCCGGCGAGACGAGCAGCCGGTCGAGCCAGCCCTGCTCGATGTCGCGGGCGAGGTTGACCCCGGCTGCTGCGCCGGTGAAGCCGGCGCCCTGCAGCATGCTGACCGGGACGATGAAGCTCTCGTAGGCGCCGACTTCGAAGCCGCGCAGCTGGGTCAGCGCGCCGAAGACGCCGTTGAGGCCGAGGAAGAAGATCGTCGGCGCCAGCACGCCGGGGATCGCCGCCCCGGGCACGCGCAGGATCTCGTTCTTGGCCCGCGCCATCAGCGCCGCGATCGTCGCCAGGTTGGCGCGCCAGGCGGGGATCGCCGCGGTTGCGCTCGCAGCCTCCATCAGCCGACCCGCAACCGGTGGCGCAGGGCGCGCGCGCTGAGCACGAGCCCGAGCGCGACGATGCCGGCGAGCGCGAGCAGCGCCTCGGCCGTGTCGGAGGCGTCGACGCCGGCGATGATCGGCTCGCGCACGCCTTCGGCGATGAAGCTCAGCGGGTTGTATTCGGCGATCGTCCGCGCCGGCTCGATCATCAGGTTGACCGGGAAGAACGCCGAGGAGAGGAAGAGCACGACGAGCACCAGCGGGAAGAGCCCCTGGACGACGCTGGCGCTGCCGGTGCGCAGGGCGATCGCCGCGCCGATCCCGCCGACCGCCATCGCGGCGACCGTGACCAGGGCGATCGCCAGCAGCGCCCCCGGAACGCCGCCCTCGATCTGTGCCCCGAAGATCAGCCCGATCGCGAGGAACCAGAGCGCCGAGAGCAGGCCCAGCGCCGCGGTCCCGGCGAGCCGGCCGAGCACGATCGTGTAGCGCGAGATCGGCGCCGCGAAGAGGCGGTCGGTGAAGCCCATCTCGATGTCGACCGCGAGCGCGATCCCGCCGCTGTTGCCGGCCAGCATCAGCGACTGCATCATCGCCCCGGCGAGCATGAACTGGAGGAAGCTCTGCACCGGCGGAAAGCCGGGCAGGTCGACGGCGCCGCCGGCGCCGCCGGTCTGGATCGCCAGCAGCAGCGTCGGGAAGATGACGATCGGCGCCATCAATTGCGGGCGCCGGAAGGTCTGGCGGATCGAGCGCAGGCCGAGCGCCTGCACGACCCGCAGGTTCGTGCGCATGCCGCCATGCCCGCCCACTTCCGACCGCGGGAGTAAATGCCTGTCCATATCTGATTCTTCAGGCATTTGCGGGAGCAGAGGAAGTGGGCGGGACTTTTTGTTTCTCGAGGTGGTAGCCGGTCTTGGCGACGAAGACGTCGTCGAGGCTGGGGTGGACCAGCTCGAGCGAGCCGACCGCGATCCCGGCGTCGTCGAGGGCGCGCACCACGCGGGGGATGTCGGCGGCGCCGTTCTCGACCTCGACCAGGACGGTCCTGCCGTCGACGGGCGGGAGCAGCGGCCCGATCGCCGCGCAGACCTCCTCCGCCGCGGCGATCGAGCCCTCCTCGATCTGCAGGCGGATGTGGGGATGGCCGATTTCGGCTTTGAGCGAGGCCGGCGTCCCCTCGGCGACGATCTTGCCGCTGTCGATGATGCCGACGTTGTCGGCGAGCCGGTCGGCCTCCTCCAGGTACTGGGTGGTGAGGAAGACGGTGGTGCCGTCGTCGTTGAGCGCCTGCACCTCCTCCCAGATCGTCTTGCGGCTGACCGGGTCGAGGCCGGTGGTCGGCTCGTCGAGGAAGAGCACGCGCGGTTCGTGGACCAGGGCCGCGGCGAGGTCGAGGCGGCGCTGCATGCCGCCGGAGTAGGTGCCGACGCGGCGGTCGGCGGCGCCGACCAGGTCGACCCGTTCGAGCAGCGCGTCGGCGCGGCGCCGGCCCTCGCCGCCGGGCAGGCCCTGCAGCGTCGCCTGCAGGCGGATCAGCTCGCGCCCGGTCATCAGCGGGTCGAGCGCCGCTTCCTGCAGGGCGACCCCGATCGAGGCGCGCACCGCGCGCGCTTCGCCGGTCACGTCATGGCCGGCGACGGTCGCCCGCCCTCCGGTCGGCAGCAGCAGCGTGGTCAGCATCCGCACGGTAGTCGTCTTGCCGGCGCCGTTCGGGCCGAGGAAGCCGTAGATCTCGCCCTCGCCGACCTCGAGGTCGATTCCCTGCACGGCGAGCACCTCGTCGAAGCTCCGCTCGAGCCGCTCGACGGCGATCGCCGCGGTTGCCACTCAGGCCTCCGCCGGCGCGACCTGCGCGAGCGGCGGGCGGGCGTCCACCCAGCGCCGCCCGTTGGCGCGCTCCAGCGCCTCGGCCGCGTCGAGCAGCAGCGCGTCGGCGCCCCAGGCGCCCTGCAGCTGCAGGGCGACCGGCAGGCCGCCGCTGAGCCCGACCGGCATGCTGATCGCGGGGATCCCGGTCATGTTGGCGAGCGCCCCACCGCGCACGTTTGCCTGGTCGGCGATCGTCGGGCCGGAGGGAAGCTCGACCAGCGGCGCCTCGAGCGGCGGTGCCGGGGCCGGCACGGTCGGCCAGGCGATCACGTCGACCCCCTCGAACAGGGCGGCGAGGCGGCGGCGCATCATCGTCCGCACCCGCGTCGCCTGGACCGTCGCCGCGGCGGGCAGCAGCATCCTGTACTTGAGCGTGCCGCGCGCCACCGGGCTGAGCTCGGGGTGCAGCTCGTTGAGCTGCTGCGGCGTCGTCCCGCCCATGCTCTCCGAGTTGATGATCAGGATCGCGGCGATCGCGGCGGGCTCGAGGTCGGGCAGCTCGATCTCGCGCACCTCGCCGCCGGTCTCGCCGCGCAGCGCCTCGATCGCCTCCTCGCAGGCCTCGCGCACATCGGGCGTGACGTCCTCGGAGACCCCGTCACGGACGACGCCGATGCGCAGCCCGGCGGCGTCTCCGGCGGGCAGCTCCTCGCCGCAGAGGACCGAGCCGAGCAGGCGGCAGTCGGCGGCGTCGGCGCAGAGCGGGCCGGAGACGATCAGGCTCGTCGTCGGCGCCATGTGGTGGCCCTCCATCGCCGAGCGGCCGAAGGTCGGCTTGAGGCCGGTGAGGCCGCAGTAGGCGGCCGGGAAGCGGACCGAGCCGAGCCCGTCGGCGCCGACGGCGCCGGCTACCAGCCCGCCGGCGACCGAGGCGGCGGGTCCGCTCGAGGAGCCGCCGGGGCAGCGCTCGGGGTCCCACGGGTTGTGCGCCGGGCCGTAGTAGGAGGTGGCGCCGGTGCTGCCCGCGCCGAGCTCGTGCATGTTGCCGACGCCGACGATCGTCGCCCCGGCGTCGCGCAGGGCGCGGTAGGGGCCGGACTCTTCCGGCGCGGTCGGCACGGTCAGTTCGGCGGCGCCGAAGCGCTGGGCGCGCCAGGGCAGCGGCCACTCGTCCTTGATCACGAGCGGCACGCCGTGCAGCGGCCCGGGCGGCGCCGCGGCGAGCATCTCGCGCGAGCGCTCGGGGAAGGTCTCGACCACGGCGTTGAGCGCCGGGTTGCGCTGCTCGATCCGGGCGAGGGCGGCATCGAGCAGCTCGCCCGGATCGACCTCGCCGGCGGCGAGCGCGGCGGCCTGGGCGCGCAGGCCGAGGTCGAGCGGGTCGCCGCTCACCGTGGCGCCCTCGAGAGGTCCGGGCAGGGCTCCGGCTCGACCGCCTCGGTGTCGAGCGCGAGCAGCTCGACCACGGGGGGCCAGAGCAGCTGGTGGACGGCCCCGATCACCGCCAGCTCGACCTCGTCGGCTTCGATCCCGAGCGAGGCCAGAGCGGCCGGGACGAAATCGTCTGCCTGGGTGGGGGCGGCCATCTCGGCAGGCAACCCTAGACGATTGGCTGCCTGGCCAATCTCCCCTGGCCGCGATCGTGCAGTTGCGCCCGGAGGACAGCGTCGGGCGGCGGCGAACGGCAGTATCCGGTGCCGCAACCCTGGCCGCAGGCCCGGGTTTGCGCTGGAGACATGGCTGGAGCAGCAGAAAACCAACCGCCCCGCAGCCGCGCCTGGATCGCGCTGGGCCTCGCCTGCGCGCTGGCGCTGCTGGTCGTCGCGATCTGGCCCGGGCCGGCGGAGTCGGCGCCGCCGCGGGTCGTCGTGCTGGGCCAGACCGATTCGACCCCGCGCCCCTCGTGCCCGGGCAGGATCGTCAACAACGTCGAGGTCGTGCCCTGCCGGGTCGAGGGCCACGTGACCGGCTTCCAGGCGATCGCCGGCGGCGTGCCGCGGCCCTACGAGGTCCCCTTCGACGGCAAGATCGTCGCCTGGTCGATCACGCTGGCGCGGCCCTCGCGCCGCGACACGGAGAAAATGACCGACGAGGTCGGCTTCTTCAACGAGTTCCTCGGCAAGCCCTCGCGGGCCCGGATCGGCGTCCTGCGCCCGGTCAAGGGCTCGAAGCCGCCCCGTTACACGCTGGTCCGCCAGAGCCCGCTGCAGATGCTCAACCCCTACTTCGGCAGCACCCCGGTCTTCGCGCTCGAGCACCCGCTCACCGTCCTGCGGGGCCAGATCGTCGCGCTGACGATCCCCACCTGGGCGCCGATGTTCGCCTTCAACGTCGACGACGACAACACCTGGCGCGGCAGCCGCAAGCCCAAACAGTGCTCCTCCAAGGAGGACATCCAGGGCGGCCACCCGCAGCAGGGCGTGCGCAAGACCAAGACCTACGGCTGCTACTACTCGAACGCCCGTCTGCTCTATACGGCGACGGTTGTGAAAAAACCGTAGTCGCGACCAGACGCGTTCTGATCAAGCAGTTCAAGGACGCAGGGAAGGGAAGTGTGCTCTGCACACGACCGACCGAGGACGCCGAAATGCGCCGGTCAGAGCGCGTTCTGGCGCAGGCCGCAGTACTGGCAGTCGCTGACGTCGAGGCCGATCAGCTGGTCGCAGCGGCGGCAGGCGCGCAGGTTCGCGGGGGTGCGCGGCAGGGACGAGGCGGAGGGGGCCAGCGGCAGCACCTGCGCCACGGGGACCATCTCCTCGCCGGTCTCGCGATCGACGTAGACCGAGCCCGGCTCGGCCTCCGCAAGGGCCTCGCGGCCCGAGGCCGGCGCCCGCATCCGGTAGAGCTGCTTCGAGTTCACGGCGGGGAAGACTAATAGGTTGCCCGGCAGCGATGCGCGTCCTGCTCTTCCACGGCTACATGCTGCGCGGCACCGGCAGCAACATCTACACCGCGCAGCTCGCTCGCGCTCTGGCTGAGCTCGGCCACGAGGTGCACCTGGCCTGCCAGGAGCGCGGGGTCGAGATCGAGAGCGTCGAGATCCACAACCCCGACATCGGCGGCCTGCTGCCGGTCTACGTCAAGGACCCCTACGAGGGGTTCGAGGTCAAGGCGTTCCCCGAGCTGACCGAGGAGGAGCTGGACCGCTACATCGAGGCCAATGTCGCCGCGGTGCGCGCGCTGGCCGAGCGGGTCGGCGGCTTCGACGCCGCGCTCGCGGGCCACCTGGTCATGGGCCCGTGCATCCTCGCCCGCGCGGGCATCGGCGACTTCGCCGCCAAGGTCCACGGCTCCGCGCTCGAGTACACGGTCAAACCGCACCCGCGCTTCCTGCCCTACGCCGAAGAGGGCATGGAAGCGGCCTCCTGTGTCCTGGTCGGCTCGCGGCATACCGCCGAGTCGCTCTGGGCGGCGCTGCCTGGGGTCGATCGGCTCGAGGAGAAGACTCGGCTGGGGCCTCCCGGATTGGATCCGGAGACTTTTCGCCCGCGGGTCCGACCCGTGGGCGAGAGGGTTGTGTTCGTCGGGAAGCTGATCGTGTCGAAGGGGGTCGATCTGCTGTTGGCGGCGTGGCCGCTGGTCAGGGCTGAGAACCCGCAGGCCCAGCTGCAGATTGCGGGCTATGGCGAGTATGAGGAGGGGTTGCGGCGATTGCTGGCGGCGCTCGATCGGGGGGATCTCAACGACGCGCGGGACGTTGCGCTCGCGGGGTGGGGGCTCGAGGGCGGTTCCGCGGAGCCGTTGTCGATTCTCAGCGCGTTCCTGGCCGAGCCGCCGGAGGGGTATGTCGAGGCGGCCGCGGGGATGGCGGCGTCGGTCGAGTGGCTGGGGCGGTTGGAGCACGACGAGGTGGCCGGGCTGCTGCCGGGGGCGGAGGCGCTGGTGATGCCGAGCACCTTTCCCGAGGCCTTCGGGATGGTCGCGGCGGAGGCGGCTGCCTGCGGGGTGCTGCCGGTCTCCGCCGGCCACTCGGGCATGCGCGAGGTCTCGCGCCGGCTCGCAGTGGCGCTGCCGGGCGAGGTCGCCGACCTGGTCTCGTTTCCGGTCGAGGAGGGGGCGGTGGAGGCGATTGCCGCACGGCTGAATCGCTGGCTGGAGCTGTCGGCGGGCGAGCGGGCGGGGGCCCGCGAGGCGCTTGTCGAGACGGCCCGGCGGCTCTGGAGCTGGGAGGGCGTCGCCCGCGGCGTCATCGCTGCGTCGCGGGGCGAGCTTGACCGTCTGCCGCTTGCATAGAATGCGCCCCCGCCGATGATCGGTCGCCTCCCGATAGCGAAGATGCTCGCCGCCACGCTCGTGCTCACGGCGGCGATTTCCGTGGTCATGTTGCAGATCAACTGGAACGGCCAGGAGGCCTCCACGGCGGCGCCGAAGATCGACACGCTGCTCGACGTGATGATCGTGCTCTCGGCCTTCGTCTTCGCCCTGGTGATGGTGATGCTCTTCTACGCCCTGTGGAAATTCAAAGCCAAGCCGGGCGACGAATCCGACGGCGAGCCGATCCACGGCAACACCCGGCTCGAGGTCGCCTGGACCGTGATCCCGACGATCATCGTCCTCTTCGGGGCCGGCTACAGCTGGGCTGTGCTCGACGACATCGAAGAGCCGGCCAAGAACCCGCTCACGGTCGACGTCTTCTCCCAGCAGTTCGCCTGGAGCTTCGGCTATCCGGGCAAGGACAACGCCTACGTCGAGGGCGAGCTGCACGTCCCGCTCGACCGCCAGGTCCACTTCAAGATGCACGCGCTCGACGTCCTGCACTCGTTCTGGGTGCCCGAGTGGCGGATCAAGAAAGACAACGTGCCGGGGATAACGACGACCGCGATCGTCACGCCCGACAAGCCCGGCACCTACCAGCTCGTCTGCACCGAGCTCTGCGGGCTCGGCCATGCGGCGATGCGGGCGAAAGTAGTGGTCGAGCCACCGGCCGAGTTCCGCAAATGGGTTGCGGGGCTGAAAGAGACCATCCCCGACCCGTATCTGGAAGTCATCCGCCGCGACACCGAGACCGACCCGATTCCGGTCGGGGCCGGCGGGGCGTAAAGGCATAATGGAGGCCAGATGACCAACCCCACGACCCCGCACGCCTGGATGACGCGCGTGGCACTGCACATCTCTGCGTCCTCGGGTTTGCCTTTGCAACCAGCAAAGGCTGCACCCTGCGTCCTTGATCTGCTTGGCCACGCGCGCCCCCAGTCGCACGCGGCCATGGAGTTGGTCATCTACTGATGGTGGCTGCGATCAAGCAACCGGGATGGATCCGAGGCCTGTTCGGCGCCGTCGCGGCGGCGGCCTTCGGCGTCGCTCTCGTCGTCGTCCTGCGAGAGGTCTCCGGGCTGCCGATCTGGCAGACCGAGCAGACCGGCTACCCGCACGTCGTCGTGCCGCTGATCACCGCTCCGCTCGGCTTCCTCGCCGGGTTCGGCTGCTTCGACTACTGGCTGCGCTGGGCCGCGGGCATGCCGACGATCCCCGACGACCACTCCCAGCACGGCGCCAAGAGTTGGAAGGACTACTTCCGCTTCAACACCGACCACAAGGTGATCGGCGTCCAGTACGTCGTCACGACGTTCATCTTCTTCTTCATCGGCGGCCTGCTGGCGATGCTGATCCGCGCCGAGCTGGCCCAGCCGGGCGCCCAGATCGTCGACGCCTCGACCTTCAACGGGCTCTTCTCGACGCACGCCGTGCTGATGATCTTCGTCTTCGTCATCCCGGTCTTCGCCGGCCTCGCCAACTACGTCCTGCCGCTGATGATCGGCGCGCCGGATATGGCCTTCCCGCGGCTCAACGCGCTCAGCTTCTGGATGCTGCCGCTGGCGGGACTGCTCTTCATCGGCAGCTACCTCGCCCCCGGCGGCGCCTTCGACGCCGGCTGGACCGGCTACGCGCCGCTCTCCACCGGCGCTCCGCTGGGCCAGTCGTTCTTCAACTTGGGCGTGCAGTTCGCGGGAGCGTCGTCGATAGCGACCGCTCTCAACTTCTTAGTCACGATCATCACTATGCGTGCGCCCGGAATGACCTTCTGGCGCATGCCGTTGCTGGTCTGGGCCAACCTCTCGACCTCGTTGCTGGTCGTCGCCGCGACCCCGTTCATCGCCGGCGCCCAGTTCATGATCCTCTTCGACCGCGCCCTCGGCACCCAGTTCTTCCAGTTCGCCGGCGGCGGCGACGTGATCAGCTACCAGCACATCTTCTGGTTCTACTCGCACCCGGCCGTCTACATCATGATGCTGCCCGGGTTCGGGATCATCTCCGAGGTCATCTCCACGCACGCCCGTAAACCGATCTTCGGCTACCGGCTGATGGCGCTGGCGCTGATCGGGATCGTCGTGCTCAGCTACTCGGTCTGGGCACACCACATGTTCGTCGCCGGCATGTTCGCCTGGCTGCGGGTGCCGATGATGATCACGACGCTGCTGATCGCGGTGCCGACCGGGATCAAGATCTTCTCCTGGCTGGGCACGCTCTACTTCGGCAAGATCCACACCTACTCGACCGCGATGCTGTTCTCGCTCGCCTTCATCGTCACCTTC
>DASTVL010000183.1:0-9437 GCA_035759115.1 Solirubrobacterales bacterium | reverse complement strand
GCAGCGCAGGAAGGCGACGACGACTGGCGGTAGCCACGCCCTGAGGTTAGCCGCTCTACAGCGACGTGCCGGGGCGTAGCGGTCCATCGGGACCTCTACGCACCGGCACGTCAGGCGGCTGCAAGCAGTTCGCGCGCGTGCTGATCCGCCGCCTCGTCGGAGCTCTCGCCGCCGAGCATGCGGCGGATCTCCTCGACCACGCCCTCGCCGTCGAGGCGCTGCACGGTCGCCGCCGCGGTCTCGCCGCTGAGGTCCTTCTCGAGCCGGAAGTGGGTCGGCGCCAGCGAGGCGACCTGCGGCAGGTGGGTGATGCAGAGCACCTGGCGGTCGTCTCCGAGGGCGCGCAGGCGCTCGCCGACGATGCGGGCGGTCTTGCCGCCGACGCCGGCGTCGATCTCGTCGAAGACCAGAGTCCCCGCCCCAGCCCCCGCGCCGAGGCCGGTCAGGGCCAGCATCACCCGCGAGAGCTCGCCGCCGGAGGCGGCGTCGCGCAGCGGCGCCGGCGCCATGCCGGGGTTGGGCGAGATCCGCAGCTCGACCGACTCGCGGCCGTGCGGCCCGTAGCCCGCCGCGTGCGGCTCGAGCTCGACCTCGAGCTCGGCGCCCGGCATCGCCAGGCCCTCCAATGCGGCGGCGACCTGCTCGCGCAGTGGCCCGGCTGCCCTGGCGCGGCCCTTACTCAGTCGCTCACCGAGCTTCGCGCGCTGCGCCTCGGCCTCGGCGAGGGCGGTCTCGGCCTCGGCGCCACGGGTCTCGGCCCCCTCGAGGCGCTCGATCTCGGCCCGGCAGCGCTCGGCGTGGGCGAGCACCGACTCGACGCTGCCGCCGTGCTTGCGCTGCAGCCGGTCGACCGCTTCCAGCCGTTCCTCGACCGCGGCGAGCCGCTCCGGGTCGGCCTCGATCCCGTCGAGGTAGCCGCGCAGCCCCGCCGCCGCGTCGTCGAGCTCGACCGCGAGCGCGGCGAGCCGCTCGCCGAGCGCATCGAGCTCCCCGTCGACCCCGGCGACGCCGCGCAGCTGAGCTTCGGCGGCAGCGAGGGCGCTCGCCGCGCCACCGCCGTCCTCCTCGGCGCCGGCGGCGCCGGCCAGGGCGCCGAGCGCCGCCTCGCGCAGGCCCTCGGCGTGGCGCAGGCGCTCGCGCTCGGCGCTCAGCTCTGCGTCCTCGGCCGGGTCGGGCGCGACCTCCTCGATCTCGGCCAGCTCGTAGCGGTAGAGATCGAGGTCGCGCTCGCGTGAGCCGTCGCGCTCGCGCAGCTCAGCCAGCTCCGCCTCCAGCCGCAGACACTCGCGGTGCGCCGCGCGGTAGCGCTCGCGCAGGGAGAGGTGGTCGGCGCCGGCGAAGCCGTCGAGGATCTCCAGCTGCGCCGAGGCGATCGTCAGCTTGCGGTGCTCGTGCTGTCCGTAGAAGGCGAGCAGGCGACCGCCGAGCAGCTTCAGGTCGGCGGCGGTGGCGGCGCGGCCGGCGAGGAAGGCGGCGGTGCGCCCGGAGGCGGAGACGCGCCGCCCGAGCACGATCTCCTCCGCGCCCTCGGGCAGGCGTGCGGCGACATCGGCCAGCTCGGGGTCGTCGAGCATCCCCTCGGGCAGGTCGAAGACGCCCTCGACCCAGGCCTCCTCGGCGCCGGGCCGGACGATCTGCGCCCGCGCCTTGCCCCCCATGAGCAGGTCGAGCGAGTGGGCGAGCACGGTCTTGCCGGCGCCGGTCTCGCCGGTGATCGCGTTCAGCCCCTCGCCGAGGCGCAGCTCGGCCCGCTCGATCAGCAACAGGTTCTCGATCCGCAGCTCGCGCAGCATGCTCCCTGTGTAGCAGTGAGGTCGGCTGACCAAGCAGATCAAGGACGCAGGGAGCGTGGCGTGCTCTGCACGCGAGCGACCGAGGACGCCGAGATGCGCCGGTCAGGCGGCCTCAGACCGCCAGGTGGCCGAACTTCTCGCGTATGCGCTGGTAAAAGCTCGTTCCCGGCAGCTGGGCGAGGCGGCTGACGCCGTCGGCGAAGCGCACATCGAGCGCGGCGCCCGACTCGAGCATGCCGGTGTGCTCGCCGTCGATCGCGACGTCGACCGGCTCGCGGCCGCCGGCGTTGCCGACGTGGAGCACGTCGCCGGGCGCGACGACGAGGGCGCGCGCCGTCAGCGAGTGCGGAGCGACGTAGGAGACGACGTAGCCCTTCACGCCCCAGGCGAGGATCGGGCCATGGTTGGCGAGGTTGTAGCCGGTCGAGCCGACCGGGGTGGCGGCGACGAGCCCGTCGCAGCGGACGTGGCCGACCTCCTCGTCGGCAATCTTGTAGCTGAGCTCGGCGACGCGGCCGTGCGGGCGGCGCAGGAAGCTGACGTCGTTGAGGGCGACGCGCGGGACGCCGCCGACCTCGACCTCGAGCCCGGGCAGCTCAAGCGTCTCGATCTCGCCGGCGAAGGCGCGGCGCAGGCCTTCGGCCGCCTGCTCGCGCTCGACCGCGGCGAGGAAGCCGACGGTGCCGAAGTTGACGCCGAAGACGGGCACCCCGCTGCGGGCGAAGTGGCGCAGGGCGTAGAGGATCGAGCCGTCGCCGCCGAGCACGAGGCAGAGGTCGGCCTGGCGCGGCAGCTCCGGAACGACTTCGACCCCCGAGCCCGCGCCGTCGTGCTTGGCGACCTCCTCGGCGGTGGCGACGAGCCGCCACTCGGCCTCGCGCGCGACGGCGACGGCCAGCTCGACCGCCTCCGTCGTCGCCGGCGGGTGCGAGTGCGTGATCAGTGTCGCCAGCCGCTCGCTCATATGCCCGCCGCCTCGACCGCGGCCTCGACGTCGGCGAGCGGCGCGCCGTCGCCGCCGCAGAGGACGAAGGTCTCGCGGTTGCCCTTCGGCCCCGGCAGCCCCGAGGAGGCGACGCCGCGCGGCGGCAGGCCCAGCTCGATGGCGGCCTCGGCGACGGCGAGGACCGCCTCGCGGCGGTCGGCTGCGTCGCGGACGACGCCCTTGCGCACGCGCTCGCGGCCCAGCTCGAACTGGGGCTTGACCATCGCCAGGACCTCGCCGCCCGCCCCGAGGCAGGCGGAGACCGCCGGCAGCACCTTGCGCAGCGAGATGAAAGAGACGTCGATCGTCGCCAGATCGGGCGCAAAGGGAAGATCGGGCGGGGTCAGGGCGCGGGCGTTGAGGCGCTCGATCACGGTCACGCGCGGATCCTCCCGCATCCGCACGTCGATCTGGCCGTAGGCGACGTCGAGGGCGGCGACGTGCGCGGCGCCGCGCTGCAGCAGGCAGTCGGTGAAGCCGCCGGTCGAGGCGCCGACGTCGAGGCAGTTGCGCCCGGAGACGTCGAGCCCGAGGGCGTCGAGCGCGTTGCCGAGCTTGATCCCGCCGCGCGAGACGAAGCGCGGGCCCCGGTCGAGCCGCAGATCGGCATCGGGATCGACGAGCTGGCTGGGGCGCAGCGCGACCGGCCCGTCGGCGCCGACCCTGACCTCGCCGGCGCGCACCGCGGCGGCGGCGCTCGTGCGCGACGGAAACAGGCCCCGCTCGGCCAGAACGGCGTCTATCCGCGCTTTGGAGCCGACTTGCGCCACGCCGAGAACGGTACAGCGGCGGAATCCTGCGATCAGAAAGTCCTTGCCAGAGGTTTAGCGAGTCATTAGAATTGGGTAGCAGACTCCATTGATCGAGCCACCGACGCCGACTGCACGGCCTCTGTGACTCGCCTCACACACAAATCGCACGTATGTTCGTATCTTGATTCAAGGATTTACGAGAGAGGATCGATAAAGCACTAACCAAACTTCCTGGTCGGGCCTGGCGCCGCTCATATGCGCAGTCGACTCCCATCGGCTCCGTCCGCGGCACATCAAGGGCTCACCTACCTCCCACGGATCCACATATATAGAGATACATATCTCTCCTCCCTGTAGTAACCCCAGAAACGTCCCGCCTCCCCGGCGGGGCGTTTTCTGTTGTGGAGCCAAATCCTCGGCGTCCGCGCTCTCGCTCAACCTCGCCAGAGCGCCAATGCGCCAGTCCGTGCGCCAGTCAGCCCCAAGTCCGCTACTGGCTGGGGCCTCGCCGCCGAGGCCAGCGATTCAAACTCTCGAACTCCCGCACGAACGCAAAATGCAGCTCGCTCACGTCTGACCCCGCCTCTGCCTTGCGGAGTCCTTCGATGAAGTAGAGGTTGAAGCTCAAACTCGGAAATGGGAATACACGCCGGAGGCTCGCGTCGATCTCGCGCTCGCCACGAGCTGCTAGCCGCTCAGCGGTCACGGCGATGAACCGCTCCTGAAGGCCGGTAGGCAACCTGGCTTGATCCTCGTGCAGTGCGTTCGCTAGGAATTCGGCGGCCTCTCCTGCCCTCCCGGCATCGCTGTCCTTCAGCTCAGACAACCGCTGTCGCGCTAGACGCTCGCGATCCTCCTCCTTCACAGAGGCGGCAATCTCCCCCGCTCGGGAAGGCGACAGGAAAGAATCCTCCTTCTCGCCTGGCTCGTCGATGATGCTGATGACCTTGGCGTATGCAAAGGGATCAAGTCTGGGGGTAACTCCCCGGCGCAGGAGAAGCAATCCGCAGTCCGTCGTTGAGGCTTTCATTAGCAATCGACTAGTCGCGTGCGCTGCGGCCTGAAATACGTCGGGATCAACCGAGCGCCGAAGGCAGAGGGTGTAGCCAGCGAGCAAGGCGCTGGAGACGCGAGCGTCGTCCTGTCTTTCGCCGAGCGCGGTTACGATCGAGTCCACCAGCGGTCCGAACTGGCTGCGGCCCGCTCGTGAGATCGCCGCGGCAATGGCCTCATCACCCAGCGGCACATCGGGCTCACACAGGAGGTCCACCGCTTCCTTGACATTGCCGCGCGTCCCGGCCGCTTCGACGTGCTCAGCGACCAGACTCATTGCAGTCAAAACATGGATGGCCTCGTCGCGATTCCCTGCGAAGGGATGCGCAGAGTCATGGGCGATGGGGTTCCGGGCATACGAAACCAAGCCACGCAATATGTGCCGGATCCCTTCATGCTGGCTCTGCTGGGAGACCGTTTGGTTCGGCGTCAGATTCAGTCGGGCGGAACGAGCCGAACCGATTTCATCGATGAGCTTCATGCCGTCCTGATGGCTATTGAGCCGCGCCCGAAGCAGGTCTCGAAGGGCATTCCATGCCGCGCTTACCGCCTCGTCCTCCTCCCCAGCGTCGAGAAACCGACGGCTGGCGCCGTGCACGAGGGGATGGAGCTGTTCAAGGGGAAGGCACTCGTCCTCGTCCCACACAGGCGGCACGTCGGGGTATTCATCCCACGGTTCGCTCACGGGCCGAGCATATGTCGGGTCTCCACGGCACGCGGAAAATCGAATCGCAGTTGACGCCCGAACGCCCCGATGAGGTCGGATCCCGACTCTAAGGTAGCCGAGCCATGTTCGATCTCTTTGGGGCCACCTGGTCAAACCTTGCCGTAGAGGATGTGGAGGCATTCCTGCGCGAGGCCGACCAAGAGGGCGTGACCTGGGAGGCCAAGGCAGATACCGAGCAATCCTCGCTGCGACCGGATTCAATCCGCAAGGCTGCTTGCGGCTTCGCCAATCAGATTGGCGGCTACTTGATCCTTGGCGCTCGCAAGGCTGAAGGCGAAGGATGGGACTTGCCCGGCATCACCCCACCCGTAAACGAGCCCAAGGTATGGATCGGTCAGATCCTTCGCGGATTGCAGCCGGAACCGCGCTTCGCGGTGAACACCTGGCACCGGGCAGAGGACAAGATCGCCATCGTGGTTCAGATCGAGCCGGTGGCGGTGCCGCCCTGCATGACCCCGCAAGGCCGTGTCTATGAGCGCGTAACTGGCGAGACGCTGCCGGTCGAGGACCCAATCTTGCTCGACAAGCTGTTTCGGCGCGGCGAGAACGCCCGCACCCGCGCCGCGCAACTCGCCCCTCGAGCAGCGAAGCGCGCGCTGGATGCGTCGGGCTGGTTTTTCCAGAAGTCGGTCGGCCTGGCAGTCGGTCTAGCTCCCCTGGCGCACGAGACTGACGACATTTCGTCCCGGCTGTTCACGCAGGAGACGCGCAACGCGATGGTTCAGGCGAGCTGGGACCTGCTTTCGGGCCTTCGTCCCCAAGGCCATCCCGATGATGTTGGCCACCGACAAGAGCAAGATGCCCATGCGGCCTTGCTTCATTTCAATGGGCAAAGGACGTGGGGGGTCAATGATGAGGTTGTCGCCACGACTCGTAGCACTTGGCTGACGCAGGCTAATTGGGATGGGTCGGTCGCCGCCAGCCTGACGCTCAGCGATGGCGACGTGGCGCAGGCACCCCCGCCAGGAGAGATGATCGCCGCCCTCTGGCGGGTCATCGTGCCGCTATGCAGTCGGCTGGGCGGGTACGGACCCAGCCAACTCAGCGTCGTCATTGCCGTAACCAAGTCCTCCCAGTCGATTGTTAGGGGTCAGATCGCGCATTCCCCGGGGCGACCCCCGCCCGACGACGCCCTCTACTCCCACTTGGAAGAGACAACGGTGGCTGGCCGGGCCGTCGATCTCACGGACCCCAGCGACGGAGTGGTGGCAAGTCTCGACCGAGAGATCAAGAGGGCTGCTGGCGAGATTCAAGACGAGGACGGCCCCTCGCCGACCCCCGAGAACACGTAGGGACCGACCCTGCGAAGCCGACACCGGGACAGGCGGCGATAGAATCCAGACATCGCTGGTACGTCTGGAAAAACGGTCGAAGTAGATCCGAAGCTCTTGGAGCGAGCGGAGCAGGCGGCCCATGAGCGCGGAGTCGCCGTGCCGCAGCTCGTTAACACAGCGCTTGAACACGAGCTTGACAACGAAGCCCCACAACCCCCGTTTGAGCCAGACCGGGTTTGACGGAGACTGATCTAGCCCCGAAAAACTGGAGTCGGGATTCTGGAGTCAGGCGGCCTGGGTTGCGTTGTGTAGATCCTCATATTCGGTTGGCGTGAGCATCCCGAGCGCCGAGTGCCGGCGGCGGGTGTTGTGGAAGAGCTCGATGTAGTCGTGGATCGAATTGGCGAGCTCGATCCGGGTTTTCCAGCGTTTGCGGTTGAAGAGCTCGACCTGCATCCGCCCCCAGAACGACTCGACCATCGCATTGTCGTATGCGCTGCCGACGGCACCCATCGACGGGGCGAGACCGGCATCTCGGACCTTGCGGCTGAAGGCCCAGGACGTAAATTGCACCCCGCGGTCGAAATATATGACGAGCCCGTCGGCGCGATCGCGGCGGGCGGTGGCCATGCCGAGTGCATTGGTCACCAGCACCGTCGTCTGGGTGCTTTCGACCGACCAGCCGACGACGAGCCGGGAGAAGGCGTCGAGGACGACGCAGCAGTAGACCTTGCCTTCCCTTGTCGGGTGCTCGGTGATGTCGGTCATCCACAGCTGGTTGGGCCCGTCGCGGCGAAACACGCGGCGCACAAGGTCAAGCGAGGTGACCTGCGCTATCCGCGCTCCCTTCGGAAGCCGGCGAGTCGGCAAGCCCTTTAATCCCAGCTCACGCATGATCTTGCCGACCGTGTTGTGGCCGACGACGATCTCGCGGCCATTGCGCAGCTCGGCTGTCACGCGCTGGTAGCCGTAGGTACCTCCGGAGGCCTTGTGGACGTCGGCGATCTCGCCGGCCAGCCAGATCCGCCGCTGGGTGCGCGGTGGGTCGGGTCGGCCCTTCCAGGCGTAGTAGCCCGACTCCAGACGCCGAGCACCTGACAGGCGTGCCGCACGTTGATCCCCTGCCCGGTCAGAGAGTCGATCACCGGGAAGAGCCTTTTGGGGGAACGTCGCCTTCGAGGAAGACCTCGTTGACTTTTCGCGAGGCCGCCAGCTCGGTCTCCAGCTGCTTGATTCGGCGCTTGGCGGCCGCGAGCTCCAGTGCCTGGTCGGTGCTTGCGCCCTCGATCTCACCGCGGTCGACCTTCTCCTGATTGAGCCAGCTATAGATGGTGGCGTCGCTCATACCGAAGGTCTCGGCGAGCTGGGCGACTTTGGTGCCTGATCGAGCTAGCTCGATCACCTGACGACGAACCTCTGGTGGGTACCTGCGGGGCATCTGAATCCTCCTTGGGGCCGAAGGACTCTAGAAACAGGACTCCATCAGATCGGGGGTAGATCAAGGTCTCCGTCAAACCCGGCCTGGCTCAGCCGACCCCGGTCGACCCCAATGTTGGGCGGGCGGCTGCTGAATTCCGTCCCCTACGGCTCTGGCAAGCGGTGCGGCGGTGGAATCCGATTCCACGGGTTTTTCCACCTTCGTGGCCGGCCCGATCTTGTGTTTGACTCAGGGCGTGGCGGCAGAGAAGCCCACGACCTCGCTGCGCTACAGCAGCGATCCGGCGGACCTCGATCTGGTGGAGCCGGCCTGGAACGCATTGCAGGAGCACCACTCCACGGTGGTCCCGTCCCTGGGGGATGAGACGCCGCCGCGCGGCCTCGCCGATGCCTGGGAGCGTCGTCGGGCCAAATACGAAGGCTGGCTGGCAGACCCCGAAACCTTCTTCGTCATCGCCGAGCGAGACGGCGCGGTGGCGGGCTACGCGTTCCTCACCGTCGCCCCCGGCTTCGCGGCGTGGGAGACGGGTTCCATCGCGAACCTGGAGACGCTCTCTGTCGTGTCCGCGCAGCGGCGCTCAGGGCTTGGAGCACAGCTGCTCGAGGCCGCCTGGTCGAGGCTCGCCGAGCGCGATATCTGCGAGATGGCAATCACTGCCGCGACCAGCAACGTCGACTCTCACCGCTTCTATGAGCGACATGGCTTCAAGCAGGCCTTCGTCGTCTACTACGGCAAGCGCGACGAGTGAGCGATAGTGGGCCGCCGACCTACTCACAGCGTTAGCACCGGGGAGCCTGGCGTCAAGGGCGCTTCGCGCCCGACCCCGCAGGGGTTGACTCCCGGCTCCCCGGTGCTCCAATCGCAGGTAGGTCGGCAAGTGGAAATCTGTCCGCGTCCATCGCGGACGGCCTACCCGGCATTGCCGAGGCCGCCGGCCTTGAGGCGGTAGGGCAGATCAAAAGCATCGCGCCTCGCCAGCGGGTCATGGCCGGCCGGATAGGCCTCAACCACACCAAGCTCCTCCAGCACACGCAGGTCATGTGCAGCGTCCCACATGCTGATGTCCTTGCCGTCGAACACGTTGACCAACGAGACCGCCGAAAGCGGCTCGTCGATGTACCAGAGGGCCTCCAAGATCGGGATCCGACGCGGGTGCTTGGCCTTCTCCGGAAGGGATGCCCAATACTGCGCGTAACTTGCCCTCACGACGACGGCAACAATTGTCGGGGTGATCTCATGATCTGTTGCACTACTTCGCCTGTCCGAGGTTGGGCGGTGACCCGACCAGGATCACCGCCCAAAACCTCGGATGCCGCTCGATTCGTCATGGGAGTGAACGTGCCGAGTGGCATCGAGCTGGGGGAGGCAAATCCCTCTGCCCTTTTGGATAAGACACGTTAAGTTGCGCGAACAGT
>DASTVL010000182.1:0-22684 GCA_035759115.1 Solirubrobacterales bacterium | reverse complement strand
GCCTACGACTTCACCGTGATGGCCGGCTCGATGGGGATGACCGGCGAGCTCAAGGTCACCCGCCTGCGCGAGATGGCGCTCTCCAAGCGGATGCCGTTCGTCTGGCTGCTCGACTCGGCCGGCGCCCGCATCCAGGAGGCGGCGGGCTCGCTCTTCGCCGGCTCCGGCCACCTCTTCCGCGAGGAGGTCGAAATGTCGGGCGTGATCCCGATGGTCGCGGCGATGATGGGCCCCTGCGCCGCCGGCACCGCCTACATCCCGGCGCTCTCGGACTTCGTGCCGATGGTCTCCGGCCAGGGGGCGATGGCGCTCGCCGGCCCGCACCTGACCAAAGCCGTGACCGGCGAGGACATCTCGATGGAGGAGCTCGGCGGGGCCAAGGTTCACTGCCGCAAGTCCGGCGTGGGGGACCTCGAGGTAAAGGACGACGAGGAGTGCATCGCCGCGGTCAAGCAGTATCTCTCCTACTTCCCGGCCGACTGCGAGGCCCGCCCGCCGATCGTCGCGACCGATGACCCCGACGATCGCCGCTCGGAGAAGCTGCTCGAGATCGTCCCCGACTCCTCGCGCAAGCCCTACGACATGTACGAGGTGATCGCCGAGATCGTCGACGACGGCGAGTGGTTCGACCTCAAGCCGAAGTTCGCCAAGAACCTGATCACCTGCTTCGCCCGCTTCGGCGGCCAGCCGGTCGGGATCGTCGCCAACCAGCCCAAGCAGCTGGCCGGCGTGCTCGACAACGACTCCGCCGACAAGGCCGCCCGCTTCATCAACCTCTGCGACGCCTTCAACGTGCCGCTCGTCTTCCTCCAGGACGTGCCCGGCTTCATGGTCGGCTCGAAGGTCGAGCACGCCGGGATCATCCGCCACGGGGCGAAGATGCTCTACGCGGTCAGCCGCGCCACGGTGCCGAAGATCACCGTGATCGTGCGCAAGGCCTACGGCGCCGGCTACTACGTGATGTGCGGCAAGGCCTACGAGCCCGACCTGATCGTCGCCTGGCCCGGGGCCGAGATCTCGGTGATGGGCGCCGAGGGTGCGGTCGAAATCATCGGCCGCTCGGCGATCGAGGCCGCCGAGGACCCGGAGGCCACGCGCGAGGCGATGCTGACCGCGGTGCGCGAGCAGATCGACCCATACATCGCCGCCGGCAACGCCGTGATCGACGACATCATCGACCCGCGCGAGACCCGTCCGACGATCGTCGAGGCGCTGCGGATGGCGCGCAACAAGCACGTCGAGAAGCCGAAGAAACGCCACGGGGTGATGCCCGTATGAGCCGCTTCGAGGACCCGGTTGTGATCAGCTGCTCGATCAGCGGCGTGATCGCCAACCGCGACCAGTGCCCGGCGATCCCCTACACGCCGGAGGAGTACGCGGCCGAGGCGCGCCGTGCGGTCGACGAGGGCGCCTCGCAGATCCACATCCACGCGCGCAAGCCCGACGGCACGCCCTCCTACGAGGTCGAGGACTTCGAGGCGATCACCGCGGCGATCCTGGCCGAGGTCGGCGACGTGATCGTCAACTACTCGACCGGCGCGATCGGGATCCCGATCGAGAAGCGGATCGAGTACCTGCGCGCCTGCCGCCCCGACGTCGCCGCGCTCAACATGTCCTCGATGAACTACGCCAAGTACTCCAAGCGGCGCAAGGACTTCGTCTTCAAGGCGGTCTTCGAGAACAGCTTCGACACGATCATCGAGTTCCTCACGGCGATGCGCGAGCTCGGGATCAAGCCCGAGCACGAGTGCTTCGACGCCGGCCACGTCGCCAACCTCGACCCGCTGATCGACATGGGCCTGCTCGAGCGCACGCCGCTGCAGGTCTCGCTGGTGATGGGGGTCAACGGCGGCATCCGGCCGACCCCGCGCAACGTCGGCTTCATGGCCGACCAGGTCCCCGGCGGTCCCGAGGCGCACCAGTGGCAGACGATCGGGATCTCGCGCGACCAGTGGAAGCTGCTCGGCGCCTCGCTCGTGCTCGGCGGCAACGTCCGCGCCGGGGTCGAGGACAACCTCTACCTGCCCGACGGCGAGATGGCGAAGTCCAACGGCGAGCTGATCGCCAAGGCGCGTCAGATGGCCGAGGACACCGGGCGCCGAGCGGCGACGGTCGCCGAGGCGCGCGAGCTGCTGGGGGTCCCGAAACGTGAGCGATCTGCCGCTTAGCGACGTCCGGGTCCTCGACCTGAGCAGGCTCCTGCCGGGCGGCTTCTGCTCGCTGCTGCTCGCCGACCTCGGCGCCGAGGTGCTGAAGGTCGAGGACACCGGCATGGGCGACTACATCCGCTGGGCGCCGCCCTACTACGGCGACGAGTCCCAGCAGGAGCAGGGCACGCGCTCCTCGCTCTACCTGGCGCTCAATCGCGGCAAGCGCTCGGTCCGGCTCGACCTCAAGAGCGACGCCGGGCGCGAGGCGCTGCTGCGCCTGGTCGAGCGCCACGACGTCGTCCTCGACGGCTTCCGCCCCGGCGTGCTCGACAAGCTCGGCGTCGGCTACGAGCGCATGCGCGAGGCCAACCCGGCGATCGTCTTCTGTGCGATCACCGGCTACGGCCAGGACGGCCCCTACGCGCAGCGCGCCGGGCACGACATGAACTACCTCGGCCTGGTCGGGCTGCTCGGCCTGACCGGCGCCAGGGACGGGCCGCCGGTCCAGTCCGGCGGCCAGATCGCCGACCTCGGCGGCGGCGCGCTGATGGCGGCCTTCGGCGTGATGGCGGCGCTGCACGAGCGCCGCCGCTCCGGCGAGGGCCAGATGGTCGATGTCTCGATGGCCGACGGGGCGCTGTCGTGGCTGGCCCTGGTCGCCGGCCGCTACTTCTGCGACGGCGAGGCGCCGCGGCGCGGTGAGCAGCAGCTCGCCGGCGGCCTGCTCTGCTACTACCCCTACGAGGCGGCCGACGGCTGGATCACCTGCGGCGCCCTCGAGCCGAAGTTCTGGGCCGCCTTCTGCAACGGGGTCGAGCGGCCGGACCTGATCGAGGCCCAGTTCGAGGCGCCGGGATCGGAGGCCTGGGCAAAGGTCGCCGAGGTCTTCCGCGGGCGCAGCCGCGACGAGTGGAAGCGGTTCAACGACGAGCACGACTGCTGCATCGAGCCGGTGCTCGACGTCGGCGAGGCGCTCGACTCGGAGCTGGTGCGGGCGCGCGGGATGGTCAGCTCGATCGAGCAGCCGGGGCTGGGGGAGGTGCGCCAGCTCGGCGTGCCGGTGAAGATGAGCCGTACCCCCGGCGACCCGACCCGCCCCGCCCCCGCCTTCGGCGAGCACACCGGCGAGGCCCTGCGCGAGGCCGGCTACTCCGACGAGGAGATCGCCGCGATGATCGAGTCCGGCGCCGCCGCCGGCCCCAGCGCCGACGGCGCAGCCACCTTCCGCGCATGAAGACCGAGACGGGGCTGCGAATAGGCGAGCTGGCCGAAGCGTCCGGCGTGCCGGTGCCGACGATCAAGCACTACCTGCGTGAGGGCCTCCTGCCCGAAGGGGTGAAGACGAGTCGCAACATGGCCTACTACCCACCCGAGCTGGTCGACCGGATCCGCCTGATCAAGCAGCTGCAGGAGGAGCGCTTCATGCCGCTGAAGGCGATCAAGTCGGTGCTCGACGAGGGCCCCGAGCGGGCGCGGGCGATGGTCGAGCTCGAGGACCGCATCCTCGAGCGGGCGCTGGGCGGCGAGCGCACCCGCACCAGCGCCACCGAGGTGCGCGAGCGCTACGGCGTGCCCAGGGAGGTGCTCGACCGGCTGGAGGAGATCGAGGTGCTCAGCCCCAACAGCCGCGGCTACTCGCCCTCGGACATCAAGATCATCGAGGCGATCGGTCGCTTCCGCGCCGGCGGCTACGACGAGCAGATCGGCTTCACCGTCTACGACACCCTGCGCTACAAGAAGGCGCTCGAAGAGCTGGTCGGCCAGGAGGTCGAGATGGTCATGGACCGCCTCGCCGGCGAGGTCCCCCCCGAGCGCGTCGTCGAGATGCTCGAATCAGGCTCCGAGCCCCTGCAGGACCTGATCGCCGCCCTGCACACCAAGTTGCTGGTGGCCGAGCTCGAGCGCCACCGCGCCCGCCGCGGCTAGAGCTCGGCGAGGCCCTGTTCGCGGGTCACGATCGGGACGTAGCCGAGCTCGGTGCGGGCCTTGGCGATGTCGATCGTGCACTCCTGGGTCAGCACCCAGGCGCGGAAGGTGGTCATCGGCGGGTCGCCCTTCAGCGGCAGCAGTCGCCACAGGGCTTCGCTCAGCTTCGCCAGCGGCAGCGCGCTCCAGGCGGGCAGCGAGCGGTCGGGGGGCTCGACGCCCTGGGTGCGCAGCATCGCGCTGATGAACTCGCGGAACTCGACCGGCTCGTCGTCGGTGACGAAGTAGGCCTCGCCGGGCCGCCCCTTCTCCGCCGCCAGCAGCATCGCCTCGGCGACGTTGTCGACGTGGGCCGTGTCGGTGACGTTGCGGCCGCCGCCGATCCAGGCCCACTGGCCCGCCTCCACCGTCCTCACTATCTCCGGCAGCAGGGTCGTGTCGCCCCTACCCCAGACGAAGCGCGGGCGCACGACGACGGTCTCGAAGCCCTCGCGGCTCGCGTCGCGAACCGCCAGCTCGGCCTTCGCCTTGGTCGCCGGATAGGGCGCCGGCGAATCGGGCCGCAGCGGCGTCGTCTCGTCGACCCGGACCAGGGGCTCACCGGCCATCAGCGCGGCCTCGGTGCCGCAGTGGACGAAGCGCCGCACGCCCGCCTCGGCGCAGGCGGCGAGCGCGTTGCGCGTGCCCTCGACGTTGCCGCGCTCGAAGTCCTCCCAGGGGCCGAAGTCGGCGACATGGGCGGCGAGGTGGAAGGCGGTGTCGCAGCCCTCCGCGGCGGCGGCAAGCGAGCCCCGGTCGCCGATATCGCCGCGCACCGGCTCGGCCCCGAGCGCCGCGACCCGCTCGGCCGACTCCTGCGACCGCGCCAGCGCCCGCACCGCCGCCCCTTCGCCGACCAGCCGCTCGACCAGCCGCCCGCCGATGAACCCCGACCCGCCCGTCACGAACGCCCTCATCCACCGCATATTGAAGCTTTGTCCCCACCATAGGGGGCAAAAAGCTTCAATATCGAGGCGGACCATGAAGTCGGTACTGATCACCGGGGCATCCACGGGCATCGGTCGGGCGACCGCGCTGCGGCTGGACCGCCAGGGCTGGCGCGTCTTCGCCGGGGTGCGCAGGGGGGAGGACGCGGAGTCGCTGCGGGACGCGGGATCGGAGCGGATGACGCCGCTGATGCTCGACGTGCTCGACGCGGTGCAGATCGACGCCGCGGCGGAGCGGATCGGCGAGGCGACGGGCTCCGGTGGGCTCGACGGGCTGGTCAACAACGCCGGCATCGCCGTGCCGGGGCCGCTGGAGACGCTGCCGATCGAGGACTTCAGGCGCCAGATCGACGTCAACCTCAGCGCCCAGGTCGCCGTCACCCAGGCGCTGCTGCCGGCGATCCGCGCCGGCCGCGGCCGCATCGTCTTCATCACCTCGATCGGCGGCCTGATGGCCTTCCCGATGTTCGGCGCCTACCACGCCGCCAAGTTCGGGCTCGAGGCGGTCGGCGACGTCTTCCGCCAGGAGCTGCGGCCCTGGGGGATCAGGGTCGCCGTGGTCGAGCCGGGCTCGATCGCGACGCCGATCTGGGAACGCGGCCAGGCCGAGGTCGACGCGCTCGCCGAGCGCTCCCGCGAGGGCCACGCCGAGCTCTACGGCAGGGCGATCGAGGCCTACCGCGAGGTCGCCCGCAAGACCGGCGAGCGCGGCATCGCGCCGGAGAAGGTCGCCGAGCGGATCGAGCACGCGCTCGCCGCCCGCCGCCCGCGCACCCGCTACCTCGTCGGCGCCGACGCCCGCGGCCAGGCGCTGGCGAAGAAGCTGCTGCCCACCCGTCTCGTCGACTGGCTCGTCGCCCGCGCGACCGGGTTGTAGTCGTGCGCCCGCAGACCGCCCGGGACGCCGAGGAGCTCCGCTTCGAGTCCGGCGGCGAGCAATGCGCCGCCTGGCTCTTCCCGCCGGCGGAGCCCGCCGGCGAGCCGGCCCCCTGCGTCGTCCTCGGCAGCGGCGCCTCCTGCGTCTACGACCAGGGCCTGGCGCTCTACGCGCAGCGTTTCGCCGCCGCCGGGTTCGCCGCCCTCGCCTTCGACTACCGCTACTTCGGCCGCAGCGAGGGCGAGCCGCGCGGGCTGATGCTCGCCGGGCGCCAGCGCGACGACTGGCGCGCCGCGATCCGCTGCGCCCGCTCGCTCGAGGCCGTCGACCCGGGGCGGATCGCGCTCTGGGGCTACTCGCTGGGGGGCGGCCACGTCCAGTCGCTGGCCCTGACCGAGCCCGCGATCGGCGCGGCGATCTGCGTCGCCCCGGTCGTCGACGGCCTGCGCTCGCTGCTCCACATCGGCGGCGCCCGCCACGTCCTCCGCCTCGCCGGCGCCGGTCTGCGCGACGGCGCGCGGGCGCTGCGCGGCGCCGAGCCGTTCCGGGTGCCCGCCGCCGGCCCACCCGGCGCGCCCGGCCTGCTGACCAGCCCCGACTCGCAGCCCGGCTTCGCGGCGATGACGGCTTCCGGCTCGAGCTGGCGCAACGCGGTCTGCGCGCGGGCGGCGCTGGCGCCGCCCTACCGCCTGGCGCGCAAGGCCGGCGGCATCGCCTGCCCGATCCTCTACTGCATCACCGAGGACGACGACGTCAACCCGCCCGCGCTGGGCAGGCGCGCGGCCGAAGCGGCGCCGCGCGGGGAGCTGCGCCTCTATCCCGGCGGGCACTACGACCCCTTTCTCGGCGAGGCGTTCGAGCCGATGGTCGCCGACCAGATCGATTTCCTGCGCCGCAGCCTCGCCCCGGCGGGCCGGCGATAGCGGCTCAGCCCGCCGGCTCGCCCGCCATCTCGCGGCGCTCCTCGTCCACGACCGCCACGACGAGCGTCGCGCCGGTCCGCTCGGCGGCGGCTTCGGTCTGCTCGAGCGCCGCCAGCGCTCCCTCGCGATCGCCCGCGGCGACCCGTGCCCGCGCCAGCGCCAGCGAGGCGAGGGAGAGCGACCAGAACAGTTCGCGCTCGCCGGCGAGCGCTACCGCCCACTCGGCGACCGCAACCGCCTCCTCGCCGCGACCGAGGCCGGAGAGCGCTTCGGCGCGCAGGCCCGCGCGCCAGACCTCCATCTCGCCGCCGCCGCCCATCGCCTCGCGGTAGATCCGCTCCGCCTTCTCGTTGGCCTCCAGCGCCGCCGCGTACTCCTCGGTGCCGAGCAGCGTCAGGCCGAGGCTGGCCAGGGCGAGGCTGCGCGAGAAGACGTCGCCGAGCCGCTCGGTCCGCTCGCAGTTGCTGCGCGCCGCCGCGACCGCGGCCTCGGGCTCGCGCAGGCGCAGCATCGCCGCGAGGTTGCTGCGCGACCAGCTCGCGGTCTCGGGGTCGCCGTCCTCCTCGGCGAGCCGCACCGCACGCTCGAGCAGCCGCTGCGCCTCGTCGATCTCGCCCCGGTCGCGCTGCGCCAGGCCCCTGCCCATCGAGGCCCAGGCGAGCGGGCTGCCGATCACGATCCCGGCCCCGAGCGAGCGGTCGCCGCCGGCCAGCTCTTCGACCTCGTCCAGGGCGGCTTCGAAGCGGTCGAGGCGGCCCGCGCAGAGGTAGGCGTAGGAGCCGGCCGCGCGCAGCGCCACGCGCAGGTGCTCGTCGCCGGACTCGTCCGCGAGCCGCACCGCCTTCTCGACCCCCTCGACCCACTCGGCGGTGCGCTGCTCGAGCCCCGGCCGCCCCGAGCGCAGCGTCTGCAGCAGCGCCAGCGAGCGCGTGTCGCCGATCCGCTCGGCGATCTCCTCGGCCTCGTCCTCGAGCCGGAGCTGCTGCTCGCGCGGCATGCCCAGCCGCCAGGCGAAGTCGAGCTGCTGCAGGCGCGAGGCAACGGCCATCGACTCGGGCTCCTCGCCGGCGCCGAGCTCGTCGGCGAGGCGCATCACCGTCTGCCACAGGCCGAGCGCCTCGCGCGGCCGGCTGTGTCCGGCCCAGTAGGCGGCGCGCGATGCCCAGCGGGCCGCCTCGAGCGCTTCGCCGCCCTGCTCCATGTGGGAGGCGATCAGGGCCGCCAGCTCCTCGTGGCGCTCCGGGTTGAGCTCGACCAGCGCCCAGGCCGCCGCGGTATGGCCGGCCCGCCGTTGCTCGGCCAGCTGGCTGCCGTAGGCGACCTCGCGGGTGAGCGGGTGGCGGAAGGCGAGCACACGCTCGGGGTAGAGCTCGACCTCGTAGAGGAAGCCGGCCTCGGTCAGCTCGCGCAGCGGTTGCTCGGCCTGCTCCGGCGTGTCGAGCCCCGCGACGATCCCCAGGGCCCGCTCGCCGACCTCCTGGCCGGCGACGGATGCCGCCTGCAGCAGCTGCTTTGCCTCCGGGCCGAGCCGGTCGATGCGCGCCGCCAGCACCGTCTGCACGCTCGCCGGCACGCCGGCCTCGTCGAGCGGCTTGGCGACGCGGTAGCCGCCGCGCACTCCCTCGAGATGGCCGGACTCGACCAGCGAGCGGACGATCTCCTCGACGAAAAAGGGGTTGCCGCCGGTGCGCTCGTGCAGGTGCTCGGCGAGGCCGTCGAGCGAGCCGTCCTCGCCGGCCAGGTCGCGGAGCAGCTCGCGCGTGTCCTCCAGGCCGAGCGGGCGCAGGGCGATCTCGTGGTAGTCGGGCGTGCCGGTCCAGCTGCGCTCGTACTCGGGTCGGAAGTTGACGACCGCGATCGTCGCCGTCCCCTCGGTCGCGTCCAGCAACCGGCCGATCATCGACTCGCTGGCCGCATCGACCCACTGCAGGTCCTCGACCACGATCGCCAGCGGCTCGCGGCGCCCCCCGGCGCCGATCAGCCGGCAGACCATCGCCTCCAGCGCGCGCTGGCGGGCCTCGGGGCTGAGCTGGGCCACCGGCCGCGCCGGGTCGGGGACGCCGAGGAAGTCGAAGAGCAGCGGCAGGTCGTCGGCGAGCGCGGGATCGATCAGCAGCGCCCGGCCGGCGATCTTCTCCCGCGTGGTCTGCTCCGGGTCGGCGTCGAGGATCCCGTAGTAGGAGCGCAGCATCTGCAGCACCGGCATATAAGGGATGTCCTGGCCGTGCGACTCGCCCTGCGCGTCGAAGACCGGTATCCCGTCCGCCCGGCAGCGCTCGGCGAACTCGTGGCAGAGGCGGCTCTTGCCGACCCCGGGCTCGGCGACGATCCCGACCACGGCGCCCTCGCCGGCGCGGGCGCGCGCCAGGCCGGCGTCGAGCACGGCCATCTCCTCCTCGCGGCCGACGAAGCGCGAGAAGCCGCGCTCGCGCGAGAGGTCGAGGCGCGAGCGGGCGCTGCCGACGCCGGCCAGCTGGTAGACCCGCACCGGCTTGCTGGCGCCCTTGATCTCGAACTCGCCCAGGTCGGCGAGCGCGAGGAAGCCGCGCGCCAGCTCCGCCGTCGCCTCGGTCAGGTAGGCCTTGCCGGGCTCGGCCAGCGCCTCCATCCGCTGCGCCAGGCCGACCGTGTGGCCGACCGCGGTGTAGGCGCCGTCGCCGCCGGCGCCGATCGCGCCGGCGATCACCTCGCCCGAGTTGATCCCGATCCGGGTCGAGAAGTTGAGCCCGTGCTTGCGGCGCAGCTCGGCGGCGTACTCGGCGACGTCGTCGAGCATCCGCAGCGCCGCCAGGCAGGCGCGGCGGGCGTGGTCCTCGTGCGCGACCGGGGCGCCGAAGACGGCCATGATCCCGTCGCCGGTGAATTTGTCGACCGTGCCCTCGAAGCGGCGCACCTCGTCGGCGAGGATCGAGAAGAAGCCCTGCATGATCCGGCGCCACTGCTCCGGGTCCTGGCCCTCGGCCAGGTCCATCGAGCCCTTGACGTCGGCGAAGAGCACGGTGACCTGCTTGCGCTCGCCGTCGGGCTCGATCCGGTCGGCACCGTTCACAGCCCCATCGTACGCTCCGTGCGCGCCTATACTGACGCGGACCGAAACCGATTGACCAGTCAGTCAGCCATTCCGGTGTGCGTTTCATACCCATGGGGTCCGAAAGGCACACCGGAAGGCCGAGAGAGGACTTCGAAGTGCGCGTAGCGGCGGTGCAGCTCAACTCTGACGGGGACAAGGCGCGGAACCTCGCCGCCGCCGAGCGGCTCGTGCGCGCCGCGGCCGCCGACGGCGCCGGGCTGGTCGCGCTGCCGGAGAAGTGGAACCTGCTCGCCGCGGGCGAGGAGATCGCCGCCGGGGCGGAGCGCCTCGACGGGCCCAGCCTGAGCGCCGCCCGCGCCTGGGCGCGCGAGCTCGGCATCCACCTGCTCGCCGGCAGCATCGCGGAGCGCGGCGCCGACCCTGGCGAGGAGAAGACGTTCAACACCTCGGTCCTGATCGGCCCCGACGGGAAGGACCTCGCCGCCTACCGCAAGATCCACATGTTCGACGTCGAGGCCGGCGGCGTCCAGTACCGCGAGTCCGAGCACGAGCAGGCCGGCGGCGAGATCGTCTCCGCCCCGCTCGGCGAGATCGAGCTCGGGCTCAGCGTCTGTTACGACCTGCGCTTCCCCGAGCTGTACCGGATCCTCGCCGTGCGCGGCGCCCGCCTGATCGCCGTCCCCTCGGCCTTCACCACGGCGACCGGCCGCGACCACTGGCAGGTGCTGCTGCGCGCCCGCGCGATCGAGAACCAGGTCTTCGTCCTCGCCCCGAACCAGGTCGGCGAGGCGCCGCCGCACTACGACTCCTACGGGCGCTCGGCGATCGTCGACCCCTGGGGCGTGGTGCTCGCCACCGCGCCGGACGGCGAGGGCTTCGTCGCCGCCGAGCTCGACCTCGCCGCGCAGGAGCGCACCCGCGAGAAGCTGCCCTCGCTCGCCAACCGCCGCCCGGCCGCCTACGCCTGGCCCCAGCTCGCGGAGGCGCACGCCTGATGGCGAGCTCGAAAGCGCCGGCGATCGACAAGCGCCGCCAGATCCTCGACGCGGCGATCCGCGTCTTCGCCCGCCAGGGCTTCCACTCGACCCGCGTCGCCGACATCGCCGACGAGGCCGGGGTCGCCTACGGGCTCGTCTACCACTACTTCAAATCGAAGGACGAGGTGCTCAACGAGCTCTTCACCGAGCGCTGGTCGCTGCTGCTGGCGGCGATCGACGAGGCCGACCGCAGCGAGGCGAGCCCGCGGGCCAAGCTCGAGGCGGTCGCCGGCTTCATCGTCGACTCCTACCGCCACGACCCCGAGCTGATGAAGGTGATCATCGTCGAGGTCACGCGCGCCGCCAACTCCTTCGGCCGCACCCACCTGACCGAGATCCGCCGCGCCTACGACCAGATCGCCAAGATCGTCGCCGACGGGCAGGCGGCCGGCGCCTTCCGCCGCGACATCGACCCCAACTTCGCCTCGATGTCCTTCTACGGCGCGATCGAGCAGCAGCTCTCCGGCTGGATCTTCGAGCTGACCCCCGGGAGCGACGCCGACCTCGAGCAGGCAAAGAGTCTTGTCACGGCGACGATCTGCGACGGTCTCGAGCCGCGATAGGTAAGGTCGGCGGCAATGGACAACGAGATCGTCAAGAGGCTCGTCTGGAGCGGCATGCTCGCCGCCGCCGGCGCGCTCGCCAGCGTGCTCGCGACGCGGGCGGCCGGCATCGTCTACCGGCGGGTATTCGAAGAGGACCCACCGGAGTAGGCGCGATGCCAGAGCCGACCCCAGGACAGACCCCCCCGACGCAGACCCCGCCGCCGCCCGATCCCGAGGACCGCTCGGTCGCGGCGCTCGTCTTCGACGTCTCCGAACGCGCCTCGTCGCTGGTCCGCGAAGAGATCGAGCTGGCGAAAGTCGAGATCGGCGAGAAAGTCGGCAAGATCCTGCGCGGCTCGGTCGTCGGCATCGCCGCCGGCATCTTCGCCTTCCTCGCCCTGATCCTGGTCATGCACGGCGTCGCCTGGCTGCTCGCCGAAGAGGTCTTCGGCGGCAACGTCTGGTCCGGCTACTTCGTCGAGGCCGCGCTCTTCCTGCTCGTCGCCGCCGTCGCCGGGCTGATCGCCTACCGCGCGGTCCAGGCAGGCGCGCCGCCCGTGCCCGAGCAGGCGATCGAGCAGGCCAAGCTGACCCGGGAGATGCTCGAAAGCGAGGCCGAGAAGGTCGGTCAGCCGACCCCGCCGCCGGCTCCCCCGGAGGCCCCGAAGCCATGAGCCCCGAGCCCGGCCGCAGCGCCGCCCAGATCCGCAGCGAAATCGACCTTCAGCGTCGCGACCTCGGCCACTCGGTCGAAGCCCTGCGCGGCCGCGTCACCGAGCTGACCGACTGGCGCCGCCAGGTCCAGGAGCACCGCAGCCAGCTGGTCGCCGGCGCCGCCGTCGCCGGCTTTGTCGTCGGCCTGATGGCAATGCGCCGCCGCAAGCGCCGCCGCGGCTAGCGCGCGCCTACGACAGCACGGCCTTGCTGACCGAGCCGATGCCGAGCAGGCCGGGGCCTACGTGGGCGCCGAGGACGGGGCCGACCTCGGAGATGAAGGCGGGCTCGCAGCCGAAGATCTCGCGGGCGTCGTCGGCCAGCCCGGTCGCGGTCTCGTCGTCCTGGATGTGCTGCACGACCCAGGCGTCGAGGCCGGACTCGTGGCGCTCGCGGGCGTAGTCGCGCAGGCGCTCGATCGAGCGGGCGCGGGTGCGGACGCGCTCGACCGGGGTGATCTCCTCCTCCAGGGTGAGGATCGGCTTGATCTTCAGCGCCGAGCCGATGAAGGCGCTGGCGCCGCCGATCCGGCCGCCGCGCTTGAGGTACTCGAGCGTGTCGATCGCGAACCACATCTTCAGCTCCTCGCGGCACTGTTCGGCGCGGGCCAGCGTCGCCGCGCCGTCGGCGCCGCCCTGGGCCGCGGCGGCGGCGGCGAGCGTGGTGAGGCCCATCCCGCCGGCGGCCGAGCGTGAGTCGAAGATCCTGATCCGCTCGCCGCCCTTGCCCTCGTCGATCAGCCGCTGCCGCGCCTGGCCGGCGGCCTCGAAGGTGCCGGAGATGCCGGCCGAGATGTGGACCGAGACGATCTCGCGGCCGGCTTCGAGCAAGGGCTCGTAGACGGCGTTGAAGTCGCCGACGGAGGGCTGCGAGGTGGTCGCGCCACCCTCCGAGGCGCGCAGGCGGGCGAAGAAGCCGGCGTAGTCGTCGATCTCGACCTCGCGTTCCTGCACGCCGTCGATCGAGACGTAGAGGCTGACGACCGCGATCTCGCGCTCGGCGATCAGCTCAGCCGGGAGGTAGGCGGTCGAGTCGCAGACGACCGCGGTGGGGGGCGGGGGGCACACGGCGATCCCTAGTCTGACTGATTCCCGGCGGTTGCGAGGGGGCCGGCCGCTACACTTAATGAAGTGACTGAGACGACCACCGACACCACGCAAGAGGCGATCTCCCTGACCGAGGTGGCGGCCGCCAAGATCGGCGAGCTGCTCGGCGGCCAGGAGGACTCCCAGGACCAGGACCAGGCGCTGCGCGTCGCCGTGCGCGGCGGCGGCTGCTCCGGCTTCCAGTACGCGCTCGCCTTCGACCGCGCCAAGGACGACGACCACGTCTTCGAGGTCGACGGCGTCGCCGTCATCGTCGACAAGGTCAGCATGCAGTTCGTCTTCGGCTCCGAGGTCGACTACGTCGAAGGCCTGCAGGGCGCCGGCTTCCAGGTCAACAACCCGAACGTGGTTGCCGCCTGCGGCTGCGGCTCGTCCTTCCAGGTCAAAGACGAGGCGCCAGCCACCGCCTGACCGGCGCATCCGCGGCTGGTTGTTTGTCCAACCGCAACAACGCGTAGCTCCACCTGTTCCGGGTAGCAGCACCCCTGTAAGCAACTGGAGGAGGCTGGAGAGGTATGCGTTTTCGGCTCGCCATAGGAGCGATGATGGTCTGCGCCCTGATGCTGGCGGTGGAGGGAGCCCCGCTCGCGGGAGCAGCCCCCAAGCGCGTCTACAAGGGCAAGACCGCTCAGAAGCGGCCGGTGAGGATCACGATGCGCGGCAACACGCTGAAGCTGCGCCACTTCACCGCGGCGCTGCGGTGCCGCAACGGGGTCAGATTGATCGTCAGCGAGAGCGGCTTCGTGCGCACCCCGATCCGCCGCAACGGGCGCTTCCGCGACGTCCAGGTCGGCAAGACCGACGAAGTGTTCTTCAAGGGCCGCGTGCGCGGCAAGCTCGTCCGCGGCAAGGTCCGGGTCAAGGATCGCCTGCACAAGCGCGGGCCGCGTTGCGCCTCGAAGTGGATCGGTTTCAGAGCCCGACTCCGCTGACCGGCGTACGGCGCTGAGCCGCTACTCGATCTGCAGCGGCGGCGACTGCGGCGGGGGAGAGCCCCCCTGCTGCGGCGCCGCCGCCGGCTGCTCGACCCCGAGCGCCTCGGCCAGCTCGCCGGAGTCGAACATCTCCTCGACGATGTCGGCGCCGCCGAGCAGCTCGCCGTTGACGTAGAGCTGCGGGAAGGTCTGCCAGTCGGAGATCTCGGCGGTCACCTCGCGCAGCGGCTGCAGCGCCGGCAGCACGTCGATCGCGCCGTACTCGACGTCCATCGAGTCGAGCACCTGCACGACCCGCATCGAAAAGCCGCAGCGCGGCATCTCCGGCGTGCCTTTCATGAACAGCAGCACCGGGTTGCCGCCGATCAGCTCCTCGACCTTCTCTTTCAGCTGTGGATCGGCCATCGGCACAGACTAGCTATCCCGCGACCTCGGTCTTGATCGAGAGCGCGTGGATCTGACCGTCCTCGATGCGCTCTTTGACCGCGGCCTTGACCAGCCGGTGCTGGTCGATCCGCGAGAGCCCCTCGAACTGCGGCGCCGCCACCATCGCCCGCAGGTGGTCGCCGGCGCCGGTCTCGTCGACCACCTCGACCGCGGCGCCCGGCAGCGCCGCCGCGATCATCCGCTCGATCTCCATCAGGTCGGCCACGCGGCGATTGTATGCAGGCGGCGCCCTCGCGCCCTGCGTCGTCACCGGGACCGGCGCCAGGCTCTACGAGGCGGTTCTCGTACCGGCCAAGAACTCAGACAGGGTCGCGTGCAGCGCCTCGGTCAGCTCGCGGGCGAGGCCCGGCTTGCCGCCGCCGAGCCGCAGAGTCCCGGACTCACCGTCGATCACCGCCCGGAACCAATCGTCGATCGTGCCGAGGGCCCAGGTCTGCTGCGAGGCGTTGCCGGTGGGCCGGCAGAAGATCAGCTCGCCTCGGTCGAGGCCGATCTCGACGCCGGCGAAGGCGGGTCGTCCCCTGTCCTGGGCGCCGACCCGAGCGCTCAGCACGGCAAGCGAGCAGGAGCCTGACGCACGCTCGGGCAGCGCGATCAGCGGCAGGGCGAGCAGGAACGCCGCCTCGATCTCGGTCGGCGAGATCGGCGCCGCAGCGACGTCGTGCTCGTGCTCCCAGAGCTTGGCCACGGAGGCCCGCAGGCTGGACTGCAGCGCCCAGCCCAGCAGGCTGTCCAGCTCGCTGGGGCGCAGGGGACCTGCCAGATGAGCGCGCAGCACCCTCGCATTGAGAGCGTTGGCGAAGATCGACAGAGCCCGGCTGCCCGCACGCACAGGAGAGCTATATAACCAAAGAACTTGACTAAAGTGAAAACTACGGGGCGTTTAGCCCGCGCGGCTCGAAGCCCGCGGATCGAGCCGCACCGGCGCCGAGGAGAGCGCCTGCACTCTCAGGTCGCTCCAGGTGAGGCCCTCGCGCACGAGCGCCGGCAGGCCGAGGGCGACGGCGGTCGCGATCTCGACCGCCTGCAGGATCACGCCGTAGGCGAGAGCGTCGGCGGTCGAGATCCCGAAGCCAGTGTGCAGGACGCTGATCGTGGCGAGCTGGAAGACGCCGATGTTCGACGGGGTCGCCGGCACGACCGCGGTGACGTTGACCGCGAAGAGGACCGCGGCCGCGGCGCCGATGCCGCCGGGCAGCCCGAGCGCCGCGAGCAGCGCCGTGCAGGCGGCGAGCTGGATCGCCCAGGCGCCGAGCTGCGCGGCTGCGGCGACCGCGCCGTGGCGCGGCCGGCGGAAGACGGCGAGGCCGGCGCGCACCTGCAGCAGCGCGCGGTGCAGGGAGGCGCCGAGTCTGGCGACGCGGCCGTTGCCGTTGGCGCGCATCAGCGTCGGGGCGATCAGGACCAGCAGCAGCAGGCCGAGCGGCACGAGGCTGAAGAGAAAGAGCTTCTCGGTGCTCGAGTGGAATAGGTCGGTGCTGGAGACGATGATCGCCCCGAGCATGGCGAGGGCGACGATGTTGAGCATCGTCTGCGAGACGAGCGTGCCCAGCAGCACCGGGAAGGTCTCGCGCATGCGCCCGACCCGCCGCGCCAGCGTCATCGCCCTGGCGGGCTCGCCGAGGCGCGCCGGCAGCGTCGCCGACATCAGCACGCCGATCATCGTCGCCGAGGTGACGTCGCGGCGGCGCACCGTCCGGCTGGGCAGCGCCGCGCGCACGATCCCGTACCAGGAGGCGGCGCGGAAGAAGAGCGAGAGCGCCATCAGCGCGCAGGCGACGAGGACCCAGGTGAGGTCGGAGCGGACGATGCTGGCGATGACGTTGTCGACGCCGATCTTCTGCGCTGCCAGAGCGGTCAGCCCGACGCCCAGCACGCCGGCGACGCCGAGCCCGATTCGACGGGCGAGGCGCCGCCGGCGGCTGCCGTTCTGCGCCAGCGGCGGGTCGAGCGACTCCCGCCGCCGCGGCGGGCTGGCGGGTTCGCCGTCGGCCGGCCGCACGCCGAGCCAGTGCCCGGCGCGCTCGCCGACGCCCTGCGGCGTCGGCGTCTCGATCGCGCGCTCGTAGACCTGCGTCACCCGGTCGGCGACGTGCGGCCAGGCGTAGCGCTGCGCGCTCCGCCTGGCCGCCGTTCCCATTGCCGCCAGTCTTTCGGGCTCGTGGTGGGCGCGCAGCAGCTCCTCGGCCAGGCGCTGCGGATCCCCCGGCGGCACCAGCACGCCGTCGACGCCGTCGCTGACCACGTCGCTGTAGCCGGCGATCGCGGAGGCGATCGCCGGCGTGCCCGCCGCGAAGGCCTCGGTCAGGACCATGCCGAAGCTCTCGCCCGAGAGCGACGGTGCGCAGAGCAGGTCGGCCTCGTGCAGGGTCTCCCAGAGGCGCTCGCCGGAGACCCGTCCGCGCACGTCGATCGAGGCCATTGTCTCGGGGTCGGCGAGGTAGCGCAGCACGTCCTCGCGTTCGGCGCCGATCACGGTGAGGCGGGACGGCACGTGCTCGATCAACGCTTCGAAGGCGCTCAGCAGGACCGGCAGGCCCTTGCGCTCCTCCGGGCGGCCGACGAAGACGAGCCGCAGCTCCTCGGAGGGGGGCTTGGGGCCGTGCGGCACGGCGTCGACGTCGACGCCGTTGGGCACGATCTCGTAGCGCCCGCCGAACCAGCGCTCACCGGTCCAGGCGGCGGCCTTGGAAACGGCGATCCGGGCCGAGAGGCGGTTGAAGACCCGCCGCGCCCCGAGCGCCGAGGCGATGTGGTTGGGCAGCGGTCTGGTCGAGTAGGAGTGGAAGGTGCCGACGGCCGGCGCAGTGGACCCGAGCACCGCGTTCCAGCCGACCAGAGGCACGACCGGCTCATGCACGTGGATCACGTCGTAACGACCCTGGCGCAGCTCGCGGCGCGGGGCGAGTACCCCGCCGGCCGGGAAGGGGGCGAGGTTGGAGACCGCGCCGTTGGCGGGGAAGCCCGCCGTGCGCCCGAGCGGCACGAGGTAGTCGGGGAGCTCGCGCGCCTCCGCCGGAGCACGGTGCAGCGTCCGGCTGAGCCGGTCGGGAGGGTCGTAGGGGGCGAGCACACGCACGTGATGGCCGCGGCCGAGCAACTCCTCGGCAAGGGCCTCGACGTGCCGGTTCACGCCGCCCTGGTAGCTCCAGGAATATGGCGAGACGACGGCGATCCGCACTGGCCAAAGCCTAGAGGATGTCCCGGGCCGTATCCGGGCGCCTGCTTTCGGCCCAGGCGAAGCCGGCGAACGCAGCGAGATAGGCGGCGCCGATCTTGAGCAGAAGCGCCCCGGAATCGTTGGCGAGCGTGCCGGCGATCGTCGCCGCGAGCGCGCCGAGCAGGCCGGCGCGCATCGCGGGGACGTCGCGCAGCCAGAGGGCCATGCGGTCACGGCCGCGCCAGGCGAGCGCCGCCGCAGCGATGACGAGCGGCAGGACGGCGAGCAGGACCGGCCGGCCGAAGCTCTCGCCGGCCTCGCGCAGCCGGTCGCCGAAGACGGCGAGCACGTCGCCGCCGCTCTCCGCGTCGAGAACCGTGCTGGTCAGGTGGGCGTCGGCGCCGGTGATCAGGTCGGCCGCGGCGAGCAGCGCCAGCGCCGGGATCGGCAGCAGCAGCGCCGCCCAGGCCAGGCGCGGGCGTCCGGCGAGGACCGCCGCCGCGACCGCGGCCCCCAGCGGCAACGTGATCGCCGCCCCGACGTCGGCCCCGTAGCGCCCGTAGGCGAAAACGAAGGTGAACACCGCGGCGACCACGACAAAGTCCCGAGGACGGCGCGCCACGGCGCCGGTGCCGACCAGGACCAGCACGACCAGCGCCGCCTCGAGCTCGTTGCCGATCCCGTAGTAGCGGTGACCCGCCGCCGGGTTGGGCCCGACCAGCGAGAGCTGGGTCAGCGGCGAGCCGGCGATCAGGTCGATCGCGTAGGCGAGGACCGTGAGGCCGCAGGCGAAGGCGAGCGCCCGGTAGCCGCCGAGCACGGCGAGCGTCAGCGCCGCCAGCGCCGGAGCGCCGAGCATGACCAGGAGGCGTTCGGCGCCGACGCTCGGCTCGAGCGCCGCCCCGGCGAGGCAGAGCAGCGGCAGGTAGACAAGCGAGAGCGCCAGCAGCCGCGCCGCGATCCTTCCGGTGTGCTTTTCATACCCATGGGGTCCGAAAAGCACACCGGAGCGGCTGGAGAGGCGTTCGACCGCCATCGCCGCCACGAACGCCGCCAGCCAGACGAGCAGGGTGACGCCGATCACCGGCGCCCGCCGTCCCGCCACGTCGAACAGGCGGTCGCCCGGCGCCGCCTCGCGCACGACGTCCAGCGGATCGCCCTGGAAGCCGGCGCCCGCCGCGTGCAGCGCCAGCAGCAGCACGATCGCCCCGGCCACGAGCGCAGCCGGCGCTATCGTGCCCGCGATGGCCGACCGCACGTTCGCCAAGTTCACTTTCTTCAAGATCGATCCCGAGTGGCGCCGCCGCGACGCCGAGCTGCGCGCAGCCGACAAGCGCGAGTTCCTCGCGGCCTGCGACGACTTCGCCGTCGACCGCTCTCTGCGTGCCTACTCAACCATAGGCACGCGCGGCGACGCCGACCTGGTCCTGCTCACCCAGAGCCCTGGCCTCGACGACCTGCACACGTTCCACGTCGTGCTCGGCCAGAGCGGCCTGGCGAAGTGGGCCGAGACGCCCCACTCGTTCCTCTCGATGACCAAGCGCTCCCCCTACAGCGAGGAGAGCGCCCGGCCGGAGATCTGCGTCTCCGAGCGCAAGTACCTCTTCCTCTACCCGATGGTCAAGCAGCGCCGCTGGTACGGCCTGCCGGCGGAGGAGCGGCAGCGGATCATGAAGAGCCACATCGAGGTCGGCCGCCGCCACCCGGAGATCTCGATCAACACCTCCTACTCGTTCGGCATCGACGACCAGGAGTTCGTCGTCGCCTTCGAGGGCGACGACCCGGGCGAGTTCCTCGACCTCGTGCAGGAGCTGCGCCCGACCGAGTCGAGCGCCTACACCGAGCGCGAGACGCCGATCTTCACCTGCCTGGCGATGTCGGTGCGCAAAGCGCTCGACGCGCTCGACGGTACGCCCGCAGCGTAGTCTCGGTACCTCAACCTATAGCCTGAGCGCTCGGTGATGGTTGACGCGCTCAGCTACGCGATCGACGGCGAGGATCGGCTGATCCGGGTCGACAAGGGCTTCTACCGTTTTGCCGAGCAGAACGGCTGGCACGGGGTCAACGACAGCCTCGGCCGCTCGCTCTGGGACTTCGTCGCCGGCCATGACGTGAAGAAGCTGCAGAAGATGGTGGTGCGGCGGGTGCGCGAAGGCGCGCGCGAGGTCGAGCTGCCGTTCCGCTGCGACGGGCCCGAGGTCGCGCGCGAGATGGACATCCGCATCGCCGCCGGGCGCAGCGGCCGGGTCGTGCTCTTCTCGGCGACCCTGCGCGAGGAGGTCGAGCGCGACGAGCCGCAGCCACTGCTCGACCCCGACGCCCCGCGCGGCGGCGGCTTTCTCGCGATGTGCGCCTGGTGCGACCGCTTCCTGGTCAGCGGCGAGTGGATCGAGGTCGAGGAGGCGGCGCGCCGGCTGCAGCTGTTCCGGCGCAGCGAGATGCCGGTCCTCGACCACGACATCTGCCCGGCGTGCAGCAAGCAGCTGCACGGCGCGATGGCCTCTTAGGCGCGCGACGCGCCCGTTTCCCTATCCTTCCGCGTTCGCTGTGTAGCGTGAAGTGCTCACTACACGGTCACGCCGAGCCAATGACCCGAATCGGAACCGAAGAGAACCCCGTCCGCGTCGCGATCGTCGGCGCCGGCCCGTCCGGCTTCTACGCCGCCGAGCACATCCTCAAGGATGCCGAGACGCACGCCCAGGTCGACCTCTTCGACCGCCTGCCGACCCCGTTCGGCCTCGTCCGCGGCGGCGTCGCCCCGGACCATCCGAAGATCAAGTCGGTGATCCGCGTCTACGAAAAAACCGCGGCGCGCGAGGGCTTCCGCTTCTTCGGCAACGTCAAGGTCGGCCACGACATCGAGGTCGAGGACCTCGAGCGGCTCTACCACGCGATCGTCTTCACGGTCGGCTGCGAGACCGACCGCAAGCTAGGCGTCCCCGGCGAGGAGCTGCCCGGCAGCCACGCGGCCACGGCCTTCGTCGGCTGGTACAACGCCCACCCCGACTACTGCGACGAGGAGTTCGACCTCTCCAGCGAGCGGGCGGTGGTGATCGGCAACGGAAACGTCGCGATGGACGTGGCGCGGATGCTCGCCCTGACCGACGGCGAGCTGCGCCAGACCGACACCGCCGACCACGCGATCGAGCGGCTCGATGCGAAGGGGATCCGCGAGATCGTCGTGCTCGGCCGCCGCGGCCCGGCGCAGGCGGCCTTCACCAACCCGGAGATCAAGGAGCTGGGCGAGATGGACGACGCCGACGTGATCGTCGACCCGGCCGATGTCGAGCTCGACCCGGCCAGCGCCGCCTACCTCGAGTCCGACGAGGCCGACAAGACGACCAGGGTCAACGTCGAGACCCTGCGCGAGTTCTCCCAGCGCAAGCCGCAGGGCAAGAGGCAGCGGATCGTGCTGCGCTTCCTCGCCTCACCGGTCGAGGTCAAGGGCGACGGCAGGGTCGAATCGATCGTCGTCGGCCGCAACGAGCTGGTCGAGGAGGGCGGCGCGCTGCGCGCCAAGGACACGGGCGAGCGCGAAGAGCTCGAGTGCGGCCTGGTGCTGCGCTCGGTCGGCTACACCGGGATCCCGATCGAGGGGGTGCCGTTCGACGAGCAGCGCGGCCTGATCCTCAACGAGGGCGGCCGTGTGCTCGACTCGCACGACTCCGGCCACAAGGTCGGCCACTACACCGCCGGCTGGATCAAGCGCGGCCCCTCGGGCGTGATCGGCACCAACAAGAAAGACGCGCTGGAGACCGTCCAGCACCTGCTCGCCGACGTCGGCTCGCAGACCCTGCTCAGCCCCGCGAGCCCCGAGCCCTCCGCGGTCGAGGATCTGCTCGCCGAGCGCGGCGTCCGCTACGTCAGCTTCGAGGACTGGCAGGCGATCGACCAGGCCGAGGTCGGCCGCGGCGAGCCCCACGGCCGCCCCCGGGTCAAGTTCGTCCGCGTCGAGGAGATGCTCGAGACGCTGGGCGAAAAGGTCTCCGGCTAGTAGACCCATCCGCAAGTTCGCTCAGGCCGCCAGCCTCAGTTCCGGCTCGCGGTCGGCGACCCTGGCCGGTCTCATCGGCGGAGATCCGGTGCAGTTCAGTGCGCGTGAAGCGGCCGAGCGGCAGGCCGTGGGTGGCCGGGCAGCTCGCAGGCGATGTCGAATCTTCGTCGCCACTTGCCGACGCACTCCGGGGTGCAGTCCAGGCGCTCGGCAATCCACCCGTCGGTCTCACGCCCTCGGCCTTCGAGGAGCTCGACGAGTGGTTGCGCCGCCGGCTGTGGCAGGTCAGGTGGAAGGAGTGGAAGGCCTTGAAGCGGTGACCGAAGTCAGCGGAAGCGCCGCCGTCATCCCCGAAGGAACAATCGGCATCGACGCGCCATAGGCGTCCTGGGGCTCAGCTGACCGGCTCGCGCTCGCTCGGGAGCTCGCCGCCACGGTCCGTCCCGGCGATCAGCTCGTCGGGGGACTTGTCCTCGGGGAGCTTGCCGGACTTCATGCCGAAGTAGACGGCCTGGGGGTGGTGGGCGACGATCGCCACGGTCGACTGCTCGGGCATCACGGCGAAGCCGTCGGAGAGGGTCATGCCGATCTCTTCGAGGCCGAGCAGGCGCCAGACCTTCTCGTGCTCGGACTGGTCCGGACAGGCCGGGTAGCCCCAGGAGTAGCGGCGGCCCTGGTCGGGGTCGATGCCGAGCTCGCGGCGCGCCCGCGCGTGCAGCCACTCGGCCAGGCCCTCGGCCGACTGCACGCCGAGCCCGTGGACGAAGAGCTGTTCGGCGAACTCGCCTTCGCTCTCCAGCCGCTCGATCAGCTCGGTCACCTCGGGGCCGACGGTGACGCCCTGCAGGGCGAC
>DASTVL010000181.1:0-10047 GCA_035759115.1 Solirubrobacterales bacterium | reverse complement strand
TCCCGCTTCGTCGAAGTAGTCGAAGAGATTGATGTCCATAGCTCACGGCGCAACCCGACGCCGATGCACCAGCCGGGGCTCGAACCCGGATCCTCGGCTTACAAACCCGATCCTCTAACCGATTGAGGTACTGGTGCGTATGTTTATTGAACAGCCAAGGTAACTATTCAATAATTTTGGAGTGTAACAACGGAACGCAAGTCATGTCCATCTCGCGATCCGGGCAGCCGGAATCGGCCCGTCGGAAACGGGAATGAAAATGGCCTGCGTTCGGTCTGGTCCGTCTAGACCGCTTCGTACAGCGGGTCTTCGGGATCGTGCTCCGGGATCTCGACCTGCTCGATGCAGCCGGAGCGACAGAGGGCGCGGCAGTGGTAGGCGACCTCGGCATAGGGGGCGCCGGTGGCCTCTGTCAGGCGTGAGCGGCGCGCCGGCCCCGAGCTGAGGAACTCGAGGATCCCCGCTCTGGTCGGATGCCATAGCGCTCTCATCTCTTTGGTAGGCACAAGTTCTCCTCTAACACTCAAAGTTGCGATTTGTATTGCCAAGTCAGAGATCTTTGCTTAATCGCGGTCTTTTTGCAGACTAAATACGACGGTTCTGGCCGGATGGATCACTTCAAGCCGCACTTTCGGGAGAATTAATCGCGTGCTGACCGTGGCAGTCACCGGCCCGACCGGCGAGATCGGCAAGTCGTTCATCTCGGCGCTCGAGCGCATGCCCGAGGTCGAGCGCGTGATCGGCATGGCCCGGCGGCCCTTCGACCTCGGCGCCCAGGGCTGGGAGAAGACCGAATACCGCCGCGGGGACATCCTCGATCGCGACGCGGTCGAGGGCCTGGTCGCCGACGCCGACGTCGTCGTCCACCTCGCCTTCGTGATCGTCGCCGGGCGCGGCGAGAGCCGCGAGATCAACCTGACCGGCTCGCGCAACGTCTTCGAGGCGGCGGCCGCCGCCGGGGTCGGGCGGCTCGTCTACACCTCCTCGGTCGCCGCCTACGGCTTCGACCGTTCGCTGCCCACCCCGCTGACCGAGGACCTGCCGGTCAAAGGAACCGCCCGCCATCCCTACTCCGCCGACAAGGCTGAGGTCGAGGCGGAGCTGCGCGAGGCTCTGCTCGGCACGGCCACCGACGCCTACGTCTTCCGCCCCTGCATCGTCGCCGGGCCGCAGGCGCCGCTGCTGCTCGAGCTGGTGCCGCTGCTCAGCGCCGGCCAGAGGCTGCCCGGGCCGGTGCGTTGGGCGCTGGGCAAGGCGCCTTCGCTGCGCCCGGTGCTGCCCGACCCCGGCGTGCCCTTCCAGCTCGTCCACCACGACGACGTCGCCGCCGCGCTCGGCGCCGCCGTGCTCGGCCACGGCGAGCCCGGCGTCTACAACCTCGCCGGCCCCGGCGAGCTGACCGTCTCCGACCTCGCCCGCGAGCTCGGCTGGCACTCGGTGCCCGCGCCGCAGCTCGCCGTCGGCGCCGCGGCCGAGGCGATGGCGCCCTTCCTGCCCTTCCTGCCGGCCGAGGCGGCCTGGATCGAGACCGTCCGCCGCCCGGTCCTGATGGACACCTCGCGGGCGCGCCGAAAGCTGCACTGGATGCCCCACCACGACGCCCGCGAGACGTTGCGCGAAACGATCGCCGCCGTGCGCGCCAGGTAGGTGCCTAGACTGACTGGATGAGCGATTCGACCTTCACCCTCTACCGGCGTGGGATCGAGCTGCTCGAGGAGGCCGACTTCGAGCAGGCGACGGAGCCGCTGGAGAAGGCCGCGCAGCGGGCGCCGGAGAAGTCCTCGGTGCGCGAGGCGCTGGGCCGCGCCTACTTCCGCTGCGGCCGCTTCTCGGCCGCCGTCGCCGAGTTCGAGGCGGTCGTCGACACGCACCAGGTCAACGACTTCGCCCACTTCTGCCTCGGCCGCGCCCTCGCCAAGACCGGCGATACCGAGCGCGCCCGCCATCACCTCGCGCTCGCCGCCAACCTGCGCCCGGAGCGCCGCGACTACCGCTTCTACCGCAACCTGCTCGGCGCCTGAGCGGCTCTACCGGAGGCCGTTGAGCAGGCGGCCGACGTTGCGGGCGCTGAAGTAGGGGCTGTAGGTGTGGACGCGGTCGCGGGGGCGGCCGTAGCTGGTCACGCCGTTGATCGTCGTGCCGTCGTCGATCAGCCAGCCGCCGCCGCTGGCGCCGGGCGCCCAGTGACAGCGGATCGCGATCGTCGGCGGCCCGGGGATGCGGTAGGTGCGGCTGTCGTCGCCGACGTAGGGCGAGTCGCAGCCCTGCAGCACCTTCGACTTGCCCGGATAGCCGAAGGTTTCGAACTCCTGCCGGCGGCCGGCGTCGAGCGCGATCGCGGCGCCGCCGCCGACGGCGTCGGCGACGTCGACGCCGTCGGCGTTGGGCCTGACGACGATCGCGCCGACGTCGTAGTTGGGGTTGCCGAAGCGCGACCAGTCGTCGAGCACGAAGACCGACCTGCGGTAGGCGACGAAGGCGCCGAAAGGGGCGGTGCCCTGGGTGTAGGCGGGGACGAACTGGACGTAGTGCGACCAGGCGCTGCTGCCGCGCCTGCCACGCGGCCCGGAGTTGAGGCAGTGGGCGGCGGTCAGCACCAGCGTGCGGGCCGGGCTGTCGATCGCGGTCGCCGAGCAGTAGCCGCGCTTGCGCCCCTGGCGGACGAAGAGGCGGCCGTTGAAGGAGTGTGGAGAGGCGGTCGCGTCCGGGATCGGGCCGAAGCTGGCCCGCGCCGCGGCGCCGCGATGGGCGTCGAGCGGCGGCGTCGAGCGCATCCGCGCCGGCGTCCAGTAGCGCGCCGTGCGCGCCGCCTCTCCCTCGCCGCTCGCGGTGGGGTGGACCCGGGTCGCCGCGGCGGCGCCGGCGGGCAGCGCGACGAGCGCCGCCGCCAGGCAGCAGAGGACGACGATCCGCATGTAGCAAGGATAGGGCTACCTTCACAGCCCCCACCTTTCCCCGGAAACGAATTCGATTGAGAATCGGCTCAAGCGGCCGACTTGTCGTCGATCTGGGTCGCGAGCAGCAGCGCAATCACAGCGGGATCGTCCCCCGCCCGGGAGTCCCTGTGCAGCGTGAAGAAGGGGCCGGGGTGGTCGCGGCGCCGGCGTCTCCCTGGTCTGGGTAGCGGAGGCGTTCGTCACCTCAGCAGCTCATGGGCGTTGACCGCCGCGTGGGTCAGTTCCACGAGGTCTCCGTTGTGGCGGATGAGGCCCGAGCAGCGCAGCCCGGCGAGCGCGTCATCGAACGCGATCCGTCCACAGCGGCTTCCCAGCGAAAGCTCCAGCTCATCAGTCGTAAGCCGATCCGGGTGCAACTCGGCGAGATGTTCGAGCACCGAGGCTTCGACCACGGCCAGGTCGCGCAGCTCCTCAGCCATTGTCCGATGCAACCCTGAACAGCCCCGATGGTGTTCTCGGACCGCGAGCAGTGGCGTCGAGTTCGAAGTCGATCCCCTCCAGGAGATCGCCGGGTAGCATCGACAGGGCGGCGGAGAGCTTGATCAGCGTGTCGATCCTCGGCACCCGATCTCCGCGCTCCAGCAGGCCGATCTCTGTCCGGTGCAGCGTCGCGTACCAGCCCAAGTCCTCCTGGGACATCCCGACACGCCTTCGCGCGGCACGCAGGTTGCGCCCGAACCGCTGACGGACAAGATCGAGCGAATCAGCCATGCCTCAGTCCCCGAGGACCAGCGAATAGAACAGGTCGAAGCGTTCTTCGCGCAGCGAGGGTGCCTGCGGATCGCGCCCCCGGCGCCGCAATACGCCGAGCCTCACCAGGGCGTCGAGGTGAGCGGCCGCCTCCCACATGGTCACCTCGCCTTCGAGCACGTCCACGACCATCACAGGCGAGAGTGGCTCGCCGATGCAGCGGAAGGCTTCGAGGATCGGCACGCGGCGCGGGTGCAGGGCCTTGGGCGGCATGGCCGCCCAGAACTCTTCGACCTCGGCGGTCATCGGTAGCGGCAGCCCTCGCCGGTCGCGGTGGTCGAGGCCCTGGGCGGCGACCTGTCGATCCGCCGCCCAGGGACCTCAACCACGCTCAGCGCCGTCCATCTGAGGCGCAATGCGTGCTGAGCGATCCTCCCGCCGTCGGCCATGTTGACGCACGCTAAGCGCGCTGGCCTTTTAGATCAATTTCGCTTCACGGCACCAAAACCGGGTTGCACCCGCAGACAAAGTCTGCTATTGGCACAGCCTTGAGTAATACCGATCAGCCGGACTTGCTGATGGACTGAACCGGTGCGGTTTGCACAGCAGCGGTGAGCTTCATTATTGGTCACCCCCTTCATTGCTAAGAAATTTTCGAGTATAGGCGCTGCCGACCGTGTTAGGAACTGAACTGGTTTCCTTTCGATAACCAGCTAGACTCCCCGTGCTCAGCGAACCGGAAAGCATTCGGGGAGAACTGCGTTGTCAAAGAGGATCTGGCTCGGCAAAAGGGCGCAGAGGCGGTATCTCAAGCGCCTATCGGTGGTCTTCTCATCATCCCTCGATCTGCGGATCGTGACCGAGACCTACATCGAGCCCCAGAGTGCAGCGCGGTTCTATAAAAAGCACGGGGGCGGCTCCTCGGGCCGGGTGGATCGGCATTTCAAGAAGCTCGCGAAGCACGGCTGGTTGAGGCTCGTGCGGATCGTCAAGCCCGGGGCAGGGCGCAGGGGCGGTGAAGAGCACATCTACCGTGCAGCCGAGCTTGCCGTGTTCGACGACGAGACCTGGGGGCTTCTGCCGTACTCGCTGAAAGCCGCTTTTAGCTGGAGAATTGTTGGGCAGCTAGCAGAGCGAATTCGAGAAGCGATGGAGGCAGGGACCTTTGATGCTCAGCCCAACCGCCACCTCACCTGGACGCCGTTCGCGGTTGACCGGCTTGGCTGGGAACGGATCGTCGAAGCGGTTAACGCCCTCTTTGGGTCGCTTTTCGAGGAGCAAGAGGACGCCAAGCTGCGCATGCAGGAGTCGGGCGCAAGGCCGCTTGTGGCAACGATCGGGCTGCTCGCGTTTGAGGCAGCGACCTTTCGTGCGACTACGGCGGCGCGCGATCTGGTCACTCCCCGCCGGGAGTGCGGGATGCCTTTTCCGGAGCGCCTTGCCCGGGTCTTTGCCGACGAGCTTGCGTTGACCATCTTGACCGAGTTGAACATGCGCGCGATGAGCGTGAAGAGCTTTCACGCTGAGTTCGGCGGTTCTGAAAGTAAGATCAGGCGCCTTTTCAAGCGCCTCGAGGAGGCCGGCTGGATCGAGCGGGTCGCCGAGAAAACCGGCGGCAGGCGGCGAGGCTCGAGGGAGCAGTTCTATCGGGCGACCGGCCTGGCGATCTTCGACAACGAGACCTGGAAGGAGGTGCCGTCGGAGACCAAGCACGCGCATAGCTGGACGATTGCCAAACAACTGCTTGAGCACGTTAAGGGCGCGGTTGATGCGGGCACCTTGGATTCACGCGATGATCGGCACCTCACGTGGTCGTTGCTTCAACTCGACAAAGAGGGCTGGGACAAGATCGCCGTCGCCTGCGATGAGCTGTTCGCCTTTACCCTCAAGGAGCGCGACCGGGCCGCGGATCGTCTCGCCGAATCAGGCGCTTCGCCGATCATGATGACGTTGGCGGTCGCGGCCTTCGAATCGCCCGCCGAATCGAGCAAGGAGTGGTAGGGGGTCCTGGTGCGAAGGTGTGATTGGGCGGTGGATTGAGGCTAGGTGACCAGCGGCACGACGCAGCGGTAGGTGTTGGTGTTGGTGGAGAGCTCGCGAAACACGACGCTGTCGGTCGAGACGGTTGTGACGGCATATGCATCTTCACCTGAGATAACCGGGATGTCCCTAGTCCACTCGTCCCCACCCGCAAGGCTGACGCCGGGCTCTTCGGCGAAGGCGGCGAGCTCGAGCGCCGCCGGCAGGCTGCCGCCGCGGGCGGCGCATTTGCGCGCCGCGGTGGGGGCGTTGACGGCGCTGCTCGGCGAGCTCTCCCAGCAGGCGCCGGCGAACGGCTGCGTGCCGGGCAGGCAGCCGACGCTGTGACCGTTGACAGTCTGCGCGTCGACTGCGTTGACCGCGTTGAGCGCGGTCTGCGCATCGACCGCGCTCTGCGCCGTGTCGGCCGAGTCCGCGTGCGCCGCGCTCGGCACCTGGCCCAGGGTCAGCTCGTTGATGTCGACCCCCGTCAGCGGCGCGGCGCTCGCCCCTTCGAACCTGCGCAGCACGCTCGGCTTCAACCGGTTGGCCGGGATCGAGCGCGGCTTCAGCCGGTTGCCGGGAATCGACTTCGCCCGGATCGTCTTACCGTTGATGCGCGGCTTCTTCGTCTTCTTCGCCGCGTAGACACTGCCGCCCAGCGCCACGAACAGCGCCAGCGCCGCGACGATCAGCGCCGGTGTGCTCCGCCAGATCCCCTGCCTCATGCCCGCCTCCCATAAACGTGTCGGTTCCCAGGTGCGCGGCGAGCCTAAGCGGCGCCGGTGGCGGCGGCCAAGCGAGGTGGACGAAGGTTCGGCGTCGGATGCGCCGAGCGCATGCAGGCTATAGAGTGCATGCCCGTAGGAGCAAGGAGCGAAGAGGGGGGCTGCATGGGGGAGATCCACACCGAGGAAGTCGTCGACGAGCGCTTCCTCCTGCGACTGTCGAAAATCCTCTCCGATCCCTTGCGGATCAACATCTTCGGCGAGTGCAATATCCGCGAGACGACGCCGCGGAGCTTCCGCGAGGCATTCGGCGGCCCGTCGCTGGCCAAGATCGAGCAAGCGTTCGTCGAGCTCGAGCAGTTCGGCTGGCTCGAGCGGGTTCCGGATGCGATGGGACCGGTGTCGGACGGGCTGGACCGCTCTTACCGGGCGACGCGAAAGGCGATCATCGAGGAGTCGGCCTGGTCGGAGCTGCCCGCTTCGGTCAAGTCCCTGTTCACGATGAGGGTCGTCGAAAGCCTCTCGCACCGCACGAAAGAGGCGATGAAGGCGGGCACGATCGACGCTCGCGACGACGCGCACCTGACCTGGACCGGCCTTTCGCTCGATCGGCAGGGCTGGGAAGCGCTGATCGCCCGGCTCGACGCGCTCTTCTACTCGGTCTTCGAGGTGCAGGAGGAAGCCAGGGAGCGCCTGGCCGACTCCGACGAAGAGCCGATCGTGATGACGGTCGGGTTGCTCGGCTTCGAATCGCCCCGCCGCTGAGTAGACTCGCCTGCGTACATACGGTCGGTGGTCAAGGGAAGCCGGTGAGAGACCGGCGCGGTCCCGCCACTGTGACCGGGTTGAAGGAAGCCGCAGACGCCTGACGCGTCAGCCACTGGGGGCGACACCGAGCCCCCGGGAAGGTGCGGCCGACCGAGTCCCGGAAGCCAGGAGACCTGTCCGCCGGCCAGCCATGACAACCCTCGAGGAAAGGGTGGCTTAAATGCCAAGATTCATTCCGTTCCGGCTGGTGGCCGCGTGCTCGCCGGCTCTCATTCTCATGCTCTGCTCCGCCGCGCCGGCGGTTGCGAAAGGGACGCCCGCGCAGCTGCGCGTCGTCGCCGGGCAGAAGGTGCTCGCCGACCAGACGCTGCGGACCGGCACGACCGCCGTGCCGACCAGCCGGCGTGCGACCTGCTTCGGCGCCGAAGGCGCCGGCAGCGGCAAGAACGTCCGGGTCGCCGGTGCGACGCCGCTCGGCCTGCTCGCCCAGGCGGCGCGCAAGACCAAGGCGCTGCGCCCGCTGCTGCTCACCGACGCCTTCTCCTTCGGGCTCGGCCTCTGCGCGATCGGCGGCTTCGAACCGAAGGGCGAAGGGTTCTGGCAGCTGCGCATCAACCACGAGGCCTCGTCGGTCGGCGGCGATGCGGTGAAGCTGAAGCCGCGCGACGAAGCGCTCTGGTACCTGACCGCGGCCTTCCCCGGGCCCGACGAGCTCTCGCTGGTCGCGCCGAGGCGGGTCGGCGCCGGCAAGGCGTTCCGCGTGCGCGTGCTCGCCTACAGCGAAAAAGGCAAGGCCAAGCCGGCGGGCGGAGCCAAGGTCAGCGGCGCAACCGGCCGCACCGATGCCAGGGGCTACACGATGGTGACGCTGCGCCGCCCGGTCCGGCTGATCGCCCGTGACGGCAAGAGCATCCCATCCAACCGGGTGGCCGTCTGCGTCGGCGGGAAGTGCCCGAAGGGCTGATCTGGTGAGACGTAGCCGCGGCATGGCGGTCGCGATTGCGCTGGCGCTCTGCGCAGCGCTCGCGACCGCCGGTTGCGGTTTTGGCGCGGGCGACGGCGTCGGCGAGGTCTCGCTGACCGTGACCCGGGACTTCGGCGCCGAGCGTCTCGCGGCCCCCGAGGCGGAAGCCGTGGCCGAGTCGGACACGGTGATGCGGGTGCTCGATCGCAACCTGCCGATCGAGACCGGCTACGGCGGCGCCTTCGTGCACTCGATCGACGGGCTGAAGGGCGACCGGCGCGACGGCCGGCCCTACGACTGGTTCTTCTACGTCAACGGCCTCTGGTCGTCGGTCGGGGCAGCCGACTACCCGCTGCGCGGCGGCGACTCGATCTGGTGGGACTATCGCGACTGGTCGGCCTCGACCAGGGTCTCGGCGCTGGTCGGCGCCTGGCCCCAGCCGTTCGCCGACGGTTACGAGGGCGACCGCCACCCCACTGCGGTCGAGTGCCGAGGCGAGGCCGCTGTCTGCTCCACGGTTCGGAGTCGCCTCGACGATGCGGGCGCCACCCTGACCCGGCCGGGCGCCAAGGGCGCGATCCGGGTCCTGGTCGGCCCCTGGGCGCGATTGCGCGACGACCCGGCCGTGGCGGCGCTCGAGGACGGTCCCGAGGCGAGCGGCGTCTACGCCGACTTCGTCCGCGAGGACGGCGCCTACGGGCTGCGGGGGCTCGACGAAGGCGGGGAGCCGGTCCGGCGGCTCGGCCCCGGCGCCGGCCTGGTCGCGGCGACGCGCCGCTTCGACGCGCCCCCGGCGTGGATCGTCAGCGGCTCCTCGGCGGCCGGCGTGCGCGCGGCGGCGGAGCTGCTCGGGACCGGCGGGCTGAAGGACCGGTTCGCCGTCGCTGTCGACGCCGGCGAGGAGATTCCCCTGCCGGTCCCGGAGGATCGTCGGTGAGTTCGCCCTTCGCCTACGTGCCCCGGCCGGGGCCGCTGCAATCGGCCTCGCCCGGCGCCGCCGTCGCCTATCTCGGCGCGCTCGTCGCCGTCGCCTTCCTCTACTCGAGCCCGCTCGTGCTCGTCGCCACCGGGGTGGGCGCGGCGCTGGCGGGCCATCTCGCCGGCGCCGACCGCGCGGTCAGGGCCGCCCTGCGCATGGGCCTGAGCCTCGCCCTGCTGATCGTCGTCGTCAACGCCCTGGTCGTGAACAGGGGCGAGACCGTGCTGCTGCGGCTCGGCGAGCTGCCGCTTCTGGGCCGGGTCGATGTGACCGCCGAGGCGCTCGCGGCGGGCGCCGTGATCGGCCTGCGGGCGGCGGTGGCGATGGTCGGCTTCGCCGTCTACTCGGCCTGTGTCGACCCCGACCGGGTGCTGCGCGCCCTGCGCCCGCTCGCCGGCCGCTCGGCGCTGACGGCGGCGCTGATCTCCCGCCTCGTCCCGGTCGCCGCCGCCGACGCCGCCCGCCTGCGCGAGGCCGGCAGCCTGCGCGGCCCCGCCGCCGCCCCGCTGGGCCGCGCCGCCCTCGTCCGCCGCCTCACCGCAGGCTCGCTGGACCGCGCCGTTGACGTAGCGGCCACGCTGGAGCTACGCGGTTATTCGATCCAGCCCGCGCCTCGCTCCCGCTCCGTGGAGCGATTCGGGGGTCTCCGCACCCCCAAATCGCTCCACTTGCGCAGGTCCAGATACGACCGTCGCTTCTATGCGGCCGGGGCCGCCGTGCTGGTCGCCGCGATCGTGGGCAAGGTCCTCGGCGCCGACGGGTTCCATGCCTATCCCACTGTCGAACTGGCGGTCGAGCCGGCCACGGTTGCGCTCTCGGCGCTGATCGTGCTTTCGGGCCTCGCACCGCTGCGACGAGGCCCGCGGAGGACCGGCGATGGCTGATGTCGCAACCCCGCCGCGTGCCACGCCCGCCCTCGCGATCGAGCGGCTCACCTACGCC
>DASTVL010000180.1:0-7731 GCA_035759115.1 Solirubrobacterales bacterium | reverse complement strand
TTCGGGGTCGATCTCGCGCTCTTCCTCCTCCTGCGCCTCGGCCGCCTCGGCCAGCAGCTTCTCCTCCAGCTCGGCCGGCAGGATCAGTTCGAAGACGCGGAAGTCGCCGGTCTCGTGGTCGAGGTCGACGCGGGCGTATTTCGCCGCCTGGGGGGTTTTCTTGTAGGCCGACAGCAGCGCGTCGGCGAGGGCGTCCATCAGCTTGTCGGCGGAGATCCCCTTCTCCTGCTCGAGCGCCTTGATTGCTTCGACGATCTCCTTGCTCACGGCTGCTCCTTACGGTATTTGGGTCCCGGCGAGGAGACCTCCAGCGCATACTCGGCCCGCAGCTCGTTCAGGTGCCTGGTCACCTGCTCGCAGAGCGCCAGGTCGACTCCCGACGGATGGTCGATGAAGAGGCGCAGGGATTCGGTCCCCGGCTGCTCGAGCGCGACCAGGTCGAGCTCGGAATCGAGCTCGTTGAGCTGCTGCTGAATGCTGTCTTTGAGGTCTGCCATGCCTGGTTTGGGGCGAAAAAAAAGTGGGCCAGGCCCACTTCTCGCTACTGCATAGGGACAAAAAGCTTGGGGTCAGTATAGCCCGGTCACTGTGTCGCGACGGGAGGGGGAGGAGGGGGACCCTCTCGCCCGGACAATCGCCGGTACAATTGGACCGGCGATTTGAGTATCCGCCCGTTCGAGAGGGTCCCCCTCCTCCCCTATCGGGCGTCGGCGGTATTGGCCCTCACGGTCTCGACGTGGTCCAGGATCTGCTCGGCTATTACGTCCTTGGGGGCTTGTGGGAGCGTGGTCTCTTCGGTGGGGCTGATCAGGGTTGCTGCGTTTTCGTCGCTGTCGAAGCCGATAGCGGGGTCCGAGATGTCGTTGAGGACCACGAGGTCTGCCTTCTTGCGCTCCAGCTTCTGCCTTGCGCGAGCGACGTCGTTGCCGTGTTCGGCGGCGAAGGCGACGATGGTTTGGCCCTCCCCCGACTCGAGCCCGCCCAGGATGTCCTCGGTTGGCTCCAGGTGGAGGTCGAGATCGCCGTCGCGGGTCAGCTTGCCGTCGGCGACCTTGGTCGTGCGGAAGTCGGCGGGGGCGGCAGCCATGAGGAGCAGGTGGGTCCGCCCGAACTCCGCCCTGGTCGCCTCGGCCAGCTCGGCGGTCGTCTCGACGTCGATCCGGCGCACTCCGGCGGGCGCCGGCAGGGCTACGTTGGCGGCGATCAGGGTGACGTCGGCGCCGCGGCGCGCCGCGGCCGCGGCGAGGGCGAGGCCCATGCGGCCGCTGGAGCGGTTGCCGAGGAAGCGCACCGAGTCGAGTGGCTCGCGCGTGCCGCCCGCGGTGACCAGCACCCGCTTGCCGTCCCAGGGGCGCTCCCCCGCCGGCAGCACGGCTTCCACCCGGGCGAGCAGCTCGGCCGGGTCGGGAAGGCGGCCGCGGCCGTGCTCGCCGCGCGAGGCGAGCCGGCCCTCGCCGGGCTCGATCGTCTCGACCCCGCGCTCGCGCAGTGTCGCCAGGTTCGCCTGCGTCGCCGCGTCCGCGTACATGCGGTCGTTCATCGCCGGGGCGACGAGGCGCGGCGCCGTGCAGGCGAGAAAGGAGGTGGTCAGCATCGAGTCGGCCATCCCCGTCGCCAGCTTGGCGAGCGTGTTCGCCGAGGCCGGCGCGATCAGATAGGCGTCGCAGTTGGCGGCGAGCTCGAGGTGGCCGATCGGGTCGTGCTCGGGCCGGGCCTCGCCGGGGAAGGCCCCGCCGAGCGGGTCATGCTCGAACTCGGAGCCGAGCACCGGGGCGCCGACGATCCCCTCGAAGGAGGCGGCGCCGACGAAGCGGGTCGCCGCCTCGGTCATCGTCACGCGCACGCCGTGGCCGGCGAGGGTGGCGAGGCGGGCCAGCTCCAGCGACTTGTAAGCGGCGATGCCGCCACTTACGCCGAGCAGGATCCTTGCCATCTGTCCCCCCTTTCGGGAAGCGGTGCGCTAGGCGCGGTACTCGTATTTGAGCTTGCCCTCGGCAAGCTCCTCGAGCGCCATCGAGAGGTAGTTGCGATCGCCGCGGGTCTCGACCATCGGCGGCGGGTACTCGCCGAAGCCGCCCTCGCCCAGGTTGTGGAAGTAGCTGTTGATCTGCCGTGCCCGCTTCGCCGATACGACCACTGCGGCGTAGTCGGAGTCGGCGTGTTCGAGCAGCTTGTCTACGCGTGGATTGATCATTCGGAGGCGGAGTCTACCGGCAGGCCCAACTCGGCGCGCACGATCCGCTCCAGATCGGCCGCCGCGCGTTCCAGCTCGTCGTTGGTCACGCAGTGGGCAAACTCGCCCTGGGCGGCGAGCTCCTGCTCGGCGACCTCGAGCCTGGCGTCGATCGCCTCGGCCGAGTCGGCCCCGCGCGACTCGAGCCGCCGGCGCAGCACGGCCGGTTCGGGCGGCGCGATGAAGACCTGGATCGACTCGCGCATCGCGGCGCGCACCTGGCGCGCCCCCTGCACCTCGATCTCGAGCACCACGGAGCGGCCCTGCTCGAGCCGCTTGCGCACCTCCGAGCGCAGCGTGCCGTAGCGGTGGCCACTGTAGGTGGCGAACTCGAGGAAGTCTTCGCGCTCGATCCGGCCGTCGAACTGCTCCGGCGTGAGGAAGTGGTAGTCGCGCCCGTCGACCTCCCCCGGCCGCGGCTCGCGCGTCGTCGCCGAGACCGAGAGCTCGAGGTCGGGGACGCGCTCGAGCAGCTTCGCGATCAGCGTGCCCTTGCCGACCCCGCTGGGTCCGGTGATGACGAAGACCTTGGCCATGGACGGCCGGGAATACTGACCGCTCGGGCGGTCGGCTTCGCTACCTGCGCAGTTGGGAGACCAACTCAGCCCGTTGCCGCTCTGAAAGGCCGCCGATCGTCTTCGACGGCGAGATCCGGCACTGGTTGAGGATCCGGTTGGTCTTCACCCGACCGTACTTGGGGACCGCGAGCAGCATGTCGAAGACCTTGGCGGTCATCACGTACTCGGGTGGGTCCAGCAGCAGCGTGTGGATGCTCGCCTTGCCGGCTTTGAGGTCCTTCTTCAGCTTGGCCCGGGCGGTGCGGATGCCGTTTGCCCGCTTGAGCGCGTCCATTCGCTGGTCCAGCGACCTCTCTGGGGCCGCTGCGGAGGTCTTGACCGGGGTGGGCATCTGGGCGGCGAGTATAGCCGTGGCACGGGGAGGTGCAAGGTCGGCTGACCGGTTTTTCACCAAATTCACCTAGACCTCGAGTCTAGGTTGAGCCTATGACGATTGCTCAAAAGTTTCAGATAGCTCCGCGGCGACGCGGCTGCCCGCCCGCGGGTCCCTGAAGCTCTCGGTTCCGACCGCCACCAGCGTCGCTCCAGCAGCCAGCATCTCGGCCGCATCGGCACCGTTGCAGACTCCGCCCATGCCGACCACAGGCAGCCCGACGGCGGCCGCGACCGCCCGCACCTGCCCGACGGCGATCGGCCGGATCGCGGGGCCGGAGAGCCCCCCCTGGCCGACGCCGATTCCCGACGCACCGGTCGCCGGGTCGATCGCGGCGGCCTTGACCGTGTTGATCAACGAGACCGCGTCGGCCCCGCCCTCCTCGGCGGCGACCGCGACCGACGCCGGGTCGGCGACATTGGGAGTCAGCTTCACGATCAGCGGCTTGCGGGTCAGCGGGCGCAGGGCTTCGAGCAGCGCCAAGGTCTCGGACGGCTGCTCCCCCACGATCAGCCCCGAGTGCACATTGGGGCAGCTCACGTTCAGCTCGAGGGCGGCAACCTCCTCGCGCTCATCCAGCGCCGAGACCATCCTTGCGAAGTCCTCGTGCGCCGTAGCCATCACGGAGACGATCAGCGGCACCGGCAGCTCCCCAAGCTGCGGCAAATCGTGCTCCACGAACCCCTCCAGCCCCTTGTTCGGCAGCCCGATCGAGTTGATCATCCCCGCCGGGGTCTCCCAGATCCGCTGCGGCTCGTTGCCAACTCGCGGCTCGAGCGTGATCGTCTTCGAGACGAAGGCGGAGAACGGGAAGTCCTCGAGCAGGGCGTCGCCGTAGACCTTGCGCGCGGCGATCGCGTCGAAGGTGCCGGAGGCGTTGATCACCGGGTTGCCCAGCTCCAGCCCGCAGAACTCAACCACCGCGCACCACCGGCCCGTCGACGCAGAGGCGGATGTAGCCGTCGCCGTCCGGGGCGGGGACCGCGCAGCCGTAGCAGGCGCCGTAGCCGCAACCCATCGGCGACTCCATCGCAAGCTCGTGGACGATCCCCCGTTCGCTGCAGAGCGCCGCGACGGCAGCCAGCATCGGGGGCGGGCCGCAGGCGTAGACGGCGGCGCTGCGGGCGTCGTCGCCCGCCAGCATCACGTCGAGCAGGTCGGTGACGTAGCCGCGGTGGCCGATGTGGCCGTCGTCGCTCGCCAGCGCCACCTCGCAGCAGGCGAAGAGGTCGTCGAGGCCGCCCGAGTGGGCCTCGTCGCGGAAGCCGAGCAGCACCCTCGTCGGCACGTTGCGGGCGGCGAGCCGCTTGCGCCAGATCGCCAGCGGGGCGATCCCGATCCCGCCGCCGACGAGGATCGCTCCGGCGGCGCTGTCGGAGAGCTCGCGCGGGAGCGAGAAGCCGTTGCCGAGCGGGCCGTTGAGCCAGACCCTCTCCCCCTCCTCCAGGTGGCAGAGCCGCTCGGTGCCGGGCCCGATCGCCTCGATCAGAAAATCCAAGCGCACCGCAGTGCGTTCGCTGTTTGTGGCGCTCTGGCCGACAAGGGACGAACGCGATCCGGTTGTCGCTTCGGCGACCGAGAAGGCGCGCGGCAGGAAGGGGCGGCCGCCGCGCTGCTCCCAGTGGGCCTCGGTGGCGAGCATGTAGAACTGGCCCGCCGCGGGCTCGGGGCCGTCCTCGTCGAGCAGCGAGAAGAGCCGGTAGCCGCCGCTGGCGCGGTTCGCGAGGACCGCTGCCGGGCGCCTACCCCAGGGAGCGCGCGGGTTTTCCATGTATGTCCTGCAGCGAGAGGACGCCGGGGTCGCCCTGCTTCTGGGCGGCGATCGCGCGCACCGCGGCGGAGGCCCCGGTCATCGTCGTCACGCAGGGGATGCCGTGGCGGACCGCGGCTGTCCGGATCGCCTGGCCGTCGGCGCGGGCGCCGGAGCCGGTCGGGGTGTTGATCACGAGGTCGCAGCTGCGCTCGCGGATCAGGTCGACGACGTTGGGCGAGCCCTCGCCGATCTTGTTGATCCGGGTCACCGGGATCCCCATCGAGGAGATCGACTGCGCGGTGCCGCCGGTCGCGATCAGCTCGAAGCCGAGGTCGTGGAAGCGCGCCGCCATCTGCGTCGCCGCCGGCTTGTCGGTGTCGGTGACGGTGATGAAGACCGCCCCCTCTGTCGGCAGCACGACGCCGGCCGCCGCCTGCGCCTTGGCGAAGGCGGTCGGGAAGTCGGCGGCGACGCCCATCACCTCGCCGGTGCTCTTCATCTCCGGCCCGAGCACCGAGTCGACGCCGGCGAAGCGGGCGAAGGGCAGCACCGCCTCCTTGACGCTGACGTGGCCGCGCGGCGGCTCGGGCAGGTCCATCTCGGCGAGCTTCTCGCCGAGCATCAGCCGCGCCGCGACTTTCGCCAGCGGGATGCCGATCGCCTTGGAGACGAAGGGCACCGTGCGCGAGGCGCGCGGGTTGGCCTCGATCACGTAGAGGCGGCCGCCGGCGATCCCGTACTGGATGTTGATCAGCCCGATCACCCCCAGCTCGAGCGCAATCCGCTCGGTCGTGCGGCGGATCTCGTCGAGCATCTCCTCGCCGATGCTCATCGGTGGGATCACGCAGGCGGAGTCGCCGGAGTGCACGCCGGCTTCCTCGACGTGCTGCATGATCCCGGCGACGTGGACGTCGCTGCCGTCGGCGAGCGCGTCGACGTCGATCTCGATCGCGTTCTCGAGGAAGCGGTCGAGCAGCAGCGGGTGCTCCTGGTCGGCCTTGACGTGGGCGTCGAGGTAGGCGTTGAGGTTCTCGGTCGAGTAGCAGATCTCCATCGCCCGGCCGCCGAGCACGTAGGAGGGCCGGACCAGCAGCGGGAAGCCGACCTGCTCGGCGATCACGCCCGCCTCCTCGGCCGAGAGCGCCGTGCCGTAGGGCGGGTGCTCGATCCCGAGCCGGCGCAGCATCGCGCCGAAGCGGCCACGGTCCTCGGCGAGGTCGATCGCGTCGACCGGGGTGCCGAGCAGCGGCACGCCCGCCTCCTCCAGCGCCCGCGCCAGCTTCAGCGGCGTCTGGCCGCCGAACTGGACGATCACGCCCTCGGGCCGCTCCTGCTCGCAGACCGCGAGCACGTCCTCGATCGTCAGCGGCTCGAAGTAGAGCCGGTCGGAGGTGTCGTAGTCGGTCGAGACGGTCTCCGGGTTGCAGTTGACCATCACTGCGTCGTGGCCGAGCTCGCGCGCGGTCATCGCCGCGTGCACGCAGCAGTAGTCGAACTCGATCCCCTGGCCGATCCGGTTCGGGCCGGATCCGAGGATCACGACCGAGCCGTTCTCACCGCGGCGCACCTCCGACTCCGCGCCGGGGCGCTCGTGGGCCGAGTAGTAATAGGGCGTCGCCGCCTCGAACTCGGCGGCGCAGGTGTCGACCGCCTTGTAGGTGCGCTCGAGCCCGGCGGTGCCGTCGCCGTCGACGGCGAGCGCCTGCAGCTCGCGCAGGAACCAGCGGTCGACCAGGCAGCGCTCGTGCACCGCCTCGACCCCGAGCCCGCGGCGGAAGGCCTCTCCGATCAGGTCGAAGCGCTCGGCGCAGGGCACGGCGATCGCCGCCAGCAGCTCCTCGTCATCGGCGGGCGGCTCGGCCGGGCTGTCGAGCTCGCGCGAGCGCATCGCCTTGGCGAAGGACTCGCGGAAGGTGCGGCCGATCGACATCACCTCGCCGACGCTCTGCATGTGGGTCGAGAGCCGCCCGGAGGCGCCGGGGAACTTCTCGAAGGCGAAGCGCGGGATCTTCGTCACCACGTAGTCGATCGTCGGCTCGAAGGAGGCGGGCGTGGCGCGGGTGATGTCGTTGGGGATCTCCTCCAGCGCGTAGCCGACGGCGAGCTTCGCCGCCATCTTCGCGATCGGGAAGCCGGTCGCCTTCGAGGCCAGGGCGGAGGAGCGCGAGACGCGCGGGTTCATCTCGATCACGACGATGCGGCCGCTCTCGGGGTCGACCGCGAACTGCACGTTGGAGCCGCCGGTCTCGACCCCGACCGCGCGGATCACCCGGATCGCCTGGTCGCGCAGGTCCTGGTAGAGGCGGTCGGTCAGCGTCTGCGCCGGCGCGACCGTGACCGAGTCGCCGGTGTGGACCCCCATCGGGTCGACGTTCTCGATCGAGCAGATGATCACCACGTTGTCGTTGCGGTCGCGCATCACCTCGAGCTCGAACTCACCCCAGCCGAGCACCGACTCCTCGACCAGGACCTGGTTGATCGGGCTCGCGGCGAGGCCCTCGGAGACGACCTGCAGCAGCTCGGTCTCGGTCTCCCCCACGCCGCCGCCCTGGCCGCCGAGGGTGAAGGCCGGGCGCACGATCGCGGGCAGCTCGATGCCGCCGTCTGCGAGCCCCGTCTCGACCTCGGCGACGCTGCTCACGGTGCGCGACCAAGGGATGTCGAGGCCGGCCTCGCCCATCGTGCGGCGGAACTCCTCGCGGTCCTCGGCGCGGCGGATCGCGGCGCTGTCGGCGCCGATCAGCTCGACCCCGAGCCGCTCCAGGGTGCCGTCCTCGTGCAGCGACATCGCCAG
>DASTVL010000179.1:0-12431 GCA_035759115.1 Solirubrobacterales bacterium | reverse complement strand
TGAGGGGTCTGCGATTCCCACGGGCGCGAGAATCTATTAGGTGAGGTCGGAGAGTGCGCGCACGAGCTCGGGCGAGAGCTCGCCCGCGCAGATCGGCTCGGCCCAGCCGCTGAGCCGCACGTCGAGTTGCTCGGAGATCTCGACCTCGAGCTCGCCGCCGTCGAGCTCGACGGTTATCGGGCTCGCGGCCCCGCGCAGGACCGCCGTCACCGCGGCGCCGCTGGCGCCGGTGCCCGATGAGAGCGTCTCGCCGACGCCGCGCTCGAAGATCCGCGCCCGCACGTGGCTGCCCTCGATCCGCAGGAAGGAGACGTTGGTGCGGTTGGGGAAGATCCGGTGCGCTTCGATCTGCGGCCCGATCGCGCCCAGGTCGAGCTGCTCGAGTTCCTCGCCGACGACGATCGCGCACTGGGGGTTGCCGATCGAGACGTGCTGGAACTCCCACTCGCGGCCGCCGGCGCTTAGGATCCCCCGGCCGTCGGGCTCGCCCGCGGGGAAGTCCTTCGACGCGGTCGCGGCCCTGCCCATCTCGACCGCGCAGGTGCGCTCCGAGGTGATCGTCGGCGTGATCGCCCCGGCGACGGTGGAGATCGAGAAGACGTCCTCATCGGTCCAGCCGTGGCGGCGCAGGTAGAGGATCGCCTCACGCGCCCCGTTGCCCGAAAGCTCCGCCTCGGAGCCGTCGGGGTTGAAGATCCGCAGCGAGGCGACGAACTCGGGCTCCTCGCTGCGCGAAAGCAGCAGCACGCCGTCGGCGCCGACGCCGAAGTGCGGATCGCAGATCCGCCGCACCCGCGCCCCGCTCAGCTCCCAGGGCAGCGCATCCGACTCGACGATCAGGTAGTCGTTCCCCAGCGCCGTCCACTTCTCGAACCGCATCGCCGCACCCTACCCAGAAGGGCCTATCCCTGGATACGGAGGCTGATCTCGGTGGCCACCTCGGTGTCGCTGAGGGCCGTGCGGTCGATCGCGGTCAGGTCGGGGATCTTGCGCATCCAGGTGAGCTGGCGACGGGCGTAGTTGCGCGAGCGCTTCTTCATCCGCTCGATGTCGCCGCCGAGCAGCTCGTCGAAGCCGAGCGCCTTGCGTGCGGTGCGCGAGGGGCCGAGCTCCTTGGCTCGCCTCACCTCCTCCTCCGCCCCGCCGGCGACGATCGCCTCGGTGCGGGCGTCGATTCGCTCGTACAGCTGCGCCCGCTCCATATCGAGCCCGAAGATCGTCGTCGGCAGCCGCGTCTCCGGCGACCACAGCTCCGAGTCCTCGGCTTCCGGCGGCGCCTTGACCAGCGACAGCTCGGCCACCGCGGCACGCAGATACAGCCCAGTCCCCCCAACCACGATCGGCCGCCGCCCAGCAGCCAACGCCCGATCGATCTCGGCATGCGCCAGCCCCATGTAATCCCCGACCGAAAACGGCCGCGTAACCGGCACGAACCCCACCAGCCGATGCTCCAGCAGCTCCTGCTCCTCCGCCGTGGCCACTCCGGTAAGCGTCTCCAGCCCCTCGTACACCTGAAGCGCGTCGCAGGAGATGGCAACCGGGTCCTCTCCCAGCTCACGAAGCTTCTCGGCGAGAGCTATGGCGACCCCGGTCTTCCCCACCCCGGTCGGTCCGAATATGCCGACAACGTTCAAACCGCGATCGGTTTGACCGCCACCCCGCTGAGCGTGGTCGAGGTGGACGAGTCGACCTCGACCCGGACGAAGTCGCCCGGCGCGGCAAAGCCGTCGAAGTTGACCGTCTTGTTGTGGCGGGTGCGGCCGCGCAGCCTGGTCGGGTCGGTCCGGCTCGGGCCCTCGACCAGGACCTCGAGCTCGCGCCCGACGAAGCGCCGCGAGCGCTCGCTCGCACGCCGCTGGACCAGCTCGACCAGGCGCTCCATGCGCTCGCGCTTGACCGCGTGCGGCACCTGCCCGTCCATCGTCGCCGCCTCGGTCTCACGCCGCGGCGAGAAGACGAAGGTGAAGGCGCTGTCGTAGCCGACCTCGTCGACGACCTCCAGGGTCTGCTCGAAGTCGGCCTCGCTCTCGCCCGGGAAGCCGACGATGATGTCGGTCGTGATCGCGCAATCGGGCACCTGCTCGCGGATCAGCGCAACGCGGTCCATGTAGCGCTGCCGGTCGTAGGTGCGCCGCATCCGTTTGAGCACGGCGCTGGAGCCCGACTGCAGCGGCAGGTGGATGTGCTCGCAGAGCGCCGGCAGCTCGGCGTGGGCGCGGATCACGTCCTCCTTCATGTCCTTCGGGTGCGGACTGGTGTAGCGGATCCGCTCGATCCCCTCGACCGCGTCGACCCGGGCCAGCAGCTCGGCGAAGCCGATCCGCGACTCGCGCGGCAGGTCGCGGCCGTAGCTGTTGACGTTCTGGCCCAGCAGGGTCAACTCGAGCACGCCGTCGGCGGCGAGCGCCTCGGCCTCGGCGATCAGCTCGGCCGGGTCGCGGCTCTGCTCACGCCCTCTCGTCGAGGGCACGATGCAGTAGGCGCACCGGCAGTTGCAGCCCTGCGAGATCTGCAGCCAGCCCTGGAACTCGCGCTCGCGGCGCGCCGGCAGGTGGCCGGAGAAGTCCTCGAACTCGAAGTAGCCCTGGGCGGTGAGCGAGTCCGAGTTGAGGAACTCGGCGAGGCGGTGGATCTGGCCCGGGCCGAAGGCGACGTCGACGAAGGGGAAGCGCTCGAAGACCTCGTCCTTGACCGACTGCGCCCAGCAGCCGCCGACGCCGACGACGCGCTCGGGGTCTTCGGACTTGAGCCGCTTCGCCTCGCCCAGGTGGGCGACGAAGCGGTTGTCCGCCGACTCGCGGATCGAGCAGGTGTTGAAGAGGATCACGTCGGCTGTGTCGCGGCTCGCGGCCTGCTCGTAGCCGAGCGACTCGAGCATCCCCTGCATGCGCTCGGAATCGTGCACGTTCATCTGACAGCCGAACGTGGTGACGTGGTAGCTGGGCATGGGCCCTAGCTTAGGCTTATTCCGCCTCCTCGGCTTCCGATTCCTCGGTTGCCGCCGGCAGGCCGACCTCCTCCTCGTGGTGCTCTTCCTCGTGCTTGGAGTGGAGCACGGCGAAGGTGGTCGACATCCCGATCAGCACGACGAACCAGAGCGCGACGACCGGCGCGGCCCTGCCGGGGAACTTCGAGACCCGCAGGCCGAGGAAGCTGACGACCACCGCCGAGACGGCGAGGGCGATGCCGGAGACGTAGAAGATCAGTTCGTAGTCCATGCGTGCGGCATCCTATCCATTGCGCACGACCTCAGCGGGCGTAGTTCGTCGCCCGGCTCTCGCGGATCACGGTGATCTTGATCTGGCCCGGATAGGTGACCTCGCGCTCGATCGACGCGGCGATCTCGTGCGAGATCAGCGCCGCCCCCTCGTCGTCGACCGCGCCGGGATCGACGATCACGCGCATCTCCCGGCCCGCCTGCATCGCGTAGACCTTCTCGACGCCGGAATGGCGGGAGGCGAGCTGCTCGAGCTCGCTGAGCCGCGCCACGTACTCCTCCAGCGAATGCCCGCGTGCTCCCGGCCGGGCGCCGGAAAGGGCGTCGGCGGTCTGCACGACGACCGCCTCGACCGAGTTCGGCTCGACCTCGTCGTGATGGGCCGCGATCGCGTGCGCGACCGCCTCGCTCTCGCCGAAGCGGGTCGCCAGCCGGGCGCCGATCCGGGCGTGCGTCCCCTCGACCTCCTGGTCGACGGCCTTGCCGACGTCGTGCAGCAACGCCGCCCGCCGGGCGATGTCGGCTGCAGCCCCGAGCTCGACCGCGATCAGGCCGGCCAGGTAGGAGCTCTCGATCAGGTGGGCGAGCACGTTCTGGCCGTAGCTGGTGCGGAACTGCAGCCTGCCGAGCAGGTCGATCAGGTGCGGGTGCAGGCCGTTGACGTTGGCGTCGAGCGCCGCCCTCTCCCCCTCTTCGACGACGCGCTCCTCGATTTCGGCCTGCGCCTGCCCGAACGCCTCCTCGCAGCGGGCCGGATGGATGCGGCCGTCGGCGACCAGGCGGTCGAGGGTCAGGCGGGCGGTCTCGCGGCGCATTCCGTCGAAGCTCGAGAGCCGCACCGCTCGCGGCGTGTCGTCGACGATGATGTCGACCCCGGTGAGCTGCTCGAGCGCCTGGATGTTGCGGCCCTCGCGGCCGATGATCCGGCCCTTCATCCGGTCGCTGGGCAGGTGGACGAGCTGCGTGGTCGTGCGCTCGGCATGCGGGCCGGCGAGCCGTTGCGTCGCCGTCGCGAGGATGCCGCGGGCGCGCTGGTCGGCCTCGCGTCGCGTCTCCTCCTCGATCTTGCGCAGCGCCAGGCCCGCCTGCCGGCGGGCGTCGGCCTCGACTTCTTCGAGCAGCATCCGCTTCGCCTCCTCGGCTGTGAGCGAGGAGATCCGTTCCAGTTCTCCACGCCGCAACTCGGCGAGCTGAGAGTCGAGCGCCTCCAGCCGGTCCAGAGCCGAATCGGGCTCCGAGCCGTTGCCGCGTGACATCGGCCACGGCGGCATGCTGAGTTTCATCTACCGCAGAGGGTACTCCTGGAGACGGGTTTGTCTAATCGGCGGCCGTCAGGCGGCCTCGGCCACAGGGGGCGGTGGCTCTGGCGCCTTCGTCTCCGGCTGCGCCTCCGGCTCCGGAGCGGGCTCGGCGCCCTCGGCGCCGATGCCGAGTGCGGCGCGGATCTTGGCTTCCAGCTCGCTCGCGATCTCGGGGTTCTCGACCAGGAACTGCTTCGCGTTGTTGCGCCCCTGGCCGAGCCGGGTCTTGCCGTAGGAGAAGAACGAGCCGGATTTCTGCACCAGATCGTGCTCGATGCCGAAGTCGATCAGGCCGCCCTCGCGCGAGATGCCCACCCCGTACTCGATGTCGAACTCGGCCTGGCGGAACGGGGCCGCGACTTTGTTCTTGACGACTTTGACCCGCACCCGGTTGCCGACCGCTTCGGTTCCTTCCTTGAGCGTCTCGATGCGACGGATGTCGAGCCGCTGTGAGGAGGCGAACTTGAGCGCGCGGCCGCCGGGCTGCGTCTCCGGCGAGCCGAACTGGACGCCGACTTTTTCGCGGATCTGGTTGGTGAAGACGCAGACCGTGTTGGTGCGGTTGAGGTTGCCGGCCAGTTTGCGCATCGCCTGCGACATCAGCCGCGCCTGCAGGCCGACGGTGGTGTCGCCGATCTGGCCTTCGAGCTCGACTTTCGGGGTCAGCGCGGCGACCGAGTCGATCGCGACGACGTCGATCGCGGCGGAGGCGATCAGGCGGTCGGCGATCTGCAGCGCCTGCTCGCCGTAGTCGGGCTGGGAGACGAGCAGCTCGTCGGTGTCGACCCCGATCGCCTTGGCGTAGATCGGGTCCATCGCGTGCTCGGTGTCGATGAAGACGCAGACGCCGCCGCGGCTCTGGGCCTCGGCGATGATGTGGTAGATCAGCGTCGTCTTGCCCGACGACTCGGGGCCGAAGATCTCGACGATGCGGCCGCGCGGCACGCCGCCGACGCCGAGCGCCAGGTCGAGCGCGAGCGCGCCGGTCGGGATCGCCGGGACCTTGACCCGGGTGTCGGCGCCGAGGCGCATCAGGGCGCCCTCGCCGAAGTCTTTTTTGATGTGCTGGACCGCGTTTTCCAGCGCTGCGTCCTTCGCCTTCGCCTCTTTGGCCGAGGCGTCCTTCAGAGCCGCTTTCTTGTCTGCCATCTCTTTCACCTCACTGCCGCCCGCCTGCGGGCAGCTCGACTTGCGCCAGCGGGGTGTACTGCGCACCCTGTGGCTGGAGTTGCGAACGGTAGAGGGTCAATCGGCGGCAAACCACAGGCTGCAGCAGGTCCTGCGGTAGCGCTCCGGGAAGCTTTTCGACCGGCGCCGGGCGTCGCGAGCCGCGTTCCTCGCGCCGCACCCGGGCGACCGTCACATGCGGCCAGAAGGGCCTGTTCTGGGACTCGTAGAGCCCCTCCCCGACCAGCCGCCGCTCCAGCGCCGCCTGCAGCGCGATCGTCGCCGGCGACTCGACCGAGAGCGCGAAGAGGCGCGGCCGGCCGTGCTCGGGGCGCCCGACCGGGCCGCCCAGCACGAGCGAGGGCGCCGGGGCCCCGCTCGCGGCGACGATCTCCGCCAGCCGCGGGATCTGCTCCTCGGGCCGCCAGCCGAGGAAGGCGAGCGTCAGGTGCAGCGACTGCTGACGCACCGGGCGCAGCGCCGGGTCGCGCAGCTGCCGCCGCCCCCAGGCGGCGATCCCCGCCCGCACCCCCTCGGACAGGTCGAGGGCGACGAACAACCGCGCCCGCGGCCTCTTCGGCGTCTCCTCCTGCGTGACCATGTTCCGACCATAGGGCCCGGCGACGCGCGTGTTGCGCGCCGATCGTAAAAAGTCCGTGCCGGCTCCCCTACAGAGGCGTGTCGTCGCCGTCGAGCAGCGCCCGCAGCAGGTGCATCGCGACCAGGGCCGAGCGTTCGCGGATGTCATCGCGGCCGCCGGGGATGACCGGCCGGCGGGCGATCGTGGCGCCGTCGGCGAGGCGGGCGTCGAAGCAGACGTAGCCGACCGGCTTCTCCTCGCTGCCCCCGTCGGGACCGGCGATGCCGGTGATCGAGATCGCGACGTCGGCGCCGAAGCGCTCCAGCGCGCCCCGCGACATCGCCTCGGCGACCTCGGGCGAGACCGCCCCGTGGGCCTCGATCAGCGCCGGGTCGACCCCGAGCAGCTCCGCCTTGGCCTCGTTCGAATAGGCGATGACGCCGCCGGCGAAGTAGACCGAGGCGCCGGGCAGGTTGGTGATCCGCGCCGCCAGCAGCCCGGCCGAGCAAGACTCGGCCAGCGCCAGCGTGCGGCCCTGCAGGCGGCGCGCCAGCTGCGAGTCGATCGTCTCGCCGTCGAGGCTGAAGAGATGGCGGCCGTGGCGCTCGGCCAGGCCCGAGCGCACCGCCTGGGCGGCCGCCGCCGCCTCGGCCCGGTAGCGCACGTCGATCTCGATCTCGCCGCGGCGCAGGCAGGTGGTGATCTCGACCGCCTCGAGCTCGACCCCGTCGTCCTCGATCTCGCGCAGGCTCTTGGCGATCTCCGACTCGGGGACCCCGAACATTCGCAGCGTGTAGGTGAGCAGCGGCGTCGCGCGGGCGAGGATCGCCTGCGCCGGGCGCGACTCGATCGCCCGCGGCCACATCGGCTGCAGCTCGCGCGGTGGGCCCGGCAGGACGATCACGGCGCCCTCCTCCAGCGGCACGACCAGCCCCGGCGCGGTGCCGACCGGGTCGAGCGCCAGCGAGCCCTCGGGGATCATCGCCTGCTTGCGGTTGGCCGCCATCACCGCCTCCTGGTCGAATTTGAAGCGGCGGGCGAAGCCGCGCAGGATCGCGGCGATCTTCTCCTCCATCTCCTCGTCGAGGACCAGCTCGCGCCCGGCGAAGCGGCCGACGATCTCGGCCGTGAGGTCGTCCGCGGTCGGGCCCAGCCCGCCGGAGGTGACGATCAGATCCATGCCCTCGGCGACCATGAAGCGCAGCGCCGCCTCGAGGTCGGCCGGACGGTCGGCGACGACGAGGATGTGGGCGACCTCGACGCCGAGCTCGGACAGCCGTTCGGAGATCCACGGCCCGTTGCGGTCGACGATGCGACCGGTGATCACCTCGGTGCCGGTGACGACGATCCCGGCGCGGACGACGCTATTCACAGTCCGGGCGCTCGCCTTCTTCCAGCGCGGTGACGTCACCGTCGGGCGCAATCGCGTACCCGACCGGGCTGGAGCTTTCCTCGATCGAGGCGGGCTCGCCGTCGACCAGCATCTGCACCGAGCCGTTGCCGAACGCCGCTTCGTAGCTCTTCGACCGGAACGGGCCGGCGCTTTCGCCTTCGGCCAGGACCTGACCCTCGACCAGCGGCTCATCGGCGGCATCGAGCAGGCAGACCCAGACTTCCGCGGTCGCGGTCAGCTCCAGGGCGACCTTCGTGGATCTCGCCGGCGAGGACTTCGCGGGCGTCTGCGTCCCCGCCTCCCCGCCCCCGCTGCGGCCGGCCGGGGGCTCGCCGGTCGAGCCCTCCTCGCCGCCGTCGCCGCCGGCCAGGCCGATCCCGATCAGCACGGCGACGAGCAGGGCGAAGACGGCGACCACCACCAGCCTGCCCGAGAGCCGCGAGCGCGGCCTGCGCGCTCCGGTCGGCACCGGCTCGACTCGCTTCGGCGCCCGCTCCCCCCCGCTCGGCCGGGTCGCGCGGCGGTAATCCTCGGCGAGCCGGTCGCCGTCTAGCCCGAGGTAGGAGGCGTAGGTGCGGATGAAGCCGCGCGTGTAGGCGCCACCGGGCAGCGCGTCCCACTCCTCGTTCTCGATCGCCTGCAGGTAGCGGACGCGGATCTTGATCGCCGCTTCGACCTCGGAAAGCTCGACTTTGCGACGATTCCGCGCCTCGCGCAGGGTGGGTCCGATGCCGTTGTCCACCCCGTCATTGTGTCTATTGCGCCCGTCCGGCGCGCACCAGCGCTGTCTAGCCGGGCTCGTCGGACTCGACGCCGACCGGCTCGGCCGCGCCGCCACCGCTCAGCACGCGCGACAGATCGGCCTCGGTGATCAGCACCTGGCGGGGCTTGGAGCCCTCGTACCCGGAGATCACGCCGCGGCGCTCGAGCATGTCGATCAACCGTCCGGCGCGGGTGTAGCCGACCCGCAGGCGGCGCTGGATCATCGAGACCGACGCGGTTTCGGTCTGCACGACGGTGCGGATCGCTTCGTCGAGCAGGTCGTCGGCGTCGGGGTCGAAGTCGTCGCCGCCGGCCTCGCCGCCGGCGTCCTCGTGCGCCTCGAGCAGCTCCTGCTCGAATTCCGGTTCGCCCTGCTTCGCCCAGTGCTTGGTTACCCGAGCGATCTCCTCCTCGGTGACGAAGGCGCCCTGGACGCGGGCCATCTTCGAGGTGCCGGCGCCACGGAAGAGCATGTCGCCCTGGCCGAGCAGCGCCTCGGCGCCGCCCTGGTCGAGGATCACCCGCGAGTCGGTCTGCGAGGAGACGGCGAAGGCGATCCGGGCCGGGATGTTGACCTTGATCGTGCCGGTGATGATGTCGGTCGAGGGGCGCTGGGTCGCGAGCACCAGGTGGATGCCGGTCGCCCGCGACTTCTGCGCCAGGCGAATGATCGAGTCCTCGACCTCGGCCGGCGAGACCATCATCAGGTCGGCGAGCTCGTCGATCACGCAGAGGATGTGCGGCAGCGGCGCCTCGCCGGCCTTGGCCCGGGCGCGGTTGAGCTCGTCGAGATTGCGGCAGCGCGCCTCGCCCATGATCCCGTAGCGGCTCTCCATCTCGCCGATCAGGTTCGCCAGCACGTTGGCCGCGAGCCGCGGCGAGGTGACGACCGGCGTCAGCAGGTGCGGGACGTGCTCGTAGTGGTTGAGCTCGACCTGCTTGGGGTCGACCAGGACCAGGCGCACGTCGTTGGGCGAGGCGTGCATCAGGATCGAGGAGAGGATCGCGTTGACGCAGCCCGACTTGCCCGAGCCGGTGGTGCCGGCGACGAGCACGTGCGGCATCTTCGCCAGGTCGGTCCAGACAGGCTTGCCGTCGATCCCCTTGCCCAGCCAGGCGACGAGCGGCGAGGCCTTCTCCGGCCGACCGGCGTAGATGTCGCCGAGCCGGACCAGGCGGCGGCGGGTGTTGGGCACCTCGACCCCTACCGCCTGCTTGCCGGGGATCGGCGCGAGGATGCGGATGTCGGTCGAGGCGAGCGCGTAGGCGAGGTCGTTGGAGAGCTCGGTGACTTTCTTCACCTTGGTGCCGGGCGCGAGGCGCAGCTCAAAGCGCGAGACGTGCGGGCCGCTGACGATGCCGACGATCTTCGCCTCGACGCCGAAGTGGCCGAGCGTCTCGACCAGCTTGCGGCCGATCGCTTCGTGGTCGCGCGGGTCGGGGCCCTTGTCGCCCTTGCCTTTTTCCAGCGACTTGGCCGGCGGCGGCCGGTAGGAGATCTGCTCGGATTCGGTCACGCCTCGCTTGCTGCCCATCGGGGTCAGCGCGGCCTGCTTGGACTCCGACTCGGTGCCGACACCGAGGCCCTCCTCACTCATCACCTCGGTCTCTCGCGCGACAGGCGGCTCGAGCTCCTCGCCCTCCTCGCCAGCGGTCTCGGCCAGGTCAAACTCCGAAGTCGCCGCCTCGTCCTCGTCGTCGGTGGCGATCGCCACCGTGGGCTCGAAGTCGTCGTCCTCGGGGTAGTCGCTCATCACGTCGGTCGGGCCGGCCTGGGTGTCGAAGGCCGCGGCCTTTTCGCTGCGCCGCTCCTCGCGGTGGCGGATCGCCGTCTGGGCGGCATCGCGGCCGCCGGCGAAGGTATGGCCGACCCCGCGGCCGATGCCGCGGAAGACGGTCGAGATCGAGGTCCCGGTGACCAGCATCGTGCCGACCGCGAGCATCAGCACGGTCGCGATGCGCGCGCCTACGGCGCCGAAGAGGTACTCGAGCCCGGTCTCGAGGCCGTATCCGACCTTGCCCCCGTCCCAGCCGAGGAAGAGCACGAAGCAGAGGTATACGCCGGCGGCGATCAGCAGCAGCCCGATCAGGTCGAGGTGGCGCTGCTGCAACCCCTCCGGCAGGCGCGGCCGCGGGAAGCGCGAGCCGGCTTTGGCTTTCGACTTGGCTTTCGGTTTGCGGCGCGCGGCCGAGCCTCGCTTCTTGCGCACGAACATGGGACCCGCTTCGACGGACGCCGCCCCTCCCCTGCCCCAGTCAGAGATTCATCCCGACCAGCGTGGCGACGAACGCGAACAAACTGCAGGTCACAGAGGCCCAGATCAGCGTCACCGAGCGTCCCAGGGAAATGAAGCGAGAATTGACCTCGGTGCGAAAGCCTTCGAACTCGCCTCGCACTTCTCCCCGCAGGTCGCCGATCTCGCCGCGGACCGCTTCGAAACCGCTCTTCATCTCAGCCCGCAGCGCCTGAGATTCTTCTTTCATCTCAAGTCGCAGCGCCTGGGACTCCTCCTTCATCTCAGCGCGCAGCGCCTGGGACTCCTCCTTTATCTCGGAGCGCACTGCCTTGAATTCAGCCTGCACCTGCCCGAAGCCTTCGCGCATCTCAGCGCCGAGCGCGTCGATCTTGTTCTCGAGATCCACCATGCCGTCCTCCGTCGTGACGCGTTCTAATGTCTGCATGATGCCACCTTAGGCGGTCGCGACGCGCGTGTGGCGCGCAGAATGCAAAATGTTTCGCACGGGTTGCGCGCGAAAGGCGCGGACTCAGGCGCAGACCCAGGCGCTGCCGCCCGAGTCGGCCCAGATCTCGGCCGCAATGCGGTCCTGTTCGGCCTTCGGCGCCGTGTGCGGGGCGCCCTGGCCGTCGTAGAGCTCCCAGGTCGAGGGCAGGATCTGGTAGGCGCCGCCGGCGCCGCTGCTCGGGTTGAGCGCGCCGTAGTTGCCGCCCGACTCGCACATCACGATGTAGGTCGGGATCGAGTAGGGGCCGCCGAGCCAGCGGCCGACGGTTTCTTCGGCGCTGGCGCGGCTCGCCGCTTCCGCCGCTTCGATCTCGCCGACCCACTGCTCGATCCGCGCTTTCAGCTTCGCCAGCGTCGCCGAGCGCGTCGCCGAGAGTGAGTCGAGCCGCGCCGCAGCCTGCTGGGCGCGGGCGCGCACCGCGGCGATTTCGTCGCGGGCCGCGGCGAGGCGCTCGTTGTAGGCGTCGACCCGCGCCTTCAGCTCGGCGACCAGCTTCAGCTCGTGGCGCACCCGGTCGCGCACCTGCTCGACCCTGGCCGCGAGCTCGCTGTCGGAGTCCTCTATCCGGCGCAGGTATTCGGAGCGCGTCGCCAGCTCGTCGAAGTCGCCGGAGGCGAGGATCACGCTCGCGGTGCTGGGCGAGCCGCTCTCGTAGATCGCGACCAGGCGCTGCGCCAGGGCGCGGCGGGCGCGGCGCAGGCGACGGCGCTCGGCGGCAAGCTGGGCCTCGGTGCGCTCGACTTTGCCCTGCAGCCGCGCGGCGCGCTCGCGCCCGTGCGCGAGCAGGTCGCCGAGCCGGCGCTCGCGCGCCGCCGCGTCGGCGGCTTCCGCTTCGGCCGTGGCGACCTCTTCCTGCAGGCCGCGGATCTCGGCCCCGAGCGCCGCCGCTTCGTCCTGCGCCCCGGCGACCTTGCCGCGCAGATCGTCGAGCTCGGCGGCGTGGGCCGAGCCGACCGTGAACAGGACTAGGACGAGCAGCGCAACTGCGGGCTTCCGGCGCATGGCGCCAACTCAGCCCTCGGGAACGTCGCGATTCGCCCAGTAGACGGCGATGCCGACGGCGACGGCGACGAGGCCGGCGCCGATGCTCAGCCGACGCCCGTAGCGCCGCCGCGCAAACTGGATGCCGTACTTGACCACCGTCTTGCCGATCGCGCGATAGATCATCGCTACTCCTCTTCCCCGCGGCGCCGGATTCTATGCGCCATCCGCGACTGCAGCGACCAGAGCTCGATGAAGCCCGGCGACGCGGTCTGCGAGAAGAGG
>DASTVL010000178.1:0-2284 GCA_035759115.1 Solirubrobacterales bacterium | reverse complement strand
GTCGCCCGGGATCTCGTCCCGCAGCACGCTGACGTAGGCGTCCAGCTTCGGTTCCGCGCCGGCGCCCTCGGCGACCTCGGCGAAGAAGGCGTCGACTGCGGCCGGGCTCTTGACCATCGCCCGCAGCACGTCGAGGCACTGTACGTTGCCCGAGCCCTCCCAGATCGAGGAGAGCGGCGCCTCGCGGTAGAGGCGCGGCATGCCCGACTCCTCGACGTAGCCGTTGCCGCCGAAGCACTCGAGGCACTCGACCGCGTGCCAGGGGGCGCGCTTGCAGAGCCAGTACTTGAGCACCGGGTTGGCGAGGCGGCGGAAGTCGGCGGCGGCCTCGTCGCCGGCCGCGGCCTCGTCGTAGGAGCGGGCGAGGCGCATCATCGAGATCGTCGCCGCCTCGGACTCGACGCAGAGGTCGGCGAGCACGTTGCGCATCAGCGGCTGCTCGATCAGCTCCTTGCCGAAGGCGGAGCGCTGCGCGACGTGGTTGAGCGCCTGGGCGACGCCGGCCCGCATCCCGGTCGCCGAGCCGATCGCGCAGTCGAGCCGGGTGTGGTTGACCATCTCGATGATCGTCGGCACGCCACGTCCCTCCTCGCCGATCATCCGCGCCCAGGCGCCGCGGAACTCGAGCTCGCTGGAGGCGTTGGAGCGGTTGCCGAGCTTGTCCTTGAGCCGCTGGATCTGGAATCCGTTGCGCTCTCCGTCGGGGGTCCAGCGCGGCATCAGGAAGCAGGAGATGCCGGAGTCGGTCTGGGCGAGGACGAGGAAGGCGTCGCACATCGGCGCCGAGCAGAACCACTTGTGGCCGACCAGCTCGTACTCCCCTCCGGGACCGCCGCCGTTCAGCGGAGTTGCGGTCGTGGTGTTGGCGCGCACGTCGGAGCCGCCCTGCTTCTCGGTCATCGCCATCCCGCAGAGGGCGCCGCGCTTGCGCTCGGCCGGCAGCGAGCGCTCGTCGTAGTCGAGCGAGAGCAGGCGCGGCTCCCATTCCTCGGCCAGCTCCGGCTGCTTGCGCAGCGCCGGGATCGAGGAGTAGGTCATCGAGATCGGGCAGCCGACGCCGGCCTCGGCCTGCATCGTCAGGTCGAACATCGCCGCGCGGGCGACGTGGGCGCCGGGGCCGGGCTCGCGCCAGGGGGCGGCGTGCAGGCCGTGGTCGATCCCGATCCGCATCAGCTCGTGCCAGGAGCTGTCGAACTCGACCTCGTCGATGCGGTGGCCGTAGCGGTCGTGGGTGCGCAGGACGGGCTTCTTCTCGTTCGCCTCGAAGCCCCAGCGGATCGTCTGTGCGGAGCCGGCGATCGCGCCCAGCTCGCGCGCCCTCTCCTCGGCCCAGCCGGCGCCCTCGCGCCGCAGCGCCTCGCCGAGCACGCGGTCGGCGTCGAAGGAGTTGTAGTCCTCCAGCGGCGTTGCCTGGTTGAAGACCTCGTGGGTCTGGGCGCCGCGGCGCTCGACGGTAGCCATCGGCACGATTGTCGCATCGATAGCATCGCCGCGCCGATGCCCGAGAAGATTCAAGTCAAGAACCCGGTGGTCGAGCTCGACGGCGACGAGATGACCCGGATCATCTGGTCGTTCATCAAGGACGAGTTGATCCTGCCCTACCTCGACCTGGAGCTCGAGTACTTCGACCTCGCGATCGAGAGCCGCGACGCCAGCGAAGACCGGATCACGGTCGAAGCGGCGGAAGCGATCAAGCGTCACGGGGTCGGCGTCAAGTGCGCCACGATCACCCCGGACGAGGCGCGCGTCGACGAGTTCGGCCTCAAAGAGATGTACCGATCGCCGAACGGGACGATCCGCAACATCCTCGGCGGCGTGATCTTCCGCGAGCCGATCGTGATCGCCAACATCCCGCGCCTGGTGCCGGGCTGGACCAAGCCGATCGTGATCGGCCGCCATGCCTTCGGCGACCAGTACCGCGCCACCGACATGGTCATCCCCGGCGAGGGCACGCTGACGCTCACCTACACGCCCAGGGACGGCTCCGAGCCGGTCGAGCTCGACGTCTACGACTTCCCCTCGGGTGGGATCGCGATGGCGATGTACAACCTCGACGACTCGATCCGCGACTTCGCCCGCGCCTCGATGCGTTACGGGCTCGATCGCGGCTACCCCGTCTACCTCTCGACCAAGAACACGATCTTGAAGAAGTACGACGGGCGCTTCAAGGACCTCTTCGCCGAGGTGTACGAGAGCGAGTTCAGGGCCGATTTCGAGGCCGAGGGGATCACCTACGAACACCGCCTGATCGACGACATGGTCGCCGCCGCGCTGAAGTGGGAGG
>DASTVL010000177.1:0-2632 GCA_035759115.1 Solirubrobacterales bacterium | reverse complement strand
GCGGTCGCCGAACTTCGTCCCCTCGCGCGGGTTGAGCAGGTTGATCGGCACCGAGTCCGGCTCCAGCTCGGAGAGCTCGAAGGCCATCTCGACCCGCTGCCGCGGCGACTCGCCGAGGTTGAGGATGCCGCCGACGCAGGTTTCCAGCCCCGCGTCCTTGACCGCGTCGATCGTCCGCAGGCGGCCCTCGTAGCGGACGGTCGAGGAGACCTCCGGGTAGTAGGAGCGCGAGGACTCGACGTTGTGGTGGACGCGCTGGATACCGGCCTCGCGCAGCGCCTTGGCCCGCTCCGCCGACATGTGGCCGATCGAGGCGCAGCGCTTCAGGTTGGTCTGCTCGGCGACGAGCTTCGCGCCCTCGACGATCTTCTTGAAGTCTTTCTTCGAGAGGCCCTGGCCCTGGGTGACCATGCAGAAGCGGTGCGCGCCCGCCGCCTCGGCCGCCTTCGCGTGCTCGAGGATCTGCTCGGGCTCCATCATCGCGTGCATCGGCGTGTCGGCCTCGGCGTAGCGCGACTGCGCGCAGAAGCCGCAGTCCTCGGCGCAGCCGCCCGACTTGGCGTTGACCAGCGAGCACATGTCGGTCGAGTCGCCGAAGTTCTCCTGGCGCACGGCCCAGGCGCGTTCGACCAGCTCGCCGATCTGCTCATGCTCGCTCAGCTCGCCGAGCGCGAGCGCCTCGTCGAAGTCGATCAGGGAGGACATTCGGGCGCAAGGCTAGGAATCGGCCCGGACGTTCGCGGCCGGCGGCGCCGCGCCCTCCGGTGCGCGTTCGCTATTTGTCTCCCTATGCGCGACAAACAGCGAACGCGGCGCCGCCGCATGGCGCTGGCTGCGCTGGCCGGCATCGCCGCGGGCGCCTTCGCCTTCGGCGCGGCGCTCGGCGATGGGACCCCGCCGCGGCCGAGCGCGGCGAGCAGGCTCAGCGCCGGCGAGCTCGCCGGGCAGCGGATCGTGCTCGGCTTCGAGGGGACGAGGGCGCCGCGAGCGGTGAAGCGGATGATCCGCGCCGGCCAGATCGCCGGCGTCGTCCTCTTCGCCGGGAACCTGCCGAGCCGCGCCTCCGGCCGGCGGCTGATCCGCAGCCTGCAGGCGATCCCGCGCCCGCCCGGGCTGCGCGACCCGCTGCTGGCGATGACCGACCAGGAGGGCGGCCTGGTCAAGCGGATCGGCGGCGCCCCGACCGCCTCGGCACGGACGATGGGCGCCCGCGGCGGCGCCTACAGCCGGCGCCAGGGCCGTCGCACCGCCGCCAACCTGCGCCCCCTCGGCCTCAACGTCGACCTCGCCCCGGTGCTCGACGTCGCCCGCCCGGGTGGCGCGATCGCCGCCACCGGACGCGGTTTCGGCTCGACCGCGGCGCGGGTCGCCGCCACCGCCGTGCCCTTCGCCGAAGGGCTGCAGAGCGGCGGCGTCGCGGCGACCGGGAAGCACTTTCCCGGCTTCGGCGCCGCCCGGCTCAACACCGACGACGCCGTGCAGCGGATCGACCTCTCGAAGCGGACGCTGCGCGCCGTCGACGAGGCGCCCTACCGGCGCTTCATCGCCGCCGGCGGCGAGCTGGTCATGCTCAGCACGGCGATCTACCCCGCCTTCTCGTCCAGGCCCGCCGCCTTCTCGAGGGAGATCGCGACCGGCGAGCTGCGCGTCCGCCTCGGCTTCGACGGCGTCTCGATCACCGACGCGCTCAACGCGGTCGCCGTGCGCGCCTACGGCAACACCGCCGAGGTCGCGCTGGCCGCAGCCCGCGCCGGCAACGACCTGTTGCTCTACCCAGCACCGGCAGAAGCCGCAAAGGCGTATCGCACCCTCGTCCGAGCCCTCCACTCCGGCTCGCTCTCCCGCTCCAGCTTCGAACAAGCCGCCACGCGCGTGTTGCGCCTCCGCCACCGCCTGGGCTGAGCGGAACCCCTACCGGGACGGTCCCGAAGCCAGGACATGCCCCGCGACACGCACGTGGTCGCGCCCCGCCCGCTTCGCCTCGTACATGGCATTGTCGGCGGCCGAGAGCACGGCGTCGTAGCCCTCCGACTGCGGTCCGAAGGCGGCGATGCCGATGCTGGCGGTGATCGGCGGGGCCGCCTCGCCGGGCAGCGTGTGCAGGCGGATCGCCTTGGCGATCGCCTCGGCGATCTCCTCGGCCTCGTCGAGGTCGCAGCGCGGCAGCACGATCGCGAACTCGTCGCCGCCGAGCCGGGCGACGACGTCGGTCGCCCGCATCCGCGCGGTCAGCACCGCGGCGATCTCCGAGATCGTGCGGTCGCCGACCGGGTGCCCGAGCGTGTCGTTGACCTGCTTGAAGTTGTCGAGGTCGAGCATCATCACCGCGCCGATCGTGCGCTCGCGGCGGCTGCGGGCGAGCTCGCCCCGCAGGTCTTCCTCGAAGCGGCGGCGGTTCTTGAGGCCGGTCAGCGGGTCCTGGCTGGCCTGCAGCCGCAGCTCCTGCATCTTCTCCGTGCGGCTCCAGACGAGGACCAGGGCGCCGAGCAGAGCCGCCAGCGAGATGCCGACGATCGCGATCAGGACCGGCAGGCCGACCCCCGGCCGGTTGGGGTCGTGGACGACCAGCAACCAGGTCCGGTCGGCGATCCGCAGCTGCGCGGTCGCGCTCTCCTCGCGGTCGAGCGAGGGG
>DASTVL010000176.1:0-5326 GCA_035759115.1 Solirubrobacterales bacterium | reverse complement strand
CGCGCGCGCGCCGATCTGCGCGCGCGCGAATCTGCGCACTGGCGGGAGCACGATGCCACGAGCCGTCTGGATTCGGTACCGGGCGGCCGTTCTGAGTCAGGGCGATGTCTCGTCGCCGATCCAGACGTCATGGTGGATGTTGCAACCATCGGCGTCCATTCCTACGAATGTGGCATTTCCTTTGAAGACGCCATCATTTCCTTCAGCTTCTCCACAGAGGCCCGTTTTTGCCCAATGGACTTCGGTCAATGTCGCCGCAGTTGTGAACTCGTCGAATTTCTCACCGGTTGTCGGTTCGGTGCCATTTTTGTGGTTCGTGTAGACGATATGACCGCCCAGTGTCTGCTCTTTGCCTTCTTTCGGCGAGAACGCGAAGTCGCAGAGTGGAATTGAATAGGTTTCCGGAGCGTGCAGAGTGCCTTCCAGATAGATTCTGACTGTGATTGATTGTTCTAGGGGGCAGTACAGAATTGCGTCGCCTGTGTATTTTTCGCTACCTATTGTGTGCGGCTGTGTGAATGTGTAATCGCATTCATTCATTTCAACTACCGCTGGCATCCCGCCAAAGGCCGTGCATTCTTCGTAACTCGGTTGAACTGTCAGCGTGGTCGCTTCGCCTTCGGCTATCGTGCTGGTAAGCGAGACGCCTGCGTTTGTGCAGGTGACCGACCCGCCTTCTGCGCCTTCGATCTGGAAGTAGTTTTCCGCTGCTTCGCCGAACTGCGTTCCTTGCAGAATCGAGGTTATGTGTTCCGGTTTGCCTTCTGTTTCCCCGCTTGTGAAAATTCCGGGTTCACCCGGTTCGGCCTGTGCCGGCGGGCCGGCGTAGGCGCAGATCGCAAGGGTCGCGATCACCGCCAAGCCGACCGGCCTGAGATGGCAGGTCATGGTTCAGTCCTTTCGCGCGCTGTTTTCTTTGAAAACCGCTAGCCGTGGCAGGCGGTCAGGCCGTAGCTCTGGGCCTGGCGTTCGGCTTGCCTTACTTCCTTGAACTGCTTTTCGGGAAGTCCGCCTCCCGCCACGGTGCCTTCGAGCCTTCGTTCCAGCGCGATGACGAGCGCTTCGACCGCATCGGCGTCGCCGCTGGGGGCGCCGAGCGCGCGCAGTTCCGCCAGCATCGCTTCGGTCATCGGCGCGTACACATCCTCGATCAGGCTCTCGACCTGGTTGCCCGATTTCCCAGCGCTTTCCTTGATGTAGGCCCGCGTGGCGGCCTGCCGCTCCTTCTGGCTACGAGCGCAGAGCTCGTTCGCACGCTTGATGTACTGGGCCTTGCTGAGAGACGACTCGGGGAGCGATTCGCCGGTATCGGTCAGGCTCGGGCCCGCTTCTCCGCCGTCCGCGGAGCCGGCTGCTTCGGTTGATCCGGTAACGGCGCTCGAGCCGCCGGACGAGTCGGAGTCGCCTCCGCCGCAGCCGGCCGCCAACGCGACAGCAGCTAACGCTACGAGTAGAAGTGTTGGTAGTCGTCCGTTCAAGAGCTGGCTCCTTTTACTTTAACTAAACAGAGCATACAGCTTCTGCGGGAAAATGCTCGGCGAGCAGCGCTTGTACGAAGTCGCTCTTCTTGGCGGCCCGATCCATCCGCAGGTCGTTTTGCCCGAGGTACCGCTCCATCGAGGTGCGCAGCCGCGCCAGGGCGGCAAGCATCTCGGCGTCGCTGAACTCGTGGCCGAGGAGCTGGTCAAGGTCGTTTGGGTCGGCCGAGTCAACACGACGGCCCACGGCTTCGCTCACGAGCAGCGTCGAGAGGTGAAATTTGAGATTCGTCATCTCCTCCTGCGTGACGTCGTCCTGCCCTCGCAGGAAGGCGTCGACGACCTTCTGGGTCTTCGCCGCCCAGAGATAGATCGAATAGCTGCGGTCGCGGGCGAAGATGCGCTTGTACTCGGCGTCGGCCTTGAGCAAGGAGGAGGGGCGAGCGCGCGCCGAGGAGGGATCTCCCAGGCAGATCGCCAACACCGCCTGCGCCAAGTAGGTGATCTGGACAATCCTCTCCGCAGGCTTGCCTTCGTTTTTCCAGTAGTTCTTACGCCTGTCGTAGAACCAGTCGGCGTGGAGGAAATACGCCTCGATCTCACGCTGCAGCTCGTCGGTGGCGCGCAACGAGGCGGTCGAGACGCGGGTCTGGCTGTTGGTCGAGCGGATGATCCGATCGCGGATACGTGGATCGCTCTCGTCGATTATCCGCACGAGGACACGACGGTCGGATCCGGCAACGGGCTCGTCGGCCGGAAACGTCTCGTGGATCACCACTGAAGTCTGCAACCCGTTGACGATCTGCGGGGCGTCGAGAAAAAGTCGCTTGCCGACGGTGGAGACGTTCGAAGCGAGAATCGTGACGCCGTTGTTCAGCCACCAGAACTGCGGCGCATCGGGATCGGTCAGCGACGCGGCGATTTCCTTGTTGACTTCCACGTTGCCCTGGAAGTCGCGCACGTTGCCGTCGAAGATGTAGCGGCGCAAGGCGCCGTTCTCGTCTCGAAGGAAGCCGCAGTAGTCGCCGAGCGCGACCAGCGCGACGTAGCTGTTCTCCTCATCGGGGAGGGCCCCCTCGAAGGCGAGGTCGAGTCGGTTGGAACGGGTCTTCTGGGAAAGTTGATGAAGCTCGCGGGCGCCATAGAACTCGACGGCCGCCATTGCCCCCGAGATCGACTCGACGATCTCCCCCTCGAGCCGTTCGGCGCGCCTCCCCACCTTCGGCGAGATCTCGGCCGTGTCGCCCTTCGAGGCATAGGCGATCGCGATCGAGACCCGCGGCCGCCGGTTGGCGACCTGGGTCAGCGCCGAGCGGAAGATCTCGGCGCGACGGATCAGCGCGCCCGAGAACAGGCCGCTTTCCATCAGCTGGCCCTCTCCCCGCGAGAGATCGAGAAGCTCACAGAGAGTGTCGGCGATGAGCTGGATGGGCTTCTCCCCGAAGCCGGGCCGGCTCTTGGCCTGCACCACGACCAAGTGGAGCTCGATGCCGTCTCGAGCGCTCGCGATCCGCGGATTCTCCTCGAGCAGCTTGGTGTCGGCAAAGGTGTACATGCCGTCGATGCCGCCATCGTCGCCGCCGCCGACGAGCCCGTCGAGCAGCTCGTCGCTCGAGAGGTCGTAGTCCTTGAGGACCTGGTCGGATGCAAACAGCTCGAAGTACTCGTGCTCCCTCAGCTCGCTGGGAGCCAGCTCCCGCTTGGCGTCGAGAACGCTCTCGAGCAGGACTATGTCGTTCTTTGCCATGTTCTACCCGCCGCGCCTCAGCCCAGCGGCGTGCCTGCGGTGCCCGCAACCCCCACCCGGCCTGCGTCGAGCTCGATCGGCATTCCGTATTCGGCCCCGTTTGAGTCGGCGTAGACGACATAGCCCTGGCCGTCTTCGAGCCTGACCGAGCCGACGTCGGCAGCGGTGAGGGCGGCGCGTTGGGCCATCGGCAGCTTCTTGATCGCTAGCTTGATGACACCGGCGCAGTTGCCGGGCTCGATCCGCTCGGCCTGGGCGGCAAGCGCGGCGAGCGATCGACGAAAGGGCGCGGAGAGGTGAGAGCAGGCATCGCTCCATCGCTGCTCGACGCTGGCATCGAGGTAGCCGTGCAGGGCGGCTTCCGCTTGCTTCGCCCGCTCGCCGCCCGCCTCGGAGCCGAAGCCCCTGATCAGCTTGGCGGTGCGCTGGACGGCGGGCGAAGCGGTCGCGTCGCCGCTCTCCCCTCCTCCATCGCCGCAGGCCGTCAGCCCCAGCGCCAGCAACGCTAACGAGAGCGAGGCTGCAATCGCACTGCCGCTGAGCTTCACCTGCCCAGGCCTCGGTTCATCAGGCTGAGCCGGTGTACTCATCAGTCACTGCTGTCGCGCCACCCGGCCCGCTTTGGCAAAGCGCCCGGATCATCGGCCGGCCGAGCGGCGGCAGCGCTTGGCGTTGCGCGAGAGCCGCTGGGCACGCCCGCCGATGCGGTGAGCCTTGCGGCGCAGGCGCTTAGCCTTGCCGAACTTGCCGTTGCGGGCGACGCGCCTGGCGTTGCGGCGCAGCTTCTTGGCGCGGTTGCTGAGCGCCGCGGCCTTGCGGGCGGGCCTGGCGCAGCGAGAGGCGCCACCTTCTTCGCCGGTTTCCTGCGCCGCGGGCGGGTTTGCTTCGAATGCCGCCGTGACCGCGCGGTCGGAGTTGAGCGTGACCACGCAGTCCCCGGCGCCGGAGCACCCTGCTCCCGCCCAGCCGTAGAAGGTGGAGCCCGCGTCCGCCGCAGCCGAGAGGGTCACCGTGGTGCCCTCCGCATAGCTGGAGGCGCAGGCGCCGCCGTTACAGCTGACCGAGCCGGAGCCGGGGCCCACCTTGTCGATCGTGAGGCTGTGAGTGACAACCGGCGGCGGGGGATCGAGAGCGAACGTGGCGCCGACGCCATGCGCGGCGTCCATCGTCACTTCGCAGGGGCCGCTGCCCGCGCAGTCGCCCGTCCATTCGACGAAGTGGGAGCCGGAGGCGGCCGACTGGTGCAGTTCGACTGCCTCGCCGTAGTCGTATTCCTCTTCGCAGTCGGCGCCGCATTCGATCCCGGCGGGCGTGCTGGCTACGGAACCGGAGCCCGAGCCCGACCTGGAAACGGTGAGCTTGCGCGTTTCGAGCACGAATTCGGCCGTCACCGCGCTGTTTTCGGTGATCGTGAAGGCGCATGACCCTTCCGTTGCGGTTTCGAGCGCGCATTCGCCCGCGGCCGAGCCGGCACCGCTGAGTTCGGCCAGTTCGGAGCCGGTATCCGCAGTGGCGATGACTTCAACTTCCGAGCCATCGGGGATCGGGCTCGGACAGGTTTCGAGCCCGCCGCCGTCCACTTCGCATTCGACAGTCCCGGAGCCGCTGCCGGATTCATTGATCGTGAGGGTCCAAGTGGCTGACGTTTCTGCCGCCTGATCCGGCGTCCCCGTGGTGGTGCCTCCGGTGTTGGTGGCGACGACCCGGTAGACGTACTTGGTCGAGGGGCTGAGGCCCGTGGCGGTCGCTTCGACTGCGGTGTTGGCGGTACCGGTGACCGGGTCGACGTCGCAGGCGGGTTCAGCGACCGGCGTGCCCGGGGTCGCTTCGAGGGCGACCACGAACTTGCAGGACGAGCCGCCGGCGTCGCCTTCGTTGTCGACGTGGCCGTTCATCACGATTGAGCTCTGGGTGATCGCGCCGGGGGCGTTGTTTTCAACGGTCGGAGGCGGCTGAACCGCTTCAAGCGCGAATTCGGGGTTGAGGGTGCGTTCTTCCCCGACGGCGGTGAAGAAGGCGTTGCAGGGGTTGGTGGTGATTTCAGAGCAGCCGGTGCCGCCGCCGCTGGCCGCCTTCCATTCGACGAATTCCGAGCCGCCGT
>DASTVL010000175.1:0-6197 GCA_035759115.1 Solirubrobacterales bacterium | reverse complement strand
CTGTAGGGGCCGTTGGCGAGCGGCGCGGCGGCGGCGTGCGAGTCGTTCGCGTCGCAGGGGCCGAAGGCGGCTTCGCCGCTGTCGATCGAGCACTCGAGCGTGTCGCCCGCGGCCGGCGCGTAGGAGAAGCCGAAGCCGGGCTGCGGATCGGCGGTCAGGCCCTCGGGGCCGGAATCGATCGCGAGCGCCGGCGGCGTCGTGTCGACGCTCCACTCATATGCAGCCGGACTGGCGTCCGCGTTGCCGGCCTGGTCGATCGCCCGCACTTCGAATTTGTGCGGCCCGTCGGCGAGCCCGGTGTAGATATGCGGCGAGCTGCAGGCGGCCCAGGCGCTCGCTTCGGTCGAGTCGCGGCGGCACTCGAACGAAGCCACGCCGGAGCCGCCCGCATCGTCGCCGGAGAACTCGAAGCTCGCTTCGTCGGTGTTGACAAGCGCCGAAGGCTCGGCGTCGATCTGGGTCTGCGGCGCGCCGCTGTCGATCGTCCACTCGTGGACGGCGGGGCTGGCGTCGACGTTGCCGGCCTGGTCGACGGCGCGGATCTCGACCACGTGCGGGCCCTGCGCCAGCGAGGTGTATTTGAGCGGCGAGACGCACGGCTGCCAGTCCTCGGGGTCCGCGGAGTCGCGGCGGCACTCGAACCCGGCAAGGCCCGAGCCGCCGGCGTCGCTGCCGTTGAAGGAGAAGTTCGCGGTCGCGCTTTTGTCGAATGCCGGCGGCTGCGCGGTGATCTGCGTCTCCGGCGCCTGGCTGTCGATGCTCCATTCGTGGCTCGCGGGGCCGGCGTCGACGTTGCCGGCGCCGTCGATCGCGCGGACTTCGAATTTGTGCGCGCCCTGGCTCAGGCCGGTGTATTCGATCCCCGAGGCGCAGGCCGTCCAGTCGCCCGGTTCGGTCGAGTCGCGGCGGCACTCGAAGGAGGCGACGCCGGAGCCGCCCGCGTCGTCGCCGGAGAACTCGAATTTGGCGGTCGCGACGGTGCTCAGCGCGGCCGGCTCGAGCGTGATCTCGGTCTGCGGCGCGTTGCTGTCGATCGTCCAGGCGAAGCTCGCTGGGCTCGGGTCGGCGTTGCCGGCCTGGTCGACCGCTTTGACCTCGAAGCTGTGCGCGCCCTGGCTCAGCGCCAGGTACTCGCGCGGCGAGGAGCAGACCGCCCAGGCGGCGCCGTCGCGACGGCATTCGATCGCGGCGATGCCCGAACCGGCGCCGTCGTCGCCGGAGAATGCGAACTCGGCGTCGACACTGGTGCTGAGCGCGTCCGGGGCGCTGTCGATCGTCGTCTCCGGCGCGAGGCTGTCGATGCTCCATTCGTGCAAGGCGGGGCTGCCGTCGACGTTGCCGGCGCCGTCGATCGCGCGGACTTCGAATTTGTGCGCGCCCTGGCTCAGGCCGGTGTATTCGATTCCGGAAGCGCAGGCCGTCCAGTCGCCCGGCGCGGCCGAGTCGCGGCGGCACTCGAACGAGGCCACGCCGGAGCCCGCGCCGTCGTCGCCCGCGAACTCGAATTTCGCCGTCGTCGCGGTCGCCAGATCGGCCGGTTTGAGCGTGATCTGAGTCTGCGGCGCGCCCGAGTCCTCGACGTAGGAGATCGGCGCCGAGCAGGCCGACGTGCCGCCGCCGGAGGTCGCCGTGGCCCGCAACGTGGTGCTCGAGTCGTCGCCGACACCGACCGCGATCCCGGGGCTCGCCAGCGTCGCGGCCGAGCCGCTCGCCAGCGGCGCGCCCGTGCAGTCGGCGCTGGTGAAGATGTCCACGGTCGAGCCCGCCGCGGCGGAGCCGACGATTTTCGGCGCGTTCTCGTTCGCCGGCGAGGCGGGGTCGGTGGCGCTCAGCAGCGGCGCCGCCGGCGGCGTCGCGAAGCTCTGCGGCGACAGCAGCAGGCCCGGCTCGGTGGACGGGTTCGCTTCGCCATCGGTCGAGGTGACGCGGAAGTGGTAGGTGCTGTCAGGGTCGAGGCCGGTGAGCTGCAGGCTGTGCGAGGTGACCTGCGCCGGATCGCTGACGCTCTCGGTGAGCGCGCCGGGGCTGGTGCCGTAGTCGACGCGCGAATCGGCCGGCTCGTCGGTCTGCCAGCTCACCGTCGCCGTGCCGTCGTTTTTCACCGTCACCTGCAGGTCGGAGATCTCCGGCTCCTGCGCATCGACGTAGCTCGCCGTGTAGGCGCCGGCCTCGGCGTCGAAGAAGGCGTATTCGACGCCCTTGACCGTGCGGATCGTCGTTTCAACCGGCGACCCGCCGCGCTCGACCGCGAGCAGTGGGCCGAGCTCGGACTCGACCGGGACCATCGCCCGCAGCCCGTCGGCACCTTCGGCGCGGTCGATCGTGAAGCTGAGCTGCCCTTCGTTCCACCCGACCGAGCCGAACGAGGACTGGTTGCGGCCGTCCAGCCAGGTCAGCATCTGCCGCGCCGAGACGATCGGCACGTCCCGCGCCAGCGCCGATTCGACGATCGCCGTCGACTGCGGGATCGTCGCTTTGTCGGTGTGCATGTTCGCCGTGAAGACGCCGTAATAGCCGTCCGGCCCGAGCGCCCGGTCGAGCAACGCATCACTGGTGAACGGGTAGGCCTGTTCGGACTCGTCGGTCAGCTGCGTGGTCGCCTGGTAGACGTCGATCAGCGAGCCGTCGAGGTCGGCGAAGCGCATCGGCATGCCCGAGCCGGTGAACATCCCGGGCCGGTTCTGCACCCAGCTCGCCGGCCAGTAGTAGTAGGTCGTGTCGAGACGGATGCCCCGTTCGAGCTCGACCTTGGGCTGCGAGGCCCAGTCGCTCCAGACGATGCAGTGGGTCCTGCTCGTGCGCGGCGACGGCAGGCTGGGGAAGCTTGCGGCGAATCCTTCAAGCTGCTCGTCGTAGAATTCGCCCAGTTCTTCCTGGTCGTCCCAGTTGTTGCACCCAGTGGTCACGTGCAGGGCGAGCTCGAAGCCTTCGGCGGCGAACTGGGCGGCTTTGGCGTCGCCGATCGGCGTGTTCGGGTAGATGTAGGAGGTCGACCTGACGCACTCCCATTCGGTCACCGAGCAGCCGGGCGGGTCGAGCGCTTTCTGGCTTTCGAAGCGGCCGGCACTGCCGTTGTGGCCGTGGTCGTCGCCGGTCATCACGACGGCGGCCTTCTCGTCGCGGGGCAGGAACCAGAAGCGCGGCAGCGGCTTGCGGTCGAGGTTGACCTCGCCGATCAGGTTGGTCAGCAGGCGCTGCTGCTCGTCGGCCTGGGGGATGTCGACCTTGTCGAAGTCGATCCAGTCGTCCTGCGGGTCGCCGGCTTTGGCGCCGAAGAAGAGGTCGTCGGAGCGGATCGCGCCGAGCCCGTCGCGCTCGTCCGCGTTCCAGGCCGGGTTGCCCTGGCGCGTGTAGACGATCGAGCGGGCGAGGTCGTAGGTGAAGGCCGCGGCGTGACCGCCGTTCGGGCCGACCTCGCGCACGGTCACGGCCGGCTTGCCGGTCGAGGTGCCGGCGTCGGAGAAGAGCGTCGCGACCGTGTCAGCGCCGCTCGCCGTGTAGCGGTCGGCCGTGCCGTGGAACTGGATCGTCTCGGCGACGATCCCGGCGCCGGGGCTGGAGCCGGTGTCGACCTGGATGTAGCCGTTGCCGAGCGTGCCTTCCGGGGCGCTGAGGCCGAGCAGGCCGAGCAGGTCCGCGTCGGGCCGCATCGCGATCAGGTTGCCGCCGTCCTGCACCCAGTCGGAGAGCATCTGCGCCTGCGCCGGGCTCAGCGCGCCCTCGCCGACGATCGCGACGTCGCGCGCTTCCAGCTCTTCGGCGTCGACCGTGGAGATGTCGGCGACGGTGTACTCGTTGAGCCCTTCGGCCTCGAGGATCTGGCCGTAGTAGCGGCTGAACGGGTTGGCCGTGTTGGAGATCACCAGGATCGGCCCGCCCGGGCCCTGGTCGGGCGGCGGTGGCGGCGGCGTCGCGGTCGTGAACGACCATTCGTCGTTCGCCGCCAGCGGGTTGCCGGCCGCGTCCTTGACCCCGCCGGCGCCCCCTTCGATCGTCGCCGTGTAGGTCGTCGCCTGCTGCAGCGAGGCGTCCGGATCGAGCACGATCCGGCGCGAGGCCGCTTCGTAGCTGACGCTCGCCGCGACCGGGCTGCCTTCGCCGTCGCGCAGGCGCACGGTCGTGCCGTTCACCGTTACCGGGTCGAGCGCCTCGTTGAAGGTCGCGCTGACCGGCGTCTCGACGCCGATCTCTTCGGCGCCCGGGACCGGGCTGCGGCCGGTGATCAGCGGCGGCGTTTCGTCGGGACCGACGTCGATCTCGAAGACGACGTCGACCAGGTAGTTCTCCGACTGGAAGCTGTTGGGCGTGCCGGAGAAGAGCCCGCCGGCCGGCCCGTACTCGTAGATCCCGTTCGGTCCGTCGAAGCCGTCGGCAAGCGCTTCCAGCGGCGCGTTTTCGAAGCCCGTGACGGCGAAGTAGCTTTTGATCGAGGCATAGCGGCCGTTTGGCGCGTGGTAGGAGGCGATATAGGTCGTGCCGGCTGCGATTTCGACCGGCGTGTCGAATTTCGCTTCCTGCCATCCCGTGGCCGTCTCGCCGCTGAAGGTGACCTGGGCCAGCTGCGTGCCCGCTTTCGTCCACAGGCGCCCGCTGTGGGTGCCGGTGTTGCCCGCCGTCTTGTAGAAGCGCAGCCCGCTGATGTAACCGGGGACTTCGGAACGGAACTTGACCCCCAGTTCGACCGCGTTGACGTCGGGGTCCTGGGTGCCGGTGACGGTCTCGTTCCAGATCGAGCAGGGACAGGAGAGCTCGACCACCTCGACCGTCGCTTCGCCGGGCGAGGGCTCGAGGTTGCCGCTGTCGTCGGCCGCGCGCGAGAGGATCGTCGTCTCGCCGAGCTCCTCGGGGAACCAGGTGTAGCTCCAGTTGTTGCGCCCCTCCGCGGGATGCCAGGTTTCGCCGCCGTCGACCGAGACCTCGACCCCGCCGACCTCGCCGCCGGCTTCGCTCTCCCCCTCGCTGTCGGCCGCGGTGCCGGTGACCGTCACCTCTTCGCCCAGCTCGACCTCGCCGCCGTCAGCCGGGGTCGCGATCGTCGAGCCCGGCGGCACCCCGTCGCTGCTCGCGGTCGCCGCGACCAGCCCGGCCTGCAACGTTCCCGGTTGCACTCCCATGTCGGCGAACAGGTTCACGGTCGCTTGCTGCATGCGGGCGTCCGGCGGAGCTTCGCCCCGGTCGTGCTCGGAGTCGAGGCCCCACGACCATTGGACCGTGCCGGCGCCGAAGACCAGGGCGCCGCTTTCGGCCCGGTAGAGGGTCAGGTGGTGAGTGGCGGCGCCGGCGCCGTAGGTGTTGCCGTGGTCGAGCAGCTTCTGCGGCACTTCCGTGGTCGTCGAGGAGAGCCGCACCAGGCCCGCCGGGCGGAAGCCGTTGTCGAGGTCTTCGTCCCACTCGTAGCCGAGCGTGCTGTCGCCCAGCGTCGCCGTCTGTCCCGGTTCCAGTGCCGCGATGTCGGTGTCGCGCCAGAAGCGCAGCGCCCCGTCCGCCGCCGGGACCTCGATCTCGGTCGTGCCGGCGTTGACCATGAAGGCGGTGCCGCTGAGCGCGTTCTCGGGCAGGCCGCCGTCGCCGGGCGGGCTGAACCGCGGGTCGCGCCAGGTGCCGGTCCACGTTTCCGGGCCCTCCGGATCGATCGATTCGTCGGCGTGCGTGTCCTTGTAGGAGACGAGGGTGCGGTACTCGTCGCCGGAGCCGTCGATGCTCTGCTCCCAACGCGTCTTCCAGAAGATCTCGTTGCCGCTGAAGAAGGCCAGGTCGACGCCGGCGTCGCGGGCGGCTTCGACGTTGGCGCGCTGCTCGCCGGACCAGTACTCGTCGTGGCCGACCGAGAGGAAGGCCTCGTGCTCGAGCAGCTCCGCGCCGGCGCGGTCGCTGTCGACTCCGCCGGCGTAGCTGACGTCGTAGCCGTTGCGCTCCAGCCAGCGGACCATCGGGTACTCGGCGTTGAAGGGCGAGTCTTCGGGGCTCGTCTGGCGGACGGTCAGCGGCCGGTTGTAGCTGACCTTGTAAGCGCGGCTCGGGTTGCTGCCCGGGCCGCCGGTGTAGAGGCTGTTGCTGCCGTACTCGTTGTAGGCCTGCCAGGTCGTGTCGGAGGTCTGGAAGAGCAGGTCCGATTCGCCCTCGTCGTCGCGCACGACGAAGACGATGTGGCTGCCTTCCGAGCTCGTGTCCTCGCGCTCGAGCTTGGCGAAGTAGAT
>DASTVL010000174.1:0-3947 GCA_035759115.1 Solirubrobacterales bacterium | reverse complement strand
CGACCGGCCGCTGACCTCGATGATCTGGCTGAAGAAGTCCGGGATCGGCGGCATCGCCGGGCTGAAGGGCAAGACGATCGCGACCGCGGGCATCCCCTACCAGGACGCCTACCTGGCGACGATCCTCGCCCGCGCCGATCTCGAGCCGAGCGACGTGAAGACCGTCAACGTCGGCTTCGGGCTGCTGCCGGCGCTGGTCGGCGGCCGCGCGCAGGCGATGCTGGGCGGGTTCCGCAACGTCGAGGGCGTCGACCTGCGCCTGCGCGGCAAGGACCCGGTCGTCACCCCGGTCGACCGGCTCGGCGTTCCGACCTACGACGAGCTCGTCCTGCTCGCCAACCGCTCGCGCCTGGAAGCCGATCCGGAGCCGACGCGCCTCTTCCTCGGCGCGCTGGCGCGAGGCACGGCGGCGGCGATCGAGAGCCCCGACGCGACGACCAAAGCGCTGCTCGCCGCCAACAAGGACCTCAACCCCGAGCTGACCCGGGCCGAGGTCGACGCAACCCTGCCGCTGCTCTCGCAGACCGGCCGCATGGACCCGGCGAAATGGTCGGCCTTCATCGCCTGGATGAACGAGAACGGGCAGCTCGACGGCCGCCCGGCGCCGGGCGAAGTGCTCAGCAACGCGTACCTAGCGGGCGAGATCCCCGAGTAGGTCGAAGGCGCCCTCGCGCAGCAGGCTTGTCACCTTCTCGGGGGCCAGCGGGCGCGAGAAGAGGTGGCCCTGGGCGAAGTCGCAGCCGAGCCGGCGCAGCTCGGAGAGCTGGGCCTCGCTCTCGACGCCCTCGGCGATCGCGTCAAGCGAGAGCGCCCGGGCCATGCCCACCACCGCCTCGACGATCGCCGTGCGCTCCTGCTCGATGCCGAGCCCCTCGACGAAGGAGCGGTCGATCTTGAGCGCGTCGAAGGGGAAGCGGTTGAGGTAGGCGAGCGAGGAGTAACCGGTGCCGAAGTCGTCGAGCACGAGCCGCACGCCGATCTCGCTCAGCTCTTCCAGCGTGCGGGTGGCGGTCGCCGACTCCTCGACCAGGACGCTCTCGGTCACCTCGAGCCGCAGGTTGACCGGGTCGAGGCCGGTGCGGGTGAGGATCTCGCGCACGGTGGTGGCGAGGTCGCGGTGGGCGACCTGGCGCGCCGAGAGGTTGACGGCGACGTCGAGTGGCCGGTGGTCGGGGCGCAGCTCGTGCCAGCCGAGCGCCTGCCGGCAGGCGGTCTCCTGCACCCAGCGCCCGATCGACTCGATCAGGCCGCTGTCCTCTGCCACCGAGACGAACTCGCCGGGGTCGAGCAGGCCGCGCTGCGGATGGTTCCAGCGGACCAGCGCCTCGAGCCCGACGATCTCGCCGTCACCGAGCGCGACGACCGGCTGGTAGTGCAGCTCGAGCTCGTCGCGGTCGAGCGCGTAGCGCAGCTCGCGCTCGGTCTCGAGCCGGCGCAGCGCGTGCGCGCGCATCTCGGCGTCGAACAGCTCGCAGCGTCCGCGGCCGCGCTCCTTCGCCCGGTACATCGCGGCGTCGGCGTCGCGGATCAGCAGCTCGGGGTCGGCCGGCTCGCTCCCCCTCGGCCGCGCGATCGCGATCCCGATGCTGGCGCTGACGAAGTGGTCGGCGCCGCCCATCGAGTAGGGCTCCGAGAAGGCGCGGGCGACGCGGTCGGCGATCGCCAACGCCTCGTCCTCGTCGGCGAGGCGGTCGACGAGGATGCCGAACTCGTCGCCGCCGAAGCGGGCGACGAGGTCGCCGGGCCGCAGGTGGGCGCGCAGCCGCGGCGCGACCGCGCGCAGCAGCTCGTCGCCGGCGTGGTGGCCGATGCTGTCGTTGATCAGCTTGAAGTGGTCGAGGTCGAGGAAGAGGATGCCGACCGGCGAGCCTGAGGCGACGCTGCGCCGCAGCGCGTCGCGCAGCGAGTCGACGAAGCTGAGCCGGTTGGGCAGGCCGGTGAGCGAGTCGTGCAGGACGCGGTGGCGCAGCGCCTCGTCGGCGCTGTGGCGCTCGAGCGCGTCGGCCAGCACGTTGGCCGAGGCCTGGGCGAAGTGGACGTCCTGCGGGGTGAAGCGGCTCGGCTCGGTCGAGTGGATGTCGAGCACCCCGAAGGGGCGCTCCTTGCCGGCGATCGGCACCGCGAGGCTGCTGCGCACGCCGAGCACGCGCAGCGCCGGGGGCATCGAGAAGCGCCGCTCGGAGGACCAGTCGTCGACGATCACGTGCAGGCCCGACTCCATCGCCGCGCCGGCGTGCGAGTCACGCGCCGCCGAGGCGCGCCGCTCGGCGCCGCCGTCGTTCCCCTCGAGCCCGGCGCGCAGGTGCAGCCGCCGTCCCTCGCGGCCCGCCTCCCAGACGCAGGCGGCCTCGACGCCGTCGATCTCCGTCATCAGCGGCACCGCCTGCTTGGCCAGCTTCGCCGGATCGCCGTCCTGCAGGGCATAGCGGCCGAGCCGCGCGACCGCCGCCTGCTGGGCCGCCGCCCGCTGCAGCTCCTGCTCGGCGATCTTGCGCTCGGTGATGTCGTAGAGGACGCCGTGCCAGACCTGCGTGCCATCGCCGTCGGGCTCGAGCACCGCCTCGTCGAGGATCCAGACGACGCTGTCGTCGCGCCTGATCATCCGGTAGTCGATCGGCGTGCCGTTGCCCGGCTCGCCGGCGAGCTTGCGCGTCTCCTGCTCGAGCGCGCGCTCGCGGTCGTCCGGGTGCAGCCGCTCGGACCAGAGACCGGGATCGGCCATCCACTCCTCCGGGCTGTAGCCGAGGATGTCCTCGACCTGGGGGCTGACGTAGCGCCAGCGGCCGCGCTCGCCGAGCTCGCAGGAGTAGACGATCGCGGGCAGCCGCTCGACCAGGCGGCGGTATTCGTCCCCCGCCGAGGAGATCTCGTCGAGGAACTCGCTCACCCGCTCCTCGGGCCAGCCTTCGCCGCGTCCTGCGTCGTCCATGCGGGCGTATCGGCAGGCGTCCGGCTTCCTTGAAGCGTGCGCCTATCTGTACAGGCCGAGCGTCCAGATCCCGGCCAGCCCGCGGAACGGCTCATACGGCGCGTAGAACTGCTCGACCTCCTCCACCGTCGCGCGGCGGCCGAGCCCGGCGAGGCGCCCGACCAGCTTCAGGTAGATCAGGTCGCCGGCGGGCAACGAGTCGGGATCGCCGCGCCCGAGCAGGCCGAGGCACTGCACGGTCCAGGGCCCGATCTCGGGAATCGCCAGCAGTCGCCGGTCGGCCGAGCGCTCGCCGGGGGCGACCCGGCCGGCGGCGATCTCGCCGGCGACGGCGCGCAGGGCCAGCGAGCGCCCCGGCGAGAGGTCCATCGCCGCCAGTTCGGCCGGCGCCCGTCCGGCGATCGCCGCCGCCCCCGGCACGTCCCGCAGCCGGTGGTCGAGTTTAGGTGCGGTATCCACCCCCAAGCTCGACCACCCCTTGGGGGGTTGGGGGTCCAGGCGGGGGCCCCAGCGGCCGACGATGCGGCGCTGGATGCGGGCGGCGCGCTCGCTCTCGATCAGCTGCTTGACCACGGCCCAGGCGAGCGCCTCCCAGGCCCAGGGCCGGCGCCGCGGGCGCAGCCAGGGGCGGCGGCGCAGCTGCGGCCCGAGCAGCGGGTCGCGGCGGAAGCGACGGTAGAACGGCGTCAGGTCGTCGTCGACGCCGAGCGCGAAGCGCATCCGCTCGATCGCCAGCTCGAGCTGGGCGGGGCCGGCGGAGCCGCCCAGCTCGGGGGTGACCCGGGCCGGGTCGACCGACTCCGCCCGCAAAGCGACCCGGCCGCGCCCCGGCTCCCAGGCACGGACGAGGACGGGACTGTCTTCGACGAGGAGAAGGCGTGAGACCACGCCTTCCCGCACGCTGATCACGCGATCCTCGCTGCTGTAGGCAGGAAGGCGAAACGGGGACGGAGGCCGGACCTCAGCCTCCCGCTGCATCACCTGCCAAGCAGGTGTACGTCAACCAGGAAGGAGCGGC
>DASTVL010000173.1:0-6427 GCA_035759115.1 Solirubrobacterales bacterium | reverse complement strand
TGTTCAAGGGAACCGCGCGCTACTCGGCGATCGAGATCTCCGAGCTCTTCGACGGGCTCGGTGCTTCGGTCAACGCCGCCACCGGCAAGGAGACGACGCACCTGCACGCGCGCTTCCTCGACGAGCACACCGAGGAGGTCTTCGACCTGCTGGCGGAGATGCTGCTGGCGCCGACCTACCCCGAAATCGACTCCGAGCGCGACGTCGTCCTGGAGGAGATCGCGATGTACGAGGACGAGCCCCAGGACCGCGTCCACGACGTGCTCGCCGAGGCCGTCTTCGGCGAGCACCCGCTGGGCCGCCGCGTGCTCGGCGAGGCCGAGGTGATCTCCTCGATCCCGGTTCCAGACATCGAGGCCTACCGCAGCGACCGCTACACCGGTGCCCACGTCGTCGTCGGCGCCGCCGGCCACCTCGACCACGAGCGCATCGTCGCCCTGGCCGAACGGCTGGTCGCGCCCCCGGCCGGCGGCAACGGCGCCGTGGCGGCGAGCCCGCCCGTCCCCGAGGGGCAGCTGCACTTCTACCCCAAGGACACCGAGCAGTACCACATCTGTTTCGGCGCTCCCGGCATCGTGCGCGACGACGAGCGCCGCTACGGGCTCGCCGTGCTCGACTCGATCTTCGGCGGCTCGACCTCCTCGCGGCTCTTCCGCGAGGTGCGCGAGAAGCGCGGCCTCGCCTACGCGGTCGGCTCCTACAACGAGCAGTACACCGACTCGGGCATGGTCGCGACCTACGTCGGCACGCGCGAGGACAACGTCGAGGAGGCCTGCGCCGTGATCGGCGCCGAGCTCGCCCGGCTGCGCAGCGAGCCGGTCTCCGGCGAGGAGCTGGCGCGGGCGAAGGAGAACGTCAAGGGCCGGCTCGTGCTCTCCTCCGAGTCGACCGCGGCGCGGATGTCGCGGATCTCGCGCGCGACCCTTTTCGGCCTGCCGATCGAAAGCCTCGACGCGATGCTGGCCAAGGTCGACGCGGTCGAGGTCGAGGAGCTGAGCGCGCTCGCCGCCGAGCTCTACGCCCCCGAGCGCCTCTCGGCCGCCTGTATCGGCCGCGACGCCGACTGCTTCCGCGCCGCGCTCGCCCCGGTCTCCGAGAGCCTGGTCGCGGCGTGATCCGAGTCGCTGTCTCCGGCGCCGCCGGCCGCATGGGGAAGACCGTCTGCGCGGCGGTCGAGGGCGCCGAGGGGATGGAGCTCAGCGGCAGGGCGGACCCGGCGCTCGGCGTCGAGCTTTCCGAGCTGCTTGGCGACGCCGACGTCGTGGTCGAGTTCAGCACCCCGCAGACCGTCCTCGGCAACGCCGAAGCCTGCCTCGACGCGGGCGTGCACGTCGTCGTCGGCGCCACCGGCTTCGACCTCGGGGCGCTGCGCGCCAGGGCCGAGGCGAGCGAGGCCAACTGCTTCGTCGCGCCCAACTTCGCGATCGGCGCGGTGCTGCTGATGCAGGCCGGCGAGGCGATCGCCCGCCACATGCCCGAGTGCGAGATCGTCGAGCTGCACCACGACCGCAAGCTCGACGCGCCCTCGGGGACGGCCGCGCGCACCGCCGAGCTGATCGGCGCGGCCGGCGGCAACGTCCATGAGCCGATCCACTCGGTGCGCCTGCCCGGCCTAGTCGCCCACCAGGAAGTGATCTTCGGCGGCGAGGGCCAGACGCTCTCGCTGCGCCACGACTCGATCGACCGCTCCTCCTTCATGCCCGGCGTGCTGCTCGCCGTGCGTGAGGTCGCCGGCCTGGAGGACCGCTTCACGGTCGGGCTGGAGAAGCTGCTGTGAGCGTCGACGCGACCGCCGAAGCCGAGCTGGTCCGCAAGGGCGAGGCGACCCCGGCCGAGCTGGCCGAAGCCGCGATCGCGCGGATCGAGGAGAGCAACGAGGAGATCAACGCCGTGATCCACCCGCTCTTCGAGCAGGGGCTGGAGGCGGCGCGCGGCGAGCTGCCCGACGGCCCGTTCCGGGGCGTGCCCTTCCTGCTCAAGGACCTCGGCGCCGCCTTCGCCGGCCAGCCGCTGCACCTCGGCATGGAATACCTCAAGCAGCGCGACTTCCGCGCCCCGGTCGACACCTTTCTCGCCCAGCGCTTTCGCGCCGCCGGCCTGGTCACGATCGGCAAGACCAACGCGCCCGAGCTCGGCATCCTGCCGACGACCGAGCCGCGCGCCCACGGACCGAGCCGCAACCCCTGGGACACGGGGCGCTCGACCGGCGGCAGCAGCGGCGGCTCGGCCGCCGCGGTCGCGTCGGGGATGGTCTCGATCGCCCATGCCAACGACGGCGGCGGCTCGATCCGCATCCCGGCCTCCAACTGCGGCCTGGTCGGGCTGAAGCCGAGCCGCCAGCGGACCAGCGAGGGCCCGCTCGTCGGCGACTTCATGTCCGGCCTGACCGCGGAGCTCTGCGTCTCGCGCTCAGTGCGCGACACGGCGGCGCTGCTCGAGGCCGTGCACGGCCCGGCCCCCGGCGACCCCTACGTCGCGCCGCCGCCGCTGCGGCCCTACACCGAGGAGGTCGGCGCCGACCCCGGCAGGCTGCGGATCGCGATCTGGACCGGGACGATTCTCGAGCAGGACGCCGACCCCGAGGTCGTGGCCGGGGCGCACAACGCGGCGAGGACGCTCGAGGGCCTCGGCCACACGGTCGAGGAAACGGACATGAGCGCGCTCGAGAACATCCCGGTGATCGAGCCCTTCCTGGTCCGCTGGGCCGCGGGCCAGGCGCAGGCGCTCGATCAGCTCGGCGTCGTCGGCGGAGCGCCGATCGGGCGTGAGGACGTCGAGCCGCTGACCTGGGCGCTGGCCGAGATCGGCCGCAGGCACAGCGCCGGCGAGTACCTCGAGGCGGTCGGCCGGCACCAGATCATGAGCCGCTTCCTCGCCGGGATCCACGAGTCCGGTTTCGACCTGCTGCTGACGCCGACGATGGGCGAGCCGCCGCCGCTGCTCGGCAGCTTCGACGACTCCGGCCCCGAGCCGATGGCGGCCTTCGAGCGCGCCTTCATCTCCGGCTGCTTCACCGCCGTCTTCAACGCCACCGGCCAGCCGGCGATCTCGTTGCCCCTGCACATGACCCCGGACGGCCTCCCCGTCGGCGTCCAGCTCGTCGCCCCGCTGGGCCGCGAGGACGTGTTGCTGCGGATCGCCTCGCAGCTCGAGCAGGCGGCGCCCTGGGCCGACCGCATACCCTCCCCGCGATGAGCGAGCTGCGTGGAATCCTGACGGCGATGGCGACGCCCTTCGAGCCGGGCGGCGGCGTCGACGAGGCGGCGGCCCGCAAGCTGGCGGCCCACCTGATCGAGCACGGCTCCCACGGGGTAGTCGTCGCCGGCTCCAGCGGCGAGGCGGCGACGCTCGACGACACCGAGCACATCGCGCTGTTGGCGGCGATCGTCGACGAGGTCGGCGAGGAGGCGACGGTGATCTGCGGCACCGGCACCAACGACACGCGCCACTCGGTCGAGCTGACCAGGGCCGCGGCCAACGCCGGCGCCGACGGCGCCCTGATCGTCACGCCCTACTACAACAAGCCCACCTTCCCCGGGATCCGCGCCCACTTCGAGGCAATTGCCGCCGCCGTCCCCGGCCTGCCCCTGATCGCCTACAACATCCCCTCGCGGGTCGTGATCAGCGTCGGCCCCGCCGAACTGGCCGAACTGGCCGAGATCGACGGCGTGGTCGCGGTCAAGCAGGCCCAGAATCAGGAACTGCAACTGATTGAGGGGCTGGCGCTCCTTGCCGGCAACGACGACGGCTTCCTACGGACGCTGGAACTGGGCGGGGCGGGGGGGATCCTGGTCGCCTCGCACCTGGTCGGCCCACAGATGCGGGAGATGTGGGACGCGGCCCAGGCCGGCGACCTGGCGCGCGCAGCGGAGATCGACAGGGGCCTGCGGGACGTCTACGACGTCCTTGGTTTCGTCACCAACCCGATCCCGCTCAAGGCGGCGCTGGAGATGACCGGGCTGATCCCGCACGGCGGCCTGCGCCTGCCCCTGTACGAGCTCGACGCCGACCAGCGCGCCAGCGTGCGCGAGGCGCTCGCCGTGGCCGGCGTCGCGGTGGAGGGCTAGCGTGGCGGCGAAGCTGCGCGTGCTGCCGCTCGGCGGCCTCGGCGAGATCGGCAAGAACATGACCGTGGTCGAGTACGACGGCAAGATCGTCGTCGTCGACACCGGCCTGATGTTCCCGACCCCGGAGATGCTCGGCATCGATCTCGTCCTGCCCGACTTCGACTACCTGCGCAAGCGTGCGGATGACATCGAGGCGATCGTGCTCACCCACGGGCACGAGGACCACGTCGGCGCGCTGCCCTACGTGTTGCGCGAGATCGGCATGCCGCCGGCGATCTACGGCGGCCAGCTGACGATCGGCATGGTCCGCTCGAAGCTCGACGAGCACAAGCTCAAGAACGCGCCACTGGAGGAGCTGCCGGCCGGCAAGAAGGCGCAGGCGGGGCCGTTCGAGCTCGAGCTCGTCCACCTCGCCCACTCGATCCCCGACGCCCGCGGCGTGATCCTCGGCACGAAGCTGGGCAAGATGCTGATGACCGGCGACTACAAGTTCGACCAGACCCCGGTCGACGGCCGCCCCGCCGACACCTCGCGCCTGGCCGAGCTCGGCAGCGAAGGGCTGCTGCTGCTCTGCGGCGACTCGACCAACGCCGACCGGCCCGGGATCGCCCCCTCGGAGTCGAGCGTCGGCCCGGCCCTGCTCGAGACCTTCGAAGCCTGCAAGGGCCGGATCATCGTCACCTCCTTCGCCTCCAACATCCACCGCGTGCAGCAGGTGATCGACGCCGCGATCGCGCTCGACCGGCGCGTCGCCCTGGTCGGCCGCTCGATGCGCAAGAACTACAACATCGCATCCAACCTGGGGATCGCCGAGGCGCCCTCGGGGCTGTTCATCCAGCCGCGCGAGATCGAGAACTTCCCTGACGAGAAGGTAGTCGTGATCTCGACCGGCAGCCAGGGCGAGCCGCTTTCCGCCCTGCGGCGGATGGCCAACAACGACCACCGCGACGTCGAGCTGCACTCCGGCGACACGGTCGTCTTCTCGGCCACCCCGGTGCCCGGCAACGAGCGCGCTGTGAACGAAACGATCGACCGCATCTACGAGATCGGCGCCTCGGTCGTGACCGCGAAGGACGCGCCGATCCACGCCTCCGGCCACGGCTGGCAGGAGGAGCTGAAGCTGATGCTCAACCTGACCAAGCCGCGCTACGTGATGCCGGTGCACGGCGACTACCAGCGGCTGCGCCTGCACTCCCAGCTGGCCCACTCGGTCGGGATCGATCCCGCGAACGTCTTCCAGGGCCGCAACGGCCTGCCGCTGGAGGTGGACGCCGACGGCGCCCGCTTCGGCAAGGAGGAGCACGCCGGGGTCGTCTACGTCGACGGCGTCAACGTCGGCGAGCCCGACGACGTCGCCCTGCGCGACCGGCGCGAGATCTCCGCCGACGGCATCTTCATCGTCGTCGCGACGATCTCGGCCGACGACGGCAGCGTCGTCGCCGACCCCGAGGCGATCGTGCGCGGCGTCGCCCTGCCCGACGACGGCGAGGACCTGGTCGACGAGCTCAAGGACGTGGTCGAGGACTCGCTCGAAGACGCCGCCGAGGCGGGCACCCGCGAGGTGCACCTGATCCAGGAAGACATCCACGACGCGATCGCCAAGCTGATCTACCAGAAGCTGCGCAGCCGGCCGATGATCCTGCCGGTCGTCGTCGAGGTCTGAGCGGCGGCCCCACGAAAAAAGGGCCCACCGGTCGCGTTGGGGAGAACCGGCGGGCCCTGTTGTGTCTCGTCCGGAGTCGAAGATAGGCGGCGGCGCTAAAGCCGGTCTAAAGCGCTTCTAACCGCTTGCTCAGACTTGCGCAGCGGCAGCCGGATGCGGAAGAGGGCGCCGCCGCCGGGCGACTCGGCGACCTCGGCACGGCCGCCGTGCGAGCCGGCTACGGCGTTGACGATCGCCAGCCCGAGCCCGCTGCCGCCACTGACCGCGGTGTCGGCCGAGCCCTCGCCGCGGACGAAGCGCTCGAAGACCTGCTCGCGCAGCTCCGGCGGCACGCCGGGCCCGTCGTCGGCGACCTCGACCACGGCGCTGTCGCCCTGGCGGCGCAGGCGCAGCTCGATCGTCGAGCCCGGGGGCGTGTGGCGGACGGCGTTGTCGAGCAGGTTGAGCACCATGCGGTGCAGCTCGTCGGGGTTGCCTACGATCGGCAGCGGCGTCTCGTTGTCGATCCGCAGCTCGCGTTCGCCGATCGTCGGCGCGACCTCGGCGGCGGCGTTGCCGGCGACCTCGGCCAGGTCGCACTCGGTGCGGGCGCCGATCCGACCGGCGTCGGCACGGGCGAGCAGCAGCAGGTCGCCGACCAGGCGGCTCATCCGCCCCGACGAGCGCAGGGCGGAGTCGATCATCGCCCGCTCGTCTT
>DASTVL010000172.1:0-4930 GCA_035759115.1 Solirubrobacterales bacterium | reverse complement strand
GCTCGCCGTCGTCCGCGACGGCGAGGTGATCCGCTTCGACGACGAGCGCGCCGCCGAGCTGCGCGAGGGCGACCGCGTGCTCGAGCTGTTCAGCCACGAGAGCTGAGCTCCGCCGCGCAACGTCTGGCTGGTCAGCCAACTACGATTGGGGCGATGCCGACCGAGACCGCAGCGCCCGTCGTCAAACCGCGCCAGCTCTCGCCGAACCCGGCGCGGCGGATCGCCGAAGACGCGGTCGCCGAGTGGCGCGGGCGGGGACGATTCCCACCCGGGCGCAACGACTTCAGCCTCGCGCGCACCCACCAGATCGCCCACGACCCGCTGCCGATCCTGCTCTCCGCCTACGAAGAGTTCGGCCCGATCTTCAGCCTGCGCCTGCTGCACAGCCGGGTCGTCTTCATGCTCGGCCCGGCGGCGAACCACTTCGTCACCGTCGCCCACCCGGAGAACTTCCACTGGCGCGAGGGCAGCTTCGGCGACCTGATCCCGTTGCTCGGCGACGGCCTCTTGACGATCGACGACGGCTACCACGACCGCGCCCGGGCGATCATGATGCCCGCCTTCCACCGCCGCCAGCTGACCGCCTCGGTCGAGGCGATGACGGCTGAGGCGGATGCCGCGATCGGGGCCCTGCGCACCGGGTCCACCACCGACGTCTACGAGTGGATGCGCAACCTGGCGATGCGGATCGCGATGCGGGCGCTGCTCGGGCTGGACCCCGACGAGGCGGGCAAGGGCGCCGCCGCGGCCGATCATTTCGAGCGCGCGCTCGGCTTCTACGGGATCGACTACCCGCTGCGCCTGCTGCGCGGCCCGGGCTCGCCCTGGCGCAAGATGAACGCCGCGCGCCAGGTGCTCGACGAGATCGTCTTCGGCGAGATCGAGCACCGCCGCACCGCCCCCGACCCTGAGCGCCAGGACATCCTCAGCCTGCTGGTCGGCGCCCGCGGCGAGGCCGGCGAGGCCTTCACCGACCGCGAGGTGCGCGATCAGGTGATGACCCTGATGTTCGCCGGGCACGACACCTCGACCTCGACCCTGAGCTTCATGATGTACGAGCTCGCCCACCACCCGGAGGTCGCGGAGAAGCTGCGCGCCGAGGCCGACGAGGTGCTCGGCGGCGAGTCGCCGAGCGTCGACAGCCTCGAGCGGATGCCCTACCTCGACATGGTCCTCGACGAGGTGCTGCGGCTCTACCCGCCGGCCTGGATCGGCCCGCGCCGCGCCGTGCGCGACTTCGAGTTCGACGGTTACGGGGTGCCGAGCGGCGCCTACGTCAACTACTGCTCCTGGGCCAGCCACCGCATCCCCGAGGTCTTCCCCGAGCCCGAGGCATTCATCCCCGAGCGCTTCACTTCGGAGCGCAAGGCGGCGCTGCCGCGCGGCGCCTACGTCCCCTTCGGCGGCGGCAGCCGGATCTGCATCGGCAAGCGCTTCGGCCAGACCGAGGTGAAGCTGGTCGCGACGATGCTGCTGCAGCGGCTGCGGCTCGACGTGCTGCCCGGCCGCACGATGACCGTGCGCCAGATGCCGACGCTCTCGCCGCGAGACGGTCTTCCGATGCGGGTACTGTCCCGCGCGTGAGCGAGGCTCTCCCGGCCACAGAGAAGCTGCCGGCGACGGCGACCGGGCTCAGCCGCTGGACGCTCTGGTTCGGCGGCCTCGCCTTCTTCACCTGTTACCTCGGCCAGACGGTGCTGGGGGTGATCCAGCCGACGATCTCCGCCGACCTCGGCCTCAGCGCCTCGGAGGCGCAGTGGGTGGTCAACTCGTTCTTCCTCGCGATGGCGCTCTTCGCCGCGCCCGGCGGCCGGCTCGGCGACTACTACGGCCACCGCCAGGTGCTGCTCGTCGCGCTCGCGGTCTTCGCCCTCGGCTCGCTCGCCGCGGCGGCTTCGCAGGGCTTCGTCTGGCTGATCGTCGGCATCGGGATCGCGGGGGCGGGGGCGTCGACGCTCTACCCGTCGAGCGCGGCGATGATCGCCAACCGGGTCGGCGAGGCGCACCGCGGCGACGCGCTCGGCAAGTACTCGGCGATCGGCATCACCGTGCTCTGGATCGGGCCGCTGATGGCCGGCCTGCTGACCGAGGCGGTGAGCTGGCGGGCCCTGTTCGGGCTGCAGCTGCTGGTCGGCGTCGCGGTCGGCTGGATCGGCTGGCGCCGGGTCGACAACCGCGCCGTCGGCGAGCCGGCGCGGTTCGACACACGCGGGCTGGCGATCCTCGCGATCGGGCTGACGGCGCTGCTGGTCTCGCTGATGCAGGCGCTCGCCTGGGGCTGGGACGCGCCGGCGACGATCGCCCTCTTCGCGGCCGGAGTCGCCGTCCTCGGCGTGTTCGCCGCGGTCGAGCTGCGCACCGCCGACCCGCTGCTCGACATCGGCCTGCTGCGCCGCCGCGTCCTCGTCGGGATCGTGCTGGCGATGTTCGCCGCCCAGTTCATCATCAACGGCTACCTGATCTACGTCGCGACCTACTTCCAGCACGTGCTCGGCTTCAGCCCGCTGCTCGCGGCGCTGGCGATCGTCCCCTCGGTGATCACCCAGCCGGTCTTCAACATCGTCGCCGGCCGGCTCACCGACCGCGTCGGCGCGCGGGCGCCGGCCACGGCCGGCTACCTGCTCACCGCCGTCGCCTTCGCCTGGATCGCGCTCACCGTCGACGACGACGCCTATCTCCTCCTCCTGCCGGGGCTGCTGCTGCTCGGCATCTCGATCGCGCCGATGTTCACCTCGCTGCTGACCGGCCTCAGCAACGCGGTCGCCGCCGACGAGCGCGGCGACGCCAATGCCCTAGTCCTCACCGTGCGCTGGATCGGCGCCGCCACCGGCACGATGGTGCTCGGCGTCGTCGTCTACTCCGGCGGCGACCTGACCCCGTCCCCGTCCCCCTACGCAACCGCCTTCACGATCCTCTCGGCTGCAGCTCTCTTCGGCGCCCTCGCCTGCGCCGCGCTGCTGCGAGCGAAGGCCTGACATGCGCGCGCTGGTCATCTCCGACACGCACTTCGGGGCCTGGACGGGGCGCGACCTGCTGCGCGAGGACTTCTTCCTCGAACGGCTGGCGCCGGCGCTCGACGGGGTCGACGAGCTGATCTTCCTCGGCGACCTCTACGACTTCCTCTTCGGTTCGGTCGGCGAGGCGGTCGACGCGTCCGACGGCCTGCTGCGCCTGATCGCCGAGAAGCTGCCCGGCAAGCGGCTCGTCTTCCTCGCCGGCAACCACGACCACCACCTTGTCCACCGCGACGGCGAGAACCGGATCGAGGCGCAGCTCGCCTCCGGCCTCTCGCCGACCCAGGAGGGCAGCGCCTTCGCCGGCGAAGACCCGGATCGCGCCGGGCCCGGCTTCTTCCGCTCCTTCCTCTCCCGCCGCCTGCCCGGGGTCGAGGTCGAGGTCGCCTACCCGACCTACGAGGTCGCCGGCGTGCTCTGCACCCACGGCCACTACCTCGACCCGCACGCCCGCCTCGCCGGCTCGCGCGGCAACCGGCTGCTGACCCGCACGCTCTGGGGCATCGCCACCGGCGGCCCGGAGCAGCCAAAGACGATCGAGGACTACGAGTCGGTGATCACGCTGCTCACCGAGTGGCTCTACATCGCCGCGCAGATGCCGCACGGCACCCACGCGCAGCAGAACGTCTTCCGCGCCACGCAGCGCGCCGGCCGGCTCGAGGCGGCGCTGAGCCGGCCGCTGCGCAGGCTGCGCGGCCTCCGGAGTGGCCAGACCGCCCCGGAGCCACCCGACGCCCCCCAGCCGCGCCGCGCCTACCCGTCGGCCAGCGTCGTCTCGCCCAGCGACCCCTCCGAGCACGCGCTCGAGGCCTTTGCCCAGGTCGCCGCCAACCTCGGCTGGGCCGAGCGCAGCGAGCAGATCGTCTTCGCCCACACCCACCAGCCGCTCGCCTGCGTGCAGTCGAAGGCCGACTCGCGCACGCGCTACTGGAACACCGGCTCGTGGATCTACGAGCCGCCGCACGGCTCGCCGCAGGCCTACGAGCGCTACCTGCGCTACGCCTGGCCCGGCAGCGCCGTCGTAATCGACGACGAGGAGCCCGAGCCTCGCCTGCTCGAGCTCCTCGCCGATCTCAACCCCCTCACCGGGGGTGCGGGGCTGCCAAGCGCCGGCCCCGCTACTTGATGAAGAGCATCTCCTCGTACTTGGGCAGCGGCCATAGGTCGTCGGCGACGATCTTCTCCAGCTTGTCGGCCGCCTCGCGGACCTTGCCCATCGCCGCGATCTGCTCGTCACGGGCGTGGATTGCGAGCTCGATGCCCTCGAGCTCGTCCGGATAGGCGTTGGCCTGCTCGAGCTCGGCCAGCGAGGCGCCGAGCGCGTCGAGCGACTCACCGAGCTCCTCGGCGACGCCCTCGGCCCGGCCCGACTCCTTGATCAGCGCCATGTAGCGCAGCGCCGCCGGCAGGATCATCGTTTTGGCGATCGCCTGCGTCGTCTCGGCCTCGATGTTGGCGCGGATCGCGTACTGCTCGACCCAGACCTCGTAGCGCGACTCGAGCTCGCGCTTCGAGAGAACGTCGTAGTTTTCGAACGCGGCAACCGTCTGGTCGGCGACCACTTCGGGCAGCGCGTCGGGCGTCGTGCGCAGGTTCTTCAGCCCGCGCCGCTCGGCCTCCGCGTGCCACTCCTCAGCGTAGTTGTCGCCGCTGAAGCAGACCGCCTTGTTGGCGCTGTAGGAGTCCTTGACGATCTCGATCACGGCCTCGGGCATCGCCGTGCCGGCGTTCAGCTTCTGCTCCAGCTTGCCGGCGAGCTCGTCGATCGCCTCGGTGGCGATCGTGTTCAGCACCGTGTTGGGGAAGGCGAGCGACATGCTCGACCCCAGCGCCCGGAACTCGAATTTGTTGCCGGTGAAGGCGAACGGGGAGGTGCGGTTGCGGTCGCCGCCGTGCATCGGCAGCTTCGGCAGCAC
>DASTVL010000171.1:0-4393 GCA_035759115.1 Solirubrobacterales bacterium | reverse complement strand
CAGCTGCGCAACCTCGCCGCACGGATCTTCTCCCAGCAGCTCGACCGGACCAAGCCGCTCTGGGAGCTGTGGCTGGTCGAGGGCCTCGACGAAGACCGCTTCGCCGTGGTCGGCAAGAGCCACCACGCGCTCGTCGACGGCGTCTCCGGCGTCGACATCACCACCGTCCTCTTCGACCTCGAGCAGGAGCCCGACCACCCGCCGGTGCGCCCGCCGAAGTGGGCGCCCCGCCCCGAGCCGACCGACCTCGAGCTGCTCGGGGAGGCTTGGCGCGAGCGCGCGACCAGCCCGCGCGAGTTCGTGCGCGGCGTGCGCGCCGCCCTGCGCGGGCCGCGCCAGGTGCTGCGCGGCCTCGTCGACACCGGCAGGTTCCTCGAGGGCGCCGCCGCGGCGCCGTCGACGCCGTTCAACGTCGAGATCGGCTCGCACCGCCGCATCGCCTTCGTCCGTGCCGACCTCGGCGACCTCAAGCGGGTCAAGAACGCCCACGGGGGCACGGTCAACGACGTCGTCCTCTCGGTCGTCGCCGGCGCGCTCGGCAACTACCTGCGCGCCCGCGGCCACGACACCGACGAGCTCGAGATGCGGGCGATGGTCCCGGTCAGCGTCCGCGCCGACGAGGAGCACGGGGCGCTCGGCAACCGCATCTCGGCGATGATGGCGCCGCTGCCGGTCTCCTCGCAGGACCCGGTCGAGCGCCTGCGCCGGGTCAGCGAGACGATGGGCGACCTGAAGGGCTCCGGCCAGGCGGTCGGCGCCGAGCTGCTGACCAGGCTGACCGACTTCGCGCCGCCGACGATCGCCTCGCAGGCGGCGCGCCTGCAGCCGGCCCAGCGCTTCTTCAACCTCGTCGTCACCAACGTCCCCGGCCCGCAGTTCCCGCTCTACCTGATGGGACGCCGCATGGACTCGATCTTCCCCCTGGTCCCGCTCGCCCGCCGCCAGGCGCTCTGCGTCGGGATCATGTCCTACGACGGCAAGATCGACTTCGGCCTGGTCGGCGACTACGACGCGATGGCCGACCTCGACAGCTTCGGGCTCGACCTCGAAGCAGCCTGCGCGGAAGCGGTCGCCACGGCGCCGCCGGCGGTCGACGGGCCTCAGCGCAGCGAGCGGGCGCGCACCCGGAACGGCGCGGTGTCGGTCAGGTAGTTCCAGTCGAGCCGTCGGGCGCTGAAGCCCTCGGCGCGGCTGTCGGCGTTGACCACGACCGCGGTCACCCGCTGGAAGCGCCCGGGCCGTGGCAGGCGGACGACGAGCGCGCCGCCGCGCCGCTTGAAGCTCAGCTTGGAGACGACGCGCCCGCCGCGCTCGCTGCCGAGCCGGCCGACCAGCGCCAGGCCGGCGGCGACGCCGCGCGGCGCCAGCGCCCGGGCGACGACAGCCCGCCCGCCCTTGGCCGGCACCCGCAGCAGCTGGAAGGTGGCGTGGTTGAGCGAGCGCTGCAGCACCCGCCCGCTGGGCGGAAGCGTCCCCTGGCGCGGCACGTCGGGGTAGCTGCGACCCTCGCGGAAGCGGTCGCCGGTGCGCCACTCGGCCAGGTCGCGGGCGAAGCGGGCGAAGTCGCGGCTGAAGTCTGAGCCGCCCGCGGCGCGGATCGCCGAGCCGTAACTGGCGACCGAGAAGCCGCCCGGCCGCGTGTGCAGCGCCCGCGACCAGGCGCTGCGGACGATGTCGCGCCCGTACTGGCGGACCAGCCACTCGTTCCAGACCGTCGCCCCGTACTGGCGGATCGAGTTGGCCGTCAGCGGCGTGCGGTAGAGGCGCACCCAGCGGCGTACGTAGCGCATGTAGTCGTCGATCCCGTTGTAGACCTGGTCCTCCATCCAGACCGCGGTCGACTCGGCCATCCAGGCGTCCTGGTAGGCGTCGTAGCCCATCTGCAGGATGTGGCAGTACTCGTGCGCGAAGGTGACCTCGAGCACCGACCGGTGCCCGGTGCCGGGGTACTGCTTCGGGTCGTAGTCGTTGTCGAGCACGAGGTAGCCGTGCAGGCGCCGCGGCAGGCGGTTGCCGCGCGGGATCTGGCCGCGGTCGGGGGCGGCGTAGCCGAACAGCAGCCGGCCCAGCTCCTTCAGGTAGACGTCGGTTTTGCCCCGCTTCCCGCCCCGCCGCCCATCGGAGCGCGGCTCGCGCCAGCCGAGCCGGCCGTTCTCGTTCGCATACACGTGGGCCGCGACCCGCAGCACCCGCTCGACGTAGTCGGGGACGCCGTCGCCGTCGGCGTTGCCGTTGTGGTCTCCGAGGTCGGGCGCGTCGATCCCCTCCGCGACCCAGTGCACGCAGAACTGCCCGGCGCAGGCGGGCGAGCGCGGCGCTTCCGGCACCGAGTAGGAGTGGCGCGCCGGGTCGGGGCGGTCGGTCGGCCGCGCGAGCGGCTGGCGGAAGGTCCACTGGTCGCCGGCGAGCGCACCCGCGGGCAGCGTCCAGAGCGAGGCCAGCGTGGCGAGCGTGAACGCGATCGGCCCTGCTTTTGCCCGCATCGACGCAAATCTACAGGCCCGCGGGGCGTTGCCCGGCCGCCCCGACGGCGATACTTCAGGCGTGCTCCCACCGAGGACCCCGTGCGCATAGCGCTCGCCCAGATCAACCCCACCGTCGGCGACGTGGACGGCAACGCCGCCAGGGTCGCCGAGTGGATCGAGCACGCCGAGGCCGAGGGCGCCGAGCTGGTCGTCTTTCCCGAGCTCTGCATCCCCGGCTACCCGGCCGAGGACCTCTACCTCAAGCGCCACTTCGTCGCCGCCAACCTCGCCGCGGTCGAGGGGCTCGCCGCAGACGTCGGCGAGATCGTCGCCCTGGTCGGCTTCGCCGAGCCCGTCGCCGGCGGTGGCGACCACCGCCACGCGCACAACTCCGTCGCCGTGCTCCACGCCGGCGAGGTGCGCTCGATCTACCGCAAGAACCGGCTGCCCAACTACTCCGTCTTCGACGAGCAGCGCTACTTCGTGCCCGGGGACGAGCCGGCGAGCACCGAGGTCGCCGGAATCGCGGTCGGGCTGACGATCTGCGAGGACCTCTGGGACCCCGGCCCGCCGGCCTCGACCGAGGCCGAGCAGGGCGCCGAGCTGATCGCCAACCCGTCGGGCTCCCCCTACCACCGCGGCAAGGGCCGCGAGCGCGAAGCGATGTTCGCTGCGCGGGCGCGCGAGTACGGCACCCATCTCGCCTTCTGCAACCTGGTCGGCGGCCAGGACGAACTCGTCTTCGACGGTCACAGCTTCGTCGTCGACCCGAGCGGTGCGGTGATCGCCCGCGCGGCGCAGTTCGAGCAGGAGCTGCTCGTCTGCGAGGTCCCAGCCGGCGGCCCGGCACGCCTGGCCGAGCCGCTGCCCGACCTCGACGAGGTCTACGCGGCGCTGGTCCTCGGCCTGCGTGACTACGTCGCCAAGAACGGATTCCGCCACGTCGGCCTGGCACTCTCGGGCGGGATCGACTCCGCCCTCGTCGCGATGCTCGCCGCTGACGCGGTCGGCCCCGAGTCGGTCACCTGCGTGGTCATGCCCTCGCCCCATTCAAGCGATGAAACCCAGGCTGACGCGCGGAATATCGCCGCCAACCTCGGCGCCGAGGCGATCGAGATCCCGATCGGGGCGACGATGGCGGCCTACGAGAGCGCGCTGGCGGGCTCGCTCGGCGGCGCCGGCGAAGGCGCCGAGGAGCCGCTGCCGCGCGATCCGACCCGGCCCTCCGAGCCCGACCTCGCCGCCGAGAACGTCCAGGCGCGGATCCGCGGCAACATCATGATGGCGCTCTCCAACAAGCACGGCTGGCTGGTCGTGACCACCGGCAACAAGAGCGAGATGTCGGTCGGCTACGCCACCCTCTACGGCGACATGGCCGGCGGCTTCGCCGCGATCAAGGACGTGCCGAAGGCGCTCGTCTACGAGCTGGTGCGGCGCCGCAACGAGCGCGCCGGCCGCGAGCTGGTGCCCGCCTCGGTGCTCGAGCGGGCGCCCTCGGCCGAGCTGCGGCCCGACCAGCTCGACAGCGACACGCTGCCGCCCTACGAGCTGCTCGACCGCGTGCTCGAGGCCTACGTCGAGCGCGACCAGGGCCGTGAGGAGATGGTCGCGGCGGGCCTGCCCGCCGACGTCGTCGACGAGGTCACGCGGATGGTCGACCGGGCCGAGTACAAGCGTCGCCAGGCGGCGCCGGGGCTGCGGATAACGCCGAAGGCCTTCGGCCGCGACCGCCGTCTTCCGATTACGAACCGTTATTCGGGATAGGCCGCACGGCGATCGTCATCTGGGCCGTGGCGCAGAGCTTCTCCTCGGCGTCGAGGACCTCGGCCTCCCAGACCCAGGTGGTGCGGCCGCGGTGGCGGGCCCGGGCGCGGACCTCGGCGTGGCCGGCGGTGATCGGGCGGATGAAGTTGACGGCGATCGACTGG
>DASTVL010000170.1:0-7121 GCA_035759115.1 Solirubrobacterales bacterium | reverse complement strand
GAGCGCCGCGACCAGGGCGAGCGTCAGCCGGCGGCCGCGGCTCACGCCGCCGGCTCCCGCTGCAGCCGCATCAGCAGCGGCGTCGCCAGCGCCAGCACGACGGCCAGCGCGGCGGCGAAGAGCAGCACGGCGCTGTGTAGGCCGAGCGCGAACCAGAGCGCGCCGAAGGCGAGCGAGGAGCAGAGCTTGCCGAGGCTGACCACCGTGATCAGCAGGCCGATCCCGGTCGCCTGCAGCCGCTCGGGCAGGATCGCCCCGGCGAGCGCCGTCACAACGCCGTCGGTGGCGGCGAAGTAGGCGCCGAGGGCGAGCAGCGAGGCGACGATCCCGATCGCGCCGACCGGGCCGAGCAGCAGGGCGTATACGGGCAGCAGCAGGGCGTGGCCGGCGAGCAGCACCGGCGCCCGGCCGACCCGGTCGGCGAGCCGCCCGACCGGAATCGCCAGCGCCATGAAGACGACCGCGGTGAGCACGAAGAGCAGCGGGAAGACCGCCGGCTGGAAGCCGCTCTGGCGCTGCAGGCCGACGTAGATCATCGCGTCGGAGACGCTGGCCACGGCGAGCCCCCCGGCGGCCAGCAGCAGCAGCCGGAAGCGCGGCTCGGCGGCGAGCTTGAGCGCGACGCGCAGGCGCGGCTGCTCGCCCCTCGCCTGCGCCGCGGCGGCGCGGCGCGGCCGCCCCTGTACGGCAAGCACCAGCACGGCGAGGCCGAGGAAGGCGAAGGCCGTGCTGACGACGAAGACGGCGTCGAAGCGGGCCGGGGCGAGGAGCAGGATGCCGAAGGCGACCAGCGGCCCGAGCATCGCTCCGGCGCTGTCCATCGCCCGGTGCACGCCGAAGGCGGTGGCCAGGCCGGCCTTGCTGGCCGAGAGCGAGATCAGCGCGTCGCGGGGCGCCGTGCGGATCCCCTTGCCGAGCCGGTCGCCGGCGACGAGCGCGCCGATCGCGCCGATCGAGCTGCCGGCGACGACGAGCCCGACCTTGCAGAGGGCGGAGATCCCGTAGCCGAGCGTCGCCACCTCCTTATGTCTCTGCAGGCGGTCGGAGGCGAAGCCGCCGGCGACCTGGACGATCGCCGCGGCGCCGCGGTAGAGGCCGTCGATCGCGCCGAGCACGAGCGGCGTCACCCCGAGCGAGAAGACCAGGTACAGGGGCAGGACCGTGGCGACCATCTCGGCCGAGATGTCGGTGAGCAAGCTGACCGTGCCGAGCAGGAAGACGTTGCGCGGCACCGAGAGCCGCGCCGCCGGGGTCGCCCAGGTGCGCGGCTTGAGCAGCGCTTTCGACGCCTCAACCTGGTACATCGGACGGTCCCGCCCCTGTCGCCGTCGTGGTCATCGGCAACAGAACGGGCGCCCGGCGACCGAATTTCCGCACGGGGCTAGTTCTTTTTTCCCCCGGCTCCCGCGGCGGCCGCGCAAGCGCCCCCGATCGGCGCCCGTTGAGTGGCCAGATGAACTTCGACGCAGGACTTCAAGGCAGCAGGAACGGCAACGGCAACGGCCGGCTGCCGGACACGCGCAGGCTCGGCTTCGGCATCGTCGGCTACGGCTACTGGGGCCCGAATCTGGCCCGTAACATCGCCGAGTCGCAGGACTTCCGCCTGGTCGGGATGTGCGAGCTCGACGAGAACCGCATCGCCGACTTCAAGTCGAAGTTCCGCGAGATCAAGGTCGACCGCGACTTCGACTGGATGCTGGTCGACCCCCGCATCGACGCCGTCGCCGTCGCGACGCCGCCCTCGACCCACTACGAGCTGGTCAAGCGGGCGCTGCTCGCCGAGAAGCACGTGCTGGTCGAGAAGCCGCTGGCCGTCACCTCGAGCGAGGCGGCGGACCTGATTCAGCTTTCGCGCGCCGTCGATCGCGTGCTGATGCCCGGCCACACCTTCGTCTACAGCCCGGCCGTGAACAAGGTCCACGAGCTGATCCACGACGGCGAGCTCGGCGAGATCTACTTCGTCACCTCGTCGCGGATGAACCTGGGCAAGTACCAGCGCGCCGGCGTGGTCCAGGACCTGGCGCCGCACGACCTCTCGATCCTGCTGCACTGGCTGGGCAAGCGGATCACCCACGTCACCGCCAACGGCCGCAGCGTCTTCCAGGAGGGCGTCCCGGAGACGGCCTTCCTGACGCTCAACTTCGACGGCGGCACGCAGGCCAACATCCAGCTCTCCTGGCTGGCCCCGCGCAAGCTGCGCCAGATGCTGATCATCGGCTCCGAGCGGATGGTCCAGTACGACGACAGCGAGGCCGACGAGTCGGTCAAGGTCTACGACCGCGGACTCGAGATCAGCCAACCGGCCAACTTCGGCGAGTACCGCGCCAGCTACCGCGCCGGCGACATCGTCTCGCCGCGGATCGCCCCGTCCGAGCCGCTGGCGCTGGAGCTGGCCGATTTCGCCGGCGCGATCCGCGAGGGCTCGACCCCGGCCTCGAGCGCCGAGTTCGGGCTCGAAGTCGTGCAGGCGCTGGAGGCGCTGGAGCGCTCGATCCAGCTCGACGGCCAGCCGGTCGAGGTCGGCAGCCCCGCGACCGCCGCCTCCTGATGAGCGCAAAGCCCCGCTACGTGATCACCGGCGGCGCCGGCTTCATCGGCTCCCACATCGCCGAGCGCCTCGCCGGCAGCGCCGAGCTCGTCCTCTTCGACAACCTGCGGCGCAACTCGCTGGCGACCAGCGGCATCGCCGACCACCCGGACGTCGAGCTGACCGAGGGCGACATCCGCGACCGCGACGCCGTCTTCGACGCGGTGCGGGGCGCCGACGCCGTCTTCCATCTCGCCGCGATCGCCGGCGTCTCCAGCTACTACCGCGAACCGGAGACGACGCTGCGGGTCAACATCGACGGCACCGCCGGCATCGTCGACGCGGTCGTCGCCGCCGGGGTCGAGCGGCTCGTCTACCTCTCGACCAGCGAGGTGCACGGCCCCGAAGCGCACGACGTCGACGAGGAGTCCCCCTGCGCGATCGGCCCCTCCTCGGACCCGCGCTGGGTCTACGCGACCAGCAAGCTCGCCGGCGAGCACCTCGTTCTGCGCGGCGGCGACGCGCACGGCTTCGCCGCCACGGTGCTGCGCCCGTTCAACGTCTACGGTCCGCGCCAGACCGGCGAGGGCGCGATCCGCAACTTCTGCCTCGCCGCGACCGGCGGCGAGCCGCTGGTCGTCTACGGCGACGGCAGCGCCGTGCGCGCCTGGTGCTACGTCGACGACTTCGTCGACGCGACGCTGCTCGCGCTCGGCAACGAGAAGGCGACCGGCCAGGTCTTCAACATCGGCAATCCGGCGGCCGCGGTCGACACCAACGAGCTGGCGGCGATGGTCGCGGCGTTGGAGCCCGAGGCCCGGGTCGAGCCCGGCAGCGTCTCCCGCGCCGAGGTCGCCTACCGCACGCCCGTGATCGCCAAGGCGCGCCGCCTGCTCGGCTTCGAGCCCACGGTCTCGCTCGCAAGCGGGCTCGAGCGCACGCTCGCCTGGACCAGGGAGAGCCTGGTCGCCGAGGTCGCGCCGTGAACGTCAGCGTCGTCGGCGTCGGCAAGATGGGCCTGCCGATCGCGGCCTGGATCGCCTCGCGCGGGGCCACGGTCTGGGCCTGCGACAAGAACCCGCGCGTGGTCGAGGCGATCGAAGCCGGCAGGCCGGACATCGACGAGCCCGGCGTGGTCGAGCTGCTCGGCGAGGCGCTCGCGGCCGGGCGGCTGCGGGCGACCACCGACACCGCCGCGGCGGCAGCCGAGAGCGACGTCGTGATCGTGATCACGCCGGCCGTGCTGACCGACGAGCGCGAGGCCGATCTCTCCAACCTCGAAGACGCCTCGCGCGACATCGCCCGCGGCGCCGGCCCCGGCACGCTGGTCGTCTACGAGACGACGGTGCCGGTCGGGACGACGCGGCAGCGGCTCGTGCCGATCCTCGCCTCGGGCGGGCTGGAGCCCGGTGGCGAGCTGAGCGTCGCCTACTCGCCGGAGCGGGTCAAGAGCCGCTTCGTGATGCGCCACCTCGACGAGACGCCGAAGATCGTCGGCGGCCTCGATCGCGACGCGGCGGCGCGGGCGGCGGCCTTCTACCAGGAGTACCTGGGCGCGCCGACGATCGACGTCGAGAGCCTCGAGGCGGCCGAGTTCGTCAAGCTCGCCGGGATGATCTACCGCGACGTGAACATCGCCCTCGCCAACCAGCTCGCCGACTACGCCGAGCAGAGCGGGCTCGACAGCGTCTCCCTCTTCGACGCCGCCAACACCGACGGCGAGTGCGCGCTGCTCTCGCCCGGGGTCGGCGTCGGCGGCCACTGCACGCCGGTCTACCCCCACTTCCTGATCCGCGACGCCGAGCGGCGCGGGATCGACGCCTCGATCGTCTCGACCAGCCGGCAGGTCAACGACGCGCAGCCGGAGCGGATGGCGGCGCGGCTCGAGCGGCGGCTGGGCGGCCTCGACGGCGTCCGCGTCGGTGTGCTCGGCCTCGCCTTCCGGCCCGACGTCAAGGAGCAGATCTGCTCGCCGACCTTCCAGCTCGACGCGGCGCTGCGCGCGCGCGGCGCCGAGGTTCGCGTCCACGACCCGCTGTTCGGCGCCGACGAGCTGGCCGCGCACGGCTTCGCCGCCTGGGAGCCGGACGCGGCCGAGTGGCGGCCCGATGCCGTGGCGCTGGCCACGGCCCACACTTCCTACCGCGGGCTCGACCTCGGCGCACTGCGCGCCGGCGGCCTGCGCGCCGTCCTCGACGGGCGCCGCTTCTGGGACCCGACCGCAGTCGAGGCGCTCGGCCTCGAGTACGTCGCCGCCGGCCGCGCCGACACGGTGCTGGAGAGCGGCGCCGGCGTTGTGCCGATCGCCGCTACCGCGCCTGCGGCATGAGCCAGATCCCGGTGATGCGCCCGACGATCGGGCGCGAGGAGGCCGAAGCCGCGGCGGCCGCGGTGGCATCCGGCTGGGTCGCCCAGGGACCGCGCGTGGCCGAGTTCGAGCGCGCCTTCGCCGCGCGGGTCGGCAGCGCCGAGGCGGTCGCCGTCTCCAGCGGCACCGCGGCGCTGCACGTGGCGCTGGAGCTGGCCGGCGTCGGCCCAGGCGACGACGTGGTCGTCCCTTCGCTCTCCTTCATCGCCACCGCCAACGCGGTGCGCTGCGCCGGCGCGACGCCGGTCTTCGCCGACGTCGAGCTGGAGACCCAGAACCTCACCCCGGCGACCGTCGCCGAGCGGCTGACGCCGTGCACCAGGGCGGTCGTGCTCGTCCACCAGGCGGGAGTGCCGGCAGACATCGAGGCAATGCACGACCTGCTTGACCCGCTCGGCGTCGCGCTGGTCGAGGACGCCGCCTGCGCCGCCGGCGCGACCTACCGCGGGGCGCCGATCGGCTCGCACTCCGACCACGTCGCCTTCTCTTTCCACCCGCGCAAGCTGCTCACCACCGGCGAGGGCGGGATGCTCGCGGTCTCCTCGGGCGAGATCTCCCGGCGCGGCCGCCGCCTGCGCGAACACGGGATGAGCGTCGGCGCGGCGGAGCGCTCCGGCGCCGAGCAGGTCGTCGTCGAGTCCTACCTCGAGAGCGGCTTCAACTACCGGATGACCGACATCCAGGCGGCGGTCGGCCTGGTTCAGCTGCAGCGGCTGGAGGGCATCGTCGCCCGTCGCCGCGAGCGCGCCGGGCGCTACGGCGAGCTGCTCGCCGGCATCCCCGGCCTGCGCACGATCGCCGACCCGCTCCACGGACGGACCAACTTCCAGTCCTACTGGGTGCTGCTCCCGGAGGAATGCCCGACGAGCCGGCTCGACCTGCTCGGGCGGCTGCTCGAGGCCGGCGTCTCCGCCCGGCGCGGGATCATGGCCGCCCATCTCGAGCCGGCCTACCGCGGCCACCCGCACGGCCCGCTGCCCAACACCGAGAAGCTCGCCACCCGCTCGGTGATCCTGCCCCTGCACGACGAGCTCGACGACGCCGCCCAGGACCGCGTGGTCGAGGCCTTCGCGAGCGCGCTCGGCGTCGCCGCGCTGCGCTGAGCCGATGCGCCTGCGCCGGCCCAAACACGCTCGTGCCGCGGCCCTGCTGGGCGGCCTGGCCGTGGTCGCGCTCATCGTCGCGCTGATGTCGGCCGCGGACGCGGCCAAGCCGGCGGTCGGCTGGCTCAAGGCGCAGCCGGTGAGCAAGAAACAGCCGCGGCGGGGCATCGCCGTGGTCGGCGTCGCGCGCGGCAAGCTGATCCGCATCCAGTACCGCGGCGGCTGCCGGGGTCTCGGCCTGGGCCGCAGCGGCAAGCGCAAGCGGCGCTTCGCCACCGTCGTGCGGCGCAACCGCGTCCGCTGCCTGCGACCGCTGCCGCGGCGGCGCTGGGTCGAGGCCGAGGTTTGCGACGGCTCCCGCTGCAACTCGCGCCGCGTGCGCATCCTGCCCTTCCGCGACGCCGATGGCGACGGGCGCGGCAACCTCTTCGAGCGCTTCGTCCGCAGGCAGCCGTGGCGGCCGGGCCGTGGATCTGGGGCGGCCGGCGCCGGCGAGCCCACGGCCGTCGGAACGCCCGGGGCGCCATCGGAAACGCCCCTCGCCCCCCTGGGCCGGCTTGGCTGCGTCGACGGCGCCGTCGACGTCGGCTCGGCGGACGCGCTGCTCGACGAGGTCGAGGACGGCAACGACGTCTGCGTCACTGCGGCGATCGGCAACGTCGAGTTGGAAGACCTCGGCGACCTCTCCGACGTGACGGTCTCCAGCCGCGACGCCGGCGCCGCGATCGGCGCGATGCAGGTCGAGGAGAGCTCCAACCTGACGATCCAGGGGGCGCGCCTGCGCTCGCTGACGATCCGGCGCGCCAACGGCACCGTCGTGCGCAGCAGCGTGATCGGCGGCAGTCCCTCCAATCGCGTCGAAGACCAGCTGATCTTCATGCCCGATGCGAGCAGCGACGTGACGATCGAAAGCAACGACATCGGCTGGACGGTCGCCGACAGCTCAGGCAACACCGGCTACGGCTGTCGCTGCTACGGCAACCTCGACCGGCTGCGCTTCGTCGGCAACAAGCTGCACGACCTGGCGGCCGACGGCTTCCAGGGCGTCGGCGGCGTCGACGTGACGATCGACCGCAACGAGATCGGTCCGGTGGGAGCGAACCCGAGCTCGAGCGAGCACTCC
>DASTVL010000169.1:0-12353 GCA_035759115.1 Solirubrobacterales bacterium | reverse complement strand
GCCCTCCTGGCGCGGCGAGCTCGAGATCACCGAGGCGATCCAGAGCCTGATCGAGGACGGCCACAAGGTGCAGTCGGAGGTGGTCAGCGGCTGGTGGAAGGACACCGGCCAGCTCGCCGACATGCTCGAGGCCAACCGGCTGGTGCTCGAGGAGTTGGAGACGAAGATCGAGGGCGAGGTCGACGAGGACTGCAAGATCGAGGGCAAGGTCGCGATCGCGCCCGGCGCGAAGCTGAGCGGGTCGACCGTGCGCGGCCCGGCCGTGATCGGCGCCGGCGCCACGATCGAGGGCGCCTACGTCGGCCCCTACACCTCGATCGGCGAGGACGTGCGCATCTGCCGCTCCGAAATCGAGCACTCGATCGTGCTCGCCGGCTCCGTGGTCGAGGACCTCGGCACGCGCATGGAGGCGAGCCTGCTCGGCCGCGAAGTGAAGCTCACCCGCAGCGACGGCATGCCGAAGACGCTGCGCATGCTGGTCGGCGACAAGTGCGAGATCAAGATCGTCTAGCCCCGCGCAGTCCACTCCAATTCGCCAGGCTTTAGCTCCCAAATAGCCGAGCGTCTGGTCCTAGTTCGCCGCGATCGAAATCCTAATTCGCCGCACTCTCGATCCTAATCTGCCAAATAAGGTCAAACCCGCTCCAGTTGCTCCGCGATCGGCTCGGCGAGCGCTTTCGGCTCGGCCTTCTCCTCCACCTCGGCCCCGACACCGTCCCGATGGGCGATCGAGTCTCCGCTGTGCCGCTGGCGGGACTGTGGGCCCACTGAGCAATTGTCAGCTTGAATCTGGTCAATTATCAGATGGCCGAGGGGCCATCGCTGTGGGCAGCCGCCGGATAGCCTGTCGGGGATGAAGATCCTCGTCACCGGCGCCGCCGGGATGCTCGGCCGCGACGTGATGCTCGCCGCCGGCAACGCCGGCCACGACGTGGTCGGCTATGGCCACGCCGAGCTCGACGTCGCCGACGCCCCGGCGGTCAGCGCCAGGATCGAGGCCGAGCGGCCCGGCGTGGTGATCAACTGCGCCGCCTGGACCAACGTCGACGGCGCCGAGGAGGCCGAGCAGGAGGCGACGCGGATCAACGGCGCCGGCGCCGGCAACGTCGCCGCTGCAGCCGCCGCGGCCGGCGCCTCGGTCGTCTACGTCGGCAGCGACTACGTCTTCGACGGCGGCAAGGGCGCGCCCTACGTCGAGACCGACCAGACCGCGCCGCTTTCCGCCTACGGGCGCAGCAAGCTGGCCGGCGAGGAGGCGACCCGCGCCGCCAACAAGCGCCACTTCATCGTCCGCTCCGCCTGGCTCTTCGGCACCGGCGGGCCCAACTTCGTCGAGACGATGCTGCGCCTCGCCGCCGACCACGGCGAGGTCCTCGTCGTCCGCGACCAGGTCGGCTCGCCGACCTACACCTGGCACCTCGCCTACGGGATCGTGCGGCTGATCGAGGGCGTCGAGTTCGGCACCCACCACATGGCCGCGGCCGGCGCCTGCTCCTGGTATGAGTTCGCGCGTGAGATCTTCGAGCAGGCCAATGTGGAGTGCAAGGTGATGTCGGCGACCACCGAGATGCTCGGCCGCCCGGCCCCCCGTCCCGCCTTCTCGGCGCTGGCGAGCCAGCGCGAGCACCCGATCGAGCTGCCCTCGTGGCAGGACGGCCTGGCCGCCTACCTGGCCCAGCGCCGCACGGAGGCCGAGGCGCCGGCATGAAGATCCTCGTCACCGGCGCCGCCGGCTTCATCGGCTCGACCTACGTGCGCCTGATCGGCGGCGAGCACGAGGTGCGCGTGCTCGACAAGCTCACCTACGCCGGGCGGCGCGAGAACCTGCCCGAGGGCGCCGACCTCGTCGTCGGCGGGATCGAGGACCCGGCGATCGTGCGCGAGGCGATGGAGGGTTGCGACGCGGTCGTCAACTTCGCCGCCGAGTCGCACGTCGACCGCTCGATCGACGACCAGGACGCCTTCGCCCGCACCCATGTGATCGGCACCGGCGTGCTGCTCGACGCCGCCCGCGAGCTCGGGATCGAGCGCTACCTGCAGGTCTCCACCGACGAGGTCTACGGCTCGATCGACTCGGGCTCCTTCACCGAGTCCTCGCCGCTGGACCCCTCCTCGCCCTACTCGGCGACGAAGACCGCCGGCGACCTGCTCGTCTCCGCCCACTTCCACACCTACGGGATCGCGGCCTCGATCGTGCGCGGCTCCAACAACTACGGCCCGCGCCAGTATCCGGAGAAGTTGATCCCGCTGATGGTCCTGAACGCGATCCACGGTGACTCGCTGCCGGTCTACGGCGACGGCAGGCAGGTGCGCAACTGGCTCTTCGTCGAGGACTTCTGCAGCGGCATCCACACCGTGCTGCTCAAGGGCGAGCCGGGCGAGGCCTACAACGTCGGCGGCCCCGACGAGTGCGAGAACATCGAGGTGGTCAAGCGGGTGATCGAGTTGACCGGCGCGGCCGAGTCGCAGATCGAGTACGTCGCCGACCGCCCCGGCCACGACCGCCGCTACTCGCTCTCCTCCGAGAAGCTGAAAAGCGAGCTCGGCTGGGAGGCGCAGGTGCACTTCGCCGAGGGCCTCGAGCGGACCGTGCAGTGGTACCGCGACAACGAGGAGTGGTGGGGACCGATCCGCTCCGGCGAGTACCGCGAGTACTACGAAAAGCAGTACGGCAAAGCGCTGGGCTGATGCCGAAGCGGCTGCAGACCAGGCTCGACGGCGTCGTCCTGCTCGAGCCCGAGGTGCACGGCGACGCCCGCGGCTTCATGGTCGAGACCTACCGGCGCGACAGCTGGGCGGAGCTCGGGGTCGGGGTCGAGTTCGTCCAGCACAACCACTCGCGCTCGGCGCGGGGCACGCTGCGCGGCCTGCACTTCCAGACCGAGCCCGGCCAGGCGAAGCTGGTCCGCTGTCCGCGCGGGCGGATCTTCGACGTCGCCGTCGACCTGCGCACCGGCTCGGCCACATACGGGCAGTGGGAGGGCCACGAGCTCGACGACGAGCGCCACCGCCAGCTCTTCGTCCCGGCCGGCTTCGGCCACGGCTTCGCCGTGCTCAGCGAGGAGGCCGATGTCAGCTACCTGCTCTCCAGCACCTACGACCCGGCGACCGAGGCCGGCATCGCCTGGGATGACCCCGACGTCGGCGTCGAGTGGCCCGTCGACGAGCCGTTGCTGAGCGAGCGCGACAAAGCCGCCCCGCGGCTCAGCGAAGTGGTCGAGACCCTGCCGTTCTGAGCCAGACGTTCCGGATGGCCGACAGCTGGGCTGATCGTGACTATGTAGGAGATGCGTCGACGGCCGGGCGGCCGCGTCTCCCACGTACAACATTTTGTTCAGCTTGTCGTCATTTTTCGGCGTAAAATGACGGCGACATGGCATTGCGAGAGCTTCGCCATGCTCGGATCGAGCGCCCGCAAGCTCCGCGCCGCCGGCGTGAACCTGCTCGGCGGGCGTGCCCTCTGGCGGGAGATGTTCCCCCTGACCCCCGAGGAGCTCGGCGAGGACTTCAACCTGGACCGTACGCTGGAAATCGGCGTGCTCCCTCTGGTGTTCGGCTCCGACTCGCCGAGCGAGACGCTGCGCGCCTACGTGCAGCTCTACCTGCGCGAGGAGGTCAAGGGCGAGGCGCTGGTGCGAAACCTGCCCGGATTCGCACGCTTTCTGCCAATCGCCGGCCTGTTCCACGGCCAGCTGGTCAACGTCTCCGGCATCGCACGCGACGCCGGCGTCGCGCGCGCCACCGTCGAGGGCTATCTGGGCGTGCTCGAGGACACCCTCCTCGTCCGGCGCCTGCCGGCCTACCAGGCGCGCCTGCGCGTGCGCGAGCGCAAGCATCCGAAGCTGTATTGGGTCGACCCGGGTGTCGCCAGGGCCGCGAAGGGAGCCCGTGGCCCCGTCGCCCAGGAGGAGGCCGGGCCGTTGCTGGAGGGCTGGATCCACACTCTGCTGCGCACCTACATGGCAGAGCGCGATCTGGCCGAGGACATCGCCTACTGGGCGCCGGCGGAATCCCAGAGCCTCGAGGTCGACTTCGTCCTGCGCCGCGGCGAGGAGCTCTGCGCGATAGAGGTCAAGTCCGGCCGTCGCACCGACTCGAAGCAGCTGGCCGGCCTGCGCGCGATAGGCGAGCTGACGGGGGTGCGGCGACGGATCCTGGTCCACCGGGGCGAGCGCCCGACCAGGACCGAGGACGGCATCGAGGTCTGGCCGGTCGAGACGTTTGTCGAGGCTCTTGCCGACGATCGCCTCTGGTCTTGAGGGTGCGGCGCGCTGGATCTCAGGCCGTTTAGGCTGGCGTCCCCAATTCTGAGCCGGCGTTGCGCGACAAGCTGATCTACATGACGAAGGCCGCCCTGCGGTGGCTGTACTGGCTGCCCGCCGACCTGCTCCAGAGGCGGTCCCGCACCGGCTCGCTGACGCCGCCGCGCCGGATCTCCTTCGTCGGTCGCGGCGACGGCGAGCAGGCCGGCCGCGAGTTCCTCGGCCATTTCGTCGAGCTGGGCGGGCTGCGAGCCGATCAGCGGGTGCTCGACATCGGCTGCGGCATCGGCCGGATGGCGATCCCGCTGGCACAGACCCTGGGAACCGAGTCCTACGCGGGCTTCGACGTCGGTCGCGGCATGATCCGCTGGTGCTCGCGCCAGATCACCCCCCGCCATCCGGGGTTCGAGTTCTCCTGGGCGCCGATCTTCAACGGCAAGTACAACCCCTTCGGAAGGGTCACGGCGACGGAGTTCCGCTTCCCCTATCCCGACGCCTCGTTCGACTTCGCCTTCGCGACGTCGGTCTTCACCCACCTGCTCGCCGACGAAGTGCGTCACTACCTCGCCGAGACCAGCCGCGTGCTGCGACCGGGCTCGAGCTGCCTGCTGACCTTCTTCCTGCTCACTCCGGAGTCCGAGGCCGAGCTCGCGGCCGGCCGCGCGGCGTTGCCGTTCCGCCACTCGGTGGAGCACGGCCTGACCACCGACCGCCACACGCCCGAGGAGGCCGTGGCGTACCGGGTCGCCGACCTGCGGGCGATGTTCGCCGAGAGCGGCCTGGAGATTCGCGACCCGATCCACCGCGGCGGCTGGGCCAACGCGCCGGGCGCGCCCAGCGGTCAGGACATCATCGTCGCCCGCCGCCCCGCCTGAGCGCCGTGATCGCCAGGCTGGCCGTCAGCTTGGCCCCGATCCCGGCGTAGACGGCGGCGTTCAGCAGCGGGTTGTTCCCGGGCGCGTCGAAGCGGCGGTAGAAGCGGCCCATGCCACGGTGGAAGGCGATCTCCTGGCGCGGCGCGCGGCGCGAGCCGCTGGAGCCGCCCTTGACGTGGAGGGCGACGCCGGCGGGCTCGTAGAAGACCTTCCAGCCGGCGTCCCAGAAGCGGCGGCACCAGTCGAGGTCCTCCATGTAGAGCCAGTAGCCCTCGTCGAGCAGGCCGACCTCTCGCACAGCCTCGGCGCGGCAGAGCATGAAGGCGCCGTTGACAGCGTCCACCTCGCCCGGCTCGTCCTCCCCGAGCCCGGTCGCCCGGTACTGGCTGAGCGCGTCGCCCGCCCCCGCGGCCCGACCGATGCCGCTGAAGTGGGCGAGGGCGCTCAGCGGCGTCGGAAAGGAGCGCTTGCAGGCGTGGTCGAGCTCACCCGACGGCTTGACCAGCTTCACTCCGACCATGCCGATCCGCTGCTCGCTCCAGAGCCGCGCCAGGGCCGCGTCGAGGGTACCGGCGTAGACCTCGGTGTCGGGGTTGAGCAGCAGAACGGCCCGCGCCCCGCTCATGCGCAGGGCGAGGTTGTTCGCGGCGGAGAAGCCGATGTTGCCGTGGCGCAGGAGCTTCACCCCGGGGAACTCGCGGGCGACCATCTCCGGGGTCGCGTCGGGGCTGCCGCTGTCGACCACGGTGACCCGCATCTCATCCCGCGGCGGGTGTTCGCATAGCGAGCGCAGGCAGTTGCGCAGCAGCCCTTCCGCTCCATGGCTGACGACGATCACCTCCAGATCCACGCGGGGACTGTAGCCGCAACTAGGCCGCTCGATTGTGTTTACTGCTCGCAATGACGGAGCATCGACAGCACCTCAAGTCCACGGCCGCCCGCACCGCCGCGATGGCGGTTGCCTCGTTCCTCGTCCTCTTCGGCGTTCAGGCGATCGCCTCCCCGCCGGAAGTGGCCAGAATCCTTGAGCCGGCCGAGGGCGTCGGGCCGCTCAACCCTGCCGACATCCACATGGTCGCCGAATTCTCCGACGAAGATGTCGGCGACGAACACGTCTGCTCGGACTGGCAGATCAGGCTGGCCTCCACCGACGAAGCGGTGTGGCGCGCCGACTGCGCGGGTGGCGCCGAGAAAACGCATATTCACCTCGGCGACGGCGAATTCGCCGGACCCTATGACGACGCCGGCCGCGACGCGCTCGAGCACGAGACCGCCTACTACCTCTGGGTCCGGTTCAAAGACGACAGCGAAGGGCCAGAAGAGTGGAGCGATCCGGAGACGCGCCCATTCGAGACCGCGGCGCCCCATCCTCCCGGCTCGGAGTCGGAAGCCTGGCAGGCGCGCGAGGGCTTTGTCGTCGAGAGGTTTGCGGAGGGCTTCCAGCTGCCGGTCAATATCGCGATGGTCCCCGACCCCGGTGAGGGCCCCGCAGATCCGCTGATGTACGTGGCGGAGCTCTACGGCAACGTCAAGGTCATCCTTCGCGACGGCACGGTCCGCGACTACGCGAGCGGGCTGCTGAACTTCAACCCGAGCGGCGACTTCCCCGGCTCAGGCGAGATCGGCCTGGCCGGGATCGTGGTCGAGCCCGAATCCGGGGACCTCTTCGTCAGCATGATGTACCGCGACGGCGACGAGTTCCATCCGAAGGTCGTGCGGCTGGTCAGCGACGAGCACGGTTTCGAAGCGACCGAAGAGCAGACGGTCCTGGACATGGACGAAACCGTCCAGGGCGCATCGCACCAGATCTCGAACCTGACGATTTCCCCCGGAGGCAAGCTGTTCGTCCACAACGGCGACGGCGGCTCGGTCGAAGGCGCCAACCAGGCGCCCGACGTGGACTCCTACCTGGGCAAGATCCTGCGCATGAACCTCGACGGCACGCCGGTCAGCGACGAAGGCGACGAGAACCCGTTCTTCACCGACGACGGAGAACCGTTCACCGCCCGGGACTACGTTTACGCGAAAGGATTCCGCAACCCGTTCGGCGGCGCCTGGCGACTCTCCGACGGCACCCACTGGGAGGTCGAGAACGGCCCCTCGAGAGACCGGCTGGCGAAGGTCGAGAGAGAATGGGACTACGGCTGGCCGGGCGACCAAAAAGTGCTTACGCATGCCACTTACAACTGGGAGCACGCGCACGCGCCGGTGAACATCGACTTCATCGAGGCGGAGAAGTTCGACGGCAGCGGCTTCCCGAACAGCGCCTTCGGCCACGCCTTCGTCACGGAGTCTGGGCCGACCTATGCAAGCGGGCCACAGGCAAACGGCAAGGCGGTCGTCGAGTTCGGCCTGGGCACCGGCGGCGAGTTGCTCTCCGGCCCCGAGGCCCTGGCGGAGTACGTCGGGATCGGTAGGGCCACCGCGGTCGGCCTCGCAGCCGGACCCGGCGGGCTCTACTTCACCGACCTCTACAAGGACACCGGCGCAGCCTCGCCGATCGAACGCGGGGCCAGCGTGTTGCGGATTCGGTATTGCGGCGCGGCCTGCCCGCGCGACGCGGAGGCCGCCCCAGCGGACACGGCGAATCCGGTCCCGCGGATCGGTCGTTTCAAGTCCGCCCGCAAGGTCTTCGCGGTCGGTCTCGACCGGCGCGCGAAGGGGCTTGCCGCATCGGCAGCAGCACGGCACGGCACCGCCTTCCTTTACCGGCTCTCCGAGCCCGCCCGCGTCTGGATCGGCATCAGGCCGCTGGTCCGCGGCTGGCGGCTGAGCGGGCGCGGTAGCTGCCGGCTCTACTCGAAGCGGGCGCGGCAGCGCCTGCGCAGGCGGGTGGGCCTGCGGCGCTGCGTGCTGCCCGAGGCCCGTGGCGTGCGCCGCGGGGGCAAGTGCCGCCGCGGCTCATGGCGCCGGGGCCGCGGCCTGATCGGTAGGACCCGCTGCGTGATCCGATTCCCCCGGGGCGTGATCCGCGGCAGCGGCAGAGCCGGGACCAACGCGCGCCCCTACGCCGGACGGTTGCAGCGGCGCCGGCTGCGACCAGGGCGCTATCTGGCTGTTGTTCGCGCTCGCGACGCGGCGAACCAGGCAGCGGTGCCCCGCTACACGGCCTTTCGCGTGGTCCGCGGTCAGTAGGCGCCGTCGCCGCGCACGATCGCGGCGGGGGTGCGCAGGAGGATCGCCAGGTCGCCGGCGACCGAGATGTTGTCGAGGTAGTCGCGCTCCATCGCCAGCCGCTCCTCGAAGGTGAGGTCGGCGCGGCCGTAGACCTGCATCGGGCCGGTCATCCCCGGCTTGACCGCGAGGCGCAGGCGCTGGCGCTCGTCGTAGAGGGCGACGACCGCCTCCTCCTCGGGGCGCGGCCCGACCAGCGACATCTCGCCGCGGACGACGTTGAGGAGCTGGGGCAGCTCGTCGAAGCTGTAGCGGCGCAGCAGCCGGCCGCTGCGGGTGATGCGCGGGTCGTCGGCGATCTTGAAGGCGGGCTCGTCGAGCTTGTCGAGGTCGACCAGTTCGCCCAGCTGCTCCTCGGCCCCCTTGACCATCGTGCGGAACTTGAGGACGGTGAACGCCCTGCCGTCCTTGCCCACGCGCCGCTGGCGGAAGAGCACCGGCCGGCCCGAGTCGATCAGGACCAGCAGCGCCAGCAGCGCCAGCAGCGGCGAGATCAGCAGCAGCAGGGCGCTCCCGATCGCCAGGTCCATCGCCCGCTTCAGCGCGACAGTCGAGCGCGGCGGGTCGGAGAAGCGGAAGTCGAGCACCGGCAGCTCGGCAAGCCGGTTCAGCTCGATTCCGGGTCCCAGCAGGCCGAAGTGCTGGGGCAGGAAGGTCAGCGCCAGGCCGGCCGCCTTGCACTCCTCGATCAGTCGCTCGGCGGCGGGCTCGCTCATCTCCTGCTCGGTCACGATCACCCGCTCGATCGCGCGTTCGCGGGCGACGCGGGAGATGTCGGCGACCGAGCCCAGGCGGGGCAGCCCGCTCGTGCCCGGCGCCGCGTGCTCGTCGCGTGGCTCCAGGTAGCCGACCAGGTGCAGACGGGTCTCGGGGTGGGTCGCGACCCGGCGGGCGACGACGGCGACCGCCGGCGCGGGCCCGATCACGATCCCGCTGGCGGCGCCCGCGAGCCGATGCCAGAAGAAGCGGAAGACGGCGCGCGAGGCGAAGTTGCCGAGCAGGGCGCCGAGGCCGACCGCGATCGCGCTCGAGGGAGCCAGCGGGCCGACGGGGCTCAGCGCCAACAGCCCGTCGAGCGCCAGGGTGCCCAGCGCGGCGGCTGAGATCAGGCTGGAGATCTCGTCAAGGGTGCTGTGGCGGATGCGCCGGTGGTCGTTGTCGTAGAGGCCGTGCAGCTTCAGCACGAGGATCCAGACCGGGCTGAACATCGTCGCCCAGAAGAGCGTGCCGACATTCGTCTCGGGGCTTGCCGCGGTGACGATGCACAGCGTTCCGACCAGGGTCAGCCAGTCGCCGGTCGCGAGCATCCGCCGCAGCACCGATCCGCGTCGCCGCGCGCCGCTCGCGCCCGCCAGGCCGAGGCGGGTCGCTGCGCTCGTCCTGCCGCCGCGCGGTCCGTCCCCCGGCGCCTGCGCCGGCGGGGCCGTGCGGGATGCGGTCTCCTGCGCCTTGCTCGTCATCGTGGGGTCACCCGCAGCTCGGTTCTCCGCGGAGGCACTGCTTCAACGGGTTCAGCTCGCGGGCGCGGATCAGATCCGCTCCGGCCGCGGCCCGGTCGCCTTCTGCTGCCTCGACTCTAGAGCGCAGGTAGTAGAGCTGCCAGTTTCGGTCCTCGCGGTCGATCGCTTGCGTCAGGTACCTGCGTGCCGCGGGGTAGTCCCCCTGGCGCTCGGCGAGCAGGCCGAGCTGGACGTAGGGGGAGGCGGCGAAAGGCTCGATCGAGCGCGCGGTTTTCGCGTGGTTGACGGCGCCCGCGAGGTCCCCCGAGGCCGCGGCGCTCTGGCTGGCCTCGATCTCGCGCTCGACCAGCAGCGGCCCGATCAGCGCGACCGCGGCAATCCACGCGAGGGCGAGGGCGGCGACGTTGAAGCCGAAGCGGCGTTCCTCGCCGGGCGCGTCGTCGGGGGCAGGGGCAAGCTGCGCGCAGCGGGCTGCGACCAGCACCCCGGCGGCGAGGAAGAAGACGGCGCCGAGGCCGGCGACCTCCCAGAACCAGTCGAAGGCGGCGACGACGGCGAAGGCGAGGATCGCGGCGAAGAGCGCCGCGTAGCGCTCTCGCTGAGGGTGCCGCGCGTGACGCCAAGCTGAGAACCCGGTCCAGAGCAGGAGGCCGACCAGGCCGAGGACGACCAGGCCGCCGACGGCGCCGAGCTCGGTGAACGCCTCGAGGTAGAGCGAGTGGGCGTCGTGGACGGGCTGGGCTATCGAGCGGCGCAGCTCCCAGTCGAACTCGTAGGTCCCGGCGCCGCTGCCGAGCAACGGCTTCTCGGCGAAGGCGTCGAGCGAGACGCGGTAGAAATCGTGACGGCCGGCTCCGCTGAACTCGGAGAAGTGCTGCTCGGGCTGGGCGGGGAACTGAACGTCGGAGCTGGAGAACTGATCCCAGGCGCGCCCCCCGATCGCGATCACGATCCCGATCGCAACGACGCCGACTCCCGCTGCGACCCCGCGCAGCAGGGTCGGGTTGCGCGAGAGCGCCAGTGCCCGCCCGGTGAGTTCGCCACCGCGACGCTCGACCCAGCGCAGCCCGGCGAAGAGGGCGAGCGCGAGAGCGATGCCCGCGCCCAGGATCAGCAGCACGGTGAGGCCCTGGTCGACCGTCGCCTGGCCCGCGAGGTTGTCGGCGAGGCCTCGTCGCGCCTGCGTCGCGAGCACCGCCGGCAGCGTGCCGAGAGCGGCGATTCCGAGCGTCGCCAGAAGCCAGAGCCGGTCGCGGGAGAGGGCGATCGTGCAGGCGGCGGCAACCGTCAGCGCGAGCAGTCCGCCGCGCGAGTAGGTGAAGTAGAGGGCGAGGAGGACCGCCGGCATCGCGGCGACCGAGGCCCAGCGCAGCAAGGCCGAGGCCGCGTGCCGGCTCGACCAGAGAAGCAGGGCGATGGAGATCCCGAACATCGCCCCGTTGGCGTTCCAGTAGCCGAGCGGATAGCGCAGGCGCGCGACCTCTCCCAGGGCGTCGCCGAACTCGAGGGCGTGAGGCAGGAGGCGGGTTCCGAGGCCCAACAGGGCGACGATCGCCAGGGAAATAGTCAGGCCTTCAGCGAAACGTTGGCGCCTTTGGTCGGTTTGGGCGATCAGGAACGCGGCTAGAAAGAAGCCGAGGTAGACCAGGACGCGGTCGGCCTCGATCGCGCTCAGCTCCACCGACCCCGACCAGGAAGAGGAAAGTGCAGACAGCAGCGAGAGACCGAAGATCAGTCCCGCGGCCCAGTAGAACGGCCGGGCCAGCCTCGCCCGTGAGGCGACGCCGAGGACTACCAGTCCGACCACGGTCAGCCATACGGCCAGACCGGCGATGTGTCGATCGCCGAGTTCGTAGCCGCCGCCGGTCAGGGCCAGGGCAAGGATCAGGACCACTGGAGCGAGTAGCGCCGCGCTTTGCTCTAACCTTGCGCGCCATGTTTGAGACCGACCAAGCCGCGGCCCGCTCTCGGGCGCGCTCGATATTCGCTCTGTCAGTGCTGGCTCTGCTCGCATTTGGCTGCTTTCCCGTACTCGCTCACGCGGATTCCAGCGGGCTCCAGTACCAGGACGCGCCACCCACGGTAACCGGCGGCACGGTTAACAACGGCGACGACCCTTCCGCCGGCTCGTCCGGCGCCGCCGGCTCGTCCGGCTCATCCGGCGGGGGTGCTGAAGGCGGTTCTGCGGCGGATGGCTCATCGAAGGGCTCCGGCGGTGCCGCGAAGAAGGGCGGCGACAACTCCGGCGCACAGGGTAGCCAAGGCAACCTCAAGGGCTCGGTCGGCGGCGGCCAACCGCTCGGCAGCGGAGCCGCGCCGGTCCCGGCCGGGGAAGAGGACAGCGGCGGCTCTTCGCCACTGGTGCCGATACTGATCGCGATCGTCGTTCTCGCCGCGATCTCGCTCGGGGCGGTGATGTACCGGCGTCGTCGCGCCGGCGCGCCCGGGTCGGGGTCCTCGGTCTCGCCAGAGGCGGGCTAGCCGGATGCCGATCGAGACTCCCAGCCGTGGGTCACGGCTGCGCATCTGGGTCGTCGCGTTGACCGTCGCAGCGGCGATGGCGGCCGTGGCAGCCGCACCGG
>DASTVL010000168.1:0-7148 GCA_035759115.1 Solirubrobacterales bacterium | reverse complement strand
GCGCAACCGATGGAAGCCATATGCCCGCGATCGCATCGCCCAGGCGTTCGAAGAGTGGGCAAGCCTCAATGGCGGAAAGGCGCCTTCGAAGAAGGATTGGTCCCATGAGCGCGATCCCGAGGGTCGTTGGCCGCGGCCCGGCAGCGAGAGTTTCAAGAAGGCGATTGAGAAATGCGCACAAGAGGACGGGATCAGTCTTTCTCGGCGAGCGCCGCACCGAAATGACCCAGAGCATCTAGCTCGTCGGACCTGGCGCGAAGCGCGGCATTTGAGACTCCTTGCTGACGGCCGAGTAGAGCAAGCGCAGGGCAGTTACCTCCTCGGATCAAAGATTGATGAGGTCGCCGCCCGTTGGACGCCAACGGCTGATGAAAGAGCCGAGATCGAGGCCGCGCAGGCCAGCGCTGACCCCGGTCCATATTGTGTGGACTGCTTTCACGGTAGTGGCTGCCAGCCGCCTGAAATGTCTTATTGGCAGTACGCGGTCGAGGTGATCGGTGGCTTGCACGTTCGGCTCGGCTGCGATTCTGCGGCTACCAGGAGCCGACGAGCCGAATTCGGCAGAAACCGCCAGATGGTCACGGCCGGGGTGGCCGACGCCTTTCCCGCCTCGAGCGACCCGGCGGTAGGCGCGGTCATCGAGACGCTCAGCACAGGCTGAGTGCCGTCGACGGGCCGGTTCGAAATCCCGGCCGGGATGAGGCACTTCTGGCGAGAAGTGCCTGAAACCCTGCATATCCGTTCGTATCGGTGCATATCCACCCGAAACTGACGCCATCGCGCAATGCAGAAAATCCCTGCAAATCACGTATCAGATTAGCTGGACACTTCAGCCGAATCCAGCGTTTGTGGTCCAGGCGGTCGCCGGTTCGAATCCGGTCAGCCACCCCTCGTAGAAGTGCCTGTATATGCGCGGATCGGCAGGCGATCAGTCACCCGCCCCCGCTTTTCCGTGCCGACAAAAACTTCCGACCGATGGGCATGATCGGATGCGGGCATGATCAGAGGACCGAAGAGGTCGCGACCCGAGGGTGGGCGGAAGATCGTCGCTCATGGAACCCCGGCAAGTTGGGAAGTCGCTTGGCATTCGAAGGCGCTTGACGAGAAGAACGCGATCGAGGATGTCGCTGAGCGCGTGGCGATTGCGCATGTGATCGAGAAGTTGGAAGTTGACGGGCCGGCCTTACGGAGCCCGCATCAGAGCGGCGTCATGGGTGACGAGGGGTCTGGCTTGCGAGAGCTTCGCCCGCGGCGAGGGAGAAGTCGGTGGCGGCCAATCTATCGGCGGCAGGAGAAGAAGCTGTTTGCGGTTCTCGCCGTAGGCCCGGAGGCGGAAATCGACAAGGCCGGTTATGCCAAGGCCGTGCGTCTGGCGAAGCAGAGACTCAAGCGGCTGGAAAAAGGCAAGGGGAAAGAGTAACCTGAGTCAAATTACAAATTTGTAATTGGAGATTTGAGAATCGATCATGACTGACCAACTCATATCCAGCGAAGACGTTCTCGCAGAGGAGCTTCACGACCCCGAGTTCCGCGCGGAGTGGGAGCGGACCGCGCTGGCCCGCTGGCTCGCCGTCGAGGTTGCCCACCACCGAGCAGAGCACGGACTCTCGCAGCGACAGCTGGCGGAGCGGCTTGGCGTTCATCAGTCCGATGTCGCCCGCATGGAGACCGGCGAGCACACGCCCAGCTTGGAGCGTCTGATCAGGGTCGCCAGTGGCCTAGACATCGAGTTGATGATCGATATCCGCCCCGAAAAGAAGAAGGCCCAGCTGCCGAAGAAGCGCGCGCTCGACGCGGGGTCGTTCGCCCTGGGCGGTTGCGAGGTCGTTCTCGCTATTGCATAGGGGCTCCGAACCTCGAACCGGGCGACGGCACCGGCGCGCACGACGTTGTCGGCGACGATCAGCCCGCCGGGTCGGGAGTGCTCAACCGCCCAGGCGAAGTAGGCCGGGCTGTTCTCCTTGTCGGCGTCGATGAAGGTGAAGTCGAAAGGGCCGGCACCTTCCTCGTGCAGGATGGGAGTACGTCGAGCGCCGCTCCGACGCGCAGGTCGACGACACGGTCGAGCTCGGCGCCAGCAGCCCGGTCACGTACTCATCGACTTCCGACCAGCGCTCCTGCATGACCGTCACCCTATGCGGTAGGCAAGAAATCCCCCGGCCTTGGCCCCTGGACCGTCCCCGCAACCCGACGCTGCCGACGAGCCGATAACCGCACCGCGAGCCTCACGAACGCAGGAACTCGAGCATCTGGTCGGCGAGCAGGTCCGGTTGGTCCTCGGGAATGAGGGTGTAGGAGTCGTCGACCTCTATGAGCTTTCCGTTGGGAAATAGCTCGGCGAGCCGCTGTCCATGCTCGCGCGGCATCAGGCTGTCTTCGCTCGCCCACACGACGAGAACCGGGCGATCGAAGCGGCTGAACAAGTCGCTCGCGGCCAACAGTTCGCGGCGGCCCCGATGCGAGCTCAGGATGTACTTCCGCAGGTCCCGGCGCACAGTCCGTTGCTTCAGCGGTGGCATGAACCAGCGATCCATGATCTGGCGCGGAACCGGCCTCTTACTCAGCGGGCCGTACGTCATCGGCAGGCGCCGGAGTGCGTCGCACCGGAACGGGGTCAGCGCCATCGTGATCCCACCCGGGATTCTCGCCACATAGGGAAGCGCCCGCGCCGCTCCCTGTGGAGGGACGTTGTCAAAGGCCTCGCAGTTGCAGATCACCAGCTTCGCGAGCCGGTGATCCCACTCCCCGCCGATCAGGAGCTGGGGGCCACCCCAATCGCTCATCACGAGGGTGACCTCGCGAAGGTCGAGCTTCTCGAGGAATTCGCCCAAGATCCTGGCGATCCCGCCCATCGAGAGGTCGGCCTCGGGGCGCATCGGCTGGCGGTGAGCGCCGAGTGGCAGCGTCGGCAGGATGCAGCGGTACTCCCCGGACAGTTGGTCGACGACGTTTCGCCAGAGCGAGCCGTCCATGATCAAGCCGTGCAGCATCACGACCGGAGGGCCGCTGCCGCCGCTGTCCTCGTACTCGATCGTCCCCGCTGCTACGTCGACTGCCGGCATCTGAGGCACCTTCTTACCACCTTGCGTATGTGGTGACCCTGCATGCTCCTGTACTTCAAGTCTGGCGGCGTGCGATTTCTGAGTGTTCGCGCGCCCGAATGCGTTCGGCGGCCCGCTGCTTGGCTCGCTGCGGGACGAAGCGAGACAGCTGCGAGCGGTGCTCTGCTACCCAGCGGTACCCGCTGGCCGTCAGTCGGGGAAAGCGAGCCAGGGTGGCGGCAGGAAGCCCTCCGCCCGGCAGCGCGCTGAGCAAGCGTGGGAGCGCAGCGCCGGCCGATACGCGCACGCCGTCGGCGGAGAGGAGGTGCCAGGAGGCCATCCGCTCGGATGGCTCGAGATCGGCAAGCAGAGCATCTGCTTCGGGGCTCTGTAGCGGGATCGGCCGCAGGCGCCTCTCACGGTCGAGGCGCAGAAACCCCGCGAGCAGCCATTTGCAAATGCCGCAGGCTCCGTCGTAGACGACGGTCCAGCGCTCGTCAGGGGGCGGCTCGGATGGCTCAGACATGACAGAAGCAGTCCGTCGACCACCGTTCACCGCGCTTCATCGCCTCGCCTGTCTGCCGCTGGTTGACGCGCCTGGCTTGACCCCGACAAGGAGCGCCATCTCCAGCCACTTCCAGTAGCAGTCGACGTCGTCGAAGCCGATCTCGCGCAGCCAGCCGAGCTGCGTCTCGACGTCGAGCAGGCGGTCGGAGGGGTCCTCATTCTCGATCGGCTCTTCGATTGCGTTGAAGAACGCAAGGTGGAGGCGATGGGTTGCGGAGGCGACGTGCTCGAAGTTCGCGAAGACCCCGCCGGGCTGGAGCAGGTCGAACGCTTCGCCGTAGAGCGAGCGCTTGCGCTCGTGCTCCAGGTGGTGGACCGCAAATGAGGAGACGACGGCGTCGAATCGCCCCAGCTCGGGCAGCGGCTCGCAGAGGTCGTGCTCGACGAGCTCGATCTGCTCGTCGTCGTCGAAGCGCTTCCGCGCCGCTGCGAGCATCACTGCGGAGAAGTCGACGCCGACCCCCGACATCGCCGGGCGGTCGGCCTGCAGCAGCGCGAGCAGTCTCCCGTCCCCGGTGCCGAGGTCGAGAACACGCTCGACGTCCGCCGGCACCTGCTCCAGAAGCACGCTCTCTCCCTCTACCCTGCGCGGGAACTCGTCGGCCCTGGCCAGATAGCGATCGACGTGCTCGACTCTTGTCCACTCCTCGGCAGGCATCCCGGTCATTATCGTGCGCTTCGAAGCAGGGGATGTGGGAGGGTGCGCCGTTACCCGAGCCGATTCGCTGTGTGGCATACCCCGGGCTGAGTCGCCGCATCACGCTGGGGCACCCAGCAGCAGTTCGACGACCAGCACGTCGCGCCAGTCGCCGTCGAGCCGGCCGTGGCGACGGTGCAGACGGGCACGTCGAGGATCTCCGCTGCCTCACGGCGGAATGCAGCGAGATCGAGGAGCGTGTGGCCGGGCTTGAGATCGACGAGTAGGTCAATGTCGCTTCCGACTTTCGCCTCACCGCGCGCAACCGATTTGGGCGGGAGGCGTCCGAATCTCCAGGCGCCGGCCGCATGCGGCCAGGAGGCGCTCGACTGCACTCAAATCGTGCGCTTCGATCAGCTATTCGGCTGTCTTTAGTTTCAGCTTGTCTGCCGCGGCAAGGAGCCCCGAATCGAAGCTGGCCACGGTGCCTTCGTGCTCCTGTGCCGCCCGAAGCACACAGCAGTCCGGCATCTTGAGATTCACTTCGGCTCGAAGTTGAGCCAATCGACCTGGAGCATTTTGGCCAAGCGTCAGCTCGGCGACGCCGAGGCGTTGCAGAGCCGCTTCGGCATCGGCGAGACGGCCCATCCGTGCTGGAGAGACCAGGGTCTCGGCGAGGGTGATGGCGCTCGCCCCCAGTGGCTCCTCTCCGCTTGCTTCGAGCAGGATCTGAGCCTCTGCGTGGTGTCGGTCGCCGCTGTCGAGGTGCGCGATCAGCACGCTCGCGTCGAGGACGATCACGCGGGCCAGTCTTCGCGTAGCCGTTCCAGCTCGTTCGACCGGTAAACGCCGGTGAGCACGCCGGCGGTCTCCTTGATCGCGGCGTTGCGCCTATTTGCCTCGCGTTCGATCGCGTCCCGGCCGGCGGCGGCGAGGCGGAGCAGCAGCTCCTTGCGATCGTGCACGTCCGGCCAACGTCGCTGGGCCCTGTCTAGCTGCTCCCTGATCTCCCCAGTGTCCGTGATCGTGTAGCGGGGTTTGGTGGTGGGCATGGGAGCGGAGTGTAGCACCCAGGCAAGATGGTGCTGCACCTACGCACCTACGCAACGAAGGCCCGTGGGGTGCGGGCCTTCGTTGCTGCGGGGGGACTTGGTCAGGAGCCGTTCTCCTCGCTCGGCGCCGGCTTGTTCGTCTTGTCGATCAGCCACTTCGCCTCGAAGGGCTCGCTGCCGGGGTCGTTGCGGGGCAGGCGTGCCTTGACGAGGACCCAGTCGCCCTCGACGAGATCCTCGACGTCGCGTTTGCCGTCTGCGCTGGTGTCGTTGACGACGAGCCGCGCATCGGTGAGGTCGAACTCCACCGTCTCGCCGACGAAGTCGGCTTTGCGGACGTGCGCGTTGCCGCGTTTGACCTCGACCATGCCGTCGCCGGCGTAGAAGCCCTTGAACAGGTAGCCCACCGCATGCGGTCTCGCGTGGCCTTTCCCTTTGCCGTTCGCGTGCCCTTTGGCTTTGCCGTTCTTGGCATGGCCTTTGGCCTTTCCGTGGCTCTCGCCGTGGCCTGCGACCGCCCCTGCCGGGAAGGCCAGCACCGCGACGCCGAGCGCCACCAGCAAGCTTTTCCTCAAGCGACTCATGGTCCATTCCCCCTTCGCCTCCGGTCGCCCGGACGGTACGTTTGGATATCGGTCATGACGCCCCTTCAACGGCGGGGGAGCGCGGGCGTCAGGCCGTTCGGCACATGCGTGGACGCTCGGTCGAGGCAGGCGCTGACACCCGCGAGGCTGCTCCGTTGCAGCAGGGAGTGAGGCCTCGCCTAACCTTGACTGGATGGGATCGAATGCCGATTCGAGCGGGGCATGACCGAAGCCGCTGCTCCCGGCCCTCCGGCCGGAGACGATTCCCTGCGAGGCTCCGCGGGACCGCTCCGCCTGCTCTCCGACGAGCGCCTGGCGCGCCGTGCCGCCAAGGGCGAGCGGCGCGCTTTCGAGGCGATCTACCGGCGCTACCACGAGAACCTCTACCGCTTCTGCCTGGCGACAACCGGCAACCCCCAGGACGCCCAGGAAGCGCTGCAGAACACGATGGTCAAGGTGCTGCGGGCGCTGCCGGGCGAGCAGCGGCGCATCCAGCTGAGGCCCTGGCTCTACCGGATCGCCCGCAACGAGGCGGTGGAAACGATTCGCCGCCGCCGCGACACGGCCGAGCTGGCGCCCGAGCAGGCGCCGGCGCCGCTGGAGATCGCCGCCACGGCGGAGGCGCGGGAGCGGCTGCGCGGCCTGCTCGCCGACCTCGACGAGCTGCCCGGGCGCCAGCGGGCGGCGCTGGTGATGCGCGAGATGGCGGGCCTCGACTTCGAGCAGATCGGCGAGTCGCTCGGGACCTCGGCGCAGGCCGCCCGGCAGACCGTCTACGAGGCGCGGCTCGGCCTGCGTCAGATGGAAGCGGGGCGTGAGATGGACTGCGACGCGGTGATGCGCGAGCTCTCCGACGCCGACGGCCGGGTCGCGCGGCGGCGCGAGCTGCGCGCCCACCTGCACGCCTGCGAGAGCTGTCGCGCCTTTCGCGCGGGGATCACCGAGCGCCGCGGCGGCTTCGCGTCGATCGCGCCGCTGCCGCTCGCCGTCTCGGCCGGGCTCCTGCAGAGCGCCCTCGGCGCCGCCGGGGCCGGTGCTGCGGCGGCGACTTCGGCCCTCGCCAAGCCCGTCGCAACTGTCGCGGTCGTCGCGATCCTCGGGGCCGCCGCGGCGGACCGGGGCGGCCTGATCGACGCGCCGGTGCCCGGCGGTGGGAGCTCGAGCACGCCGGCGGAGGATGCCGCGCGGCCGGTCGGGGCGCCGCTGCAGGGCGGCGAGGCGGGTAGTCCGACGCGTGTGACTCCGCCCGCGAAGAGTGCGAAGCCCC
>DASTVL010000167.1:0-3569 GCA_035759115.1 Solirubrobacterales bacterium | reverse complement strand
GGGGGACCCTCCCCCAGAAGCCGTCGCGCAGCTGGGGCGCTCGAGGAGGTGCGACGCGTCTGTCCAGGAGCTTCTGGGGGAGGGTCCCCCGGCTCCTATGCGCGTAGTGCCTCGATCGCCTCCGAGACGGTGAACTTTTGCTCGTAGAGGGCTCGGCCTACTATGGCGCCCTCTAGGTTGTTGTGAGCTTGTGCCAGATCGGCTAGGGCGGCTAGGTCGGTGAGGGTGCCTACCCCGCCGGAGGCGATTACTTGGGAGCTGGTGTTGGCTGCGATCCGTTTGAGCTCGTCCAGGGCCGGGCCTTCTTCGGTGCCGTCGACGCTGATCTCGGTACAGAGGAAGCGGGTGACGCCGCGTTCGCTCAGCTCTGCAACCGCCTCGGCGACATCGCGGCCGGTGTCCTCTTGCCAGCCCTGGAGGGCGACTCGGCCCTGCTTGGCGTCTACCGAAACCACCACTCGGTCGCCGTGGGCTTCCAGGGTGGCTTGCAGGAATTCGGGGTCGCGGAGGGCTGCGGTGCCGATCACCACTCGGGAGGCGCCGGCGTCCAGTACTTCGCCTACGGACTTGGAGTTGCGCAGGCCGCCGCCTACCTGGATCGGGCAGCTCACGGCGCCTGCGATGCGGTCGATCGCGTTCAGGTTTTGCGGGGATCCTGCCTTTGCGCCGTCGAGGTCGACCACGTGGAGGATCTCGGCGCCTTCGGCCGCCCAGCGCTTGGCGGCGTCGGCGGGGTCGGCGTCGTAGGCCGTCTCGCGCTCGTAGTCGCCCTGCAGCAGCCGGACCGCCTGGCCGCCTCTGATGTCGATCGCGGGATAGAGGATCACGCGGCGACGGGCGCCTTAGAGTCCATCCGAACACCTCCGCGCACGTCTGGCGGCGGCGGACACTGCGCGGTGCGGCGTCCTCAGTCGGCCGAATAGCGCTGCTATTCGGCCTCCCTGCGTCCTTGCCCCGCTTGGTCCGGCGCTCGCCAGCCGCACACGCAGGTGTTCGGATGGACTCTTGGCGCAGATCCCGGCGAAGTTGGAGAGCAGGCGCAGGCCGGCCGCGCTCGACTTCTCGGGGTGGAACTGGACGCCGTAGACGTTGTCGCGCTCGGCCGCGCAGGCGAAGCGGGCGCCGTAGGCGGCGCTGCCGAGCAGGTCGCTGTCCTGCGGGCGCGGGGCGAAGGTGTGGACGAAGTAGAACGGGGTCTCGCTCGCGATCCCCTCGGTCAGGCGCGAGCCCTTCTCCCAGCGCACCGGCGACCAGCCGATGTGCGGGACCTTGAGCCCCTCGGCGTCGAGCTCGGCCACCCCTCCGGGCAGCAGGCCGACGCCGTCGGCGCCGCCCAGCTCGGTGGTCGACTCGAACAGCAGCTGCAGGCCGAGGCAGATCCCGAGCACCGGCACGCCGGTGTCGCGGCGCTCGGCGATCAGCTCGTCGAGGCCGAGCTCGCGCACGCGCTGCATCGCCTTCGGGAAGGCGCCGACGCCGGGCAGGATCAGCCCGTCGGCCGCGCGCACGGTCTCCGCGTCGCTGGCGATCGTCGCGCCGGCGCCGACGTGCTCGAGCGCCTTCTCGACCGAGCGCAGGTTGCCCATGCCGTAATCGAGGATGCAGATCCGCGCCGTCATCGCGACAGCGTCCCCTTGGTCGAGGGCACGCCGCTCTCGTCGGGGTCGATCGAGACAGCGACCCGCAGCGCCCGCGCGAAGGCCTTGAAGCAGGCCTCGATCATGTGGTGCACGTTGGTGCCGGAGCGGACCGAGACGTGCAGGGTCATCTTCGAGGCGTTGGCGACGGCGCGGAAGAACTCCTCGGCCAGCTCGCTGTCGAAACCGGCGATCGAGGTCGCCGGCAGCTCGGCGTCGAAGACGCACAGCGGTCTGCCGGAAATGTCGATCGCGCACTCGGCCAGCGACTCGTCCATCGGCGCCAGCGCCGATCCGTAGCGGCGGATCCCCACGCGGTCGCCGAGCGCCTCGTCGAGCGCCTGGCCGAGCACGATGCCGACGTCCTCGACCGTGTGGTGCGCGCCGGTCTCGAGATCGCCGCTCGCTTCGACGACGAGGCCCAGCCTGCCGTGGCGGGCGAGCAGGTCGAGCATGTGGTCGAGGAAGCCGACGCCGGTCCGCGCGCTCGCCTCCCCCCCGTCGAGGTCGAGCGAGAGCTTGATCTGCGTCTCGGCGGTGCTGCGCTCTTTGCTGGCGGCTCTGCTCATTCGGAATCCCTCGCTCTAATCATCGCCGACTCGCCGTGTACGGGGAAGCCCTCGGCGCGGGCGATCGTGTCGACGTATGGCGCCAGCTTCGCCGCCGCCTCCGGCGGGACCTCCACGGTGGCGATCTTGCGGCGGAAGACGTGCGGGCCGAGCGGGCCGGAGAAGCGCCCGGCGCCGCCGGTCGGGAGCACGTGGTTGGAGCCCGCGACGTAGTCGCCGAAGGCGGTCGCGCTGTGGCGCCCGGCGAAGACGCAACCGGCCGTCGTGACCCGGTCGGCGAGCAGCGACGCGTCCTCCTCGAGCAGCTCGAGGTGCTCGGGGGCGAACGCGTTGGCGAGCTCGATCGCGGCCTCCGCGTCGGCGACGTGCACGAGCGCCAACGGCGCTTCTCCCACTCCGCTCCGTTCGGCGGCTGCGCGCTCGGTCGCGGTCAGGATCGCGTCGAGCACGGCCTCCTCGATCGCGGCGACGAGCAAGGGGCCGTCGGCGCCGTGCTCGGCCTGCGCGCAGAGGTCGAGCGCCGCCCACTCGGCGTCGGCGTCATGGCCGGCGACGATCATCAGCTCGGAGGGGCCGGCCAGCGAGTCGATGCCGACGATGCCGCTGACCGCGCGCTTCGCCTCCCGCACCCAGGCGTTCCCGGGGCCGGCGACGACGTCGACGGCAGCGACCGACTCGGTGCCGTGGGCGAGCGCGAATATCGCCTGTGCGCCGCCGACGGCGTAGACCTCGTCGATCTCGCAGAGCGCCGCGGTCGCCAGCACCGGCGGCGGGACCGCGCCGTCGGGTCCGGGCGGGGTGGCCAGAGCCACGCGCTCGACGCCGGCGACGCGGGCGGGGACGGCGCCCATCAGGACGCTCGACGGGTAGGCCGCCCGCCCGCCGGGGGCGTAGATCCCGGCGGCGCCGACGGGGACCTCGCGCACGGTCACCGATTGACCCTGCGGCAGGCGGGTCGTGGTGGGCTCGGCGTCGATCTGATCGGCGGCGACCGCGCGCACGTTGGCGATCGCGAGCTCCAGCGACTCGCGCAGCCCGGGATCGAGCGACGCGAGCGCGCCTTCGATCGCGGTCGTTTCGACGCGGACGCTCTGCGGCGCTCCCTCGGTGGCGTCAAAGCGCGCAGTCAGGCGCAGAAGCGCCGCGTCTCCGCCGTCCCTGACCTCGGTCTCGATCGCCTCCACGTCGACGGCGGGCAGGTCCGCCGCGCTCCAGGCGCGGATCGCCGCTGCGGTCTGCTCTGCGCCGCTCCACTCGAAGCGCCGCGGGTTCATCCCGCCGTCGCCTCCCGCAGCTTCGCCGTCAGCTCGTCGATCTCGGTTGCGCGCAGCTTGTGGGCGACGCGGTTGGCGACGAAGCGGGC
>DASTVL010000166.1:0-3154 GCA_035759115.1 Solirubrobacterales bacterium | reverse complement strand
GCGCCGCGCCAGCAGCGCCGCGTGCAGCCGCGGGTGCAGCGTCTTCACCCGGCCGCCGAGGATCTCCTCCTGGCCGGTGAACTCGGAGACGTCGGTCACCTCGAGCCCGGCCTTGCGCAGCGCGCTCGCCGTCCCGCCGGTGGAGAGGAGCTCGACCCCGAGCGCCGCCAGCGACCTGGCGAACTCGGCGACGCCGGTCTTGTCGGAGACCGAGACCAGCGCCCGGCGCACCCGGATCGCGCCGTTGCTCACGGCCTCGGTCGGGGTGTCTGCTCGTGCCTCGCTCACGCGGAGCCGATCCTAGAGATTTCCGGCGGCGCATCCGACATTGACCCCACCCCAGGGGGTCAAATGTCGGATGCGCGCGAAAGCTGCCGGGCCAGGCCGCGGATCGCCTCGGGGTAGAGCTCGTGCTCGACCGCGTGCACCGCCCGCTCGAGCTCGCCCCGGTCGCGCCCGGCGGGTACCGGGACCTCGCGCTGCGCGATCGCCGGCCCGGTGTCGACCCCCTCGTCGACGAAGTGGACCGTGACCCCGGTGACCTCGACTCCGGCCGCCAGCGCCTGGCCGATCGCGTCGAGGCCGGGGAAGGCCGGCAGCAGCGCCGGGTGGATGTTGATCGTGCGGTGGCGGAAGCGGGCGACGAAGGCGGGGGAGAGCAGCTGCATGTAGCCGGCGAGGACGACGAGATCGGCGCCGCGCGCCTCGATCCACTCGGCCATCGCCAGGTCGCGCGCCTCGCGGTCGGCGTGCTCCTCGCGGGGGAAGACCGCGGTCTCGACCCCCGCCGCCCGCGCCCGCTCCAGCGCCCCCGCGTCGCGCTTGTCGGACGCGACCCCGGCCACCTCGATCCCCTCGCGCCCGTGCAGCGTGTCGAGGATCGCCTGCAGATTGGTGCCCGAACCCGAGGCGAGGACAACCAGTTTGAATGCATCGGCCACCGTGGCATTATCGCCGCGTGGCATTCCTCGACCACCTCGGCATCGTCACCCCGGTAGCCCAGGCCGGAATGGGCGGTGGGATCAGCCGGCACGAGCTGGCGGCGGCGGTCAGCGAGGCCGGCGGATTGGGGACGATCGCGGTTGCCGGTCCAGAGGCGATCCAGCGGGAGCTTGCCGCAGCACGGGCGCTGACGGATCGACCGATCGCGGTCAACCTGCTGCTTCCCTTCGCTCGCCGCAGCTGGTTCGAGGCAGCCGCGGCGGCTGATGTGGTCGTGACCTTCTGGGGCGCGCCAAAACGGCGCACCGGCGGTACTTGGATCCATCAGTGCGGCTCTGTCGCCGAGGCGCGCTCGGCCCACGCCGCGGGCGCCGACGCGGTGATCGTCCAGGGTGTCGAGGCCGGCGGCCACGTGCGCGGAGGCGAACCGGCGCTGGAGCTGCTCGAGCGCGTCAGGGCGGTACTGCCGCCCGACTACGCACTGCTTCTGGCCGGCGGGATCGCGGAACGCGACGACGTCCGCCAGGCGCTCGAGGCGGGGGCAAGCGCCGCCGTCGCCGGCACGCGCTTCCTGCTCTCGGGCGAGAGCCGCGCCCACCCCGACTACAAGCGCCGCCTACTGGAGACAGACGAGACGATCCTCACCGAGCTCTTCGGCCTCAGCTGGCCCGCGCCCCACCGTGTGATCCCCAACGCCGCCACCGAACGCCAGCTCAGCGGCGACGGGGAGGTCCCCGCCCTGAACCGAGCCCTCAACCGCCTCTCCGCTCCCGGCGCCCGCTTCACCCCCACCTCGATCCAGCGTCGCCTGATTCACGCCCAGCACTCAAGCAGCCGGATGCTCACGCCACAGGGGCCGACCGACGACAGCCCGGCCACCCTGCTCGACGCAGGCCCTCTCTACGCAGGGAAGACGGTCGCCCGTATCGGCGAGATCTGTCCCGCGGCGGAGATCGTCGTCGACCTGACGCCGTAAGACCCGTCCGGTAGGGCTGGAACGTCTTGTACTTTTTTTGCGGCGGCATCCCTCGGACGGCCGCCCGACTGTCTTCAAAAAAAGTTAAGTGGAAGCCCTACCGGACGGGTCTTCAGCCACTCGCCGGTACGACGGCGATGTCCTCCAGCGCGAACTTCCCGTTCGCGTCTTCGGGGTCGCCGAGCGGGTAGCGGCCGGTGAAGCAGGCGTCGCAATGGTCCTCGGGCGCGGTCCCGACCGCCTCGTAGACGCCCTCCAGCGAGAGGTAGGCGAGCGAGTCGGCGCCGAGCTCGTCGGCGATCTCCTCGATCGTCCGTTCGTGGGCGATCATCTCCTCGCGGGTCGACATGTCGACCCCGTAGTGGCAGGGAAAGCGGATCGGCGGCGCCGAGATCCGCAGGTGGATCTCGCGGGCGCCGGCGTCGCGCAGCATGCCGACGATCTGCCGCGTCGTGTTGCCGCGCACGATCGAGTCGTCGACGACGACGATCCGCTGCCCTTCGACGATCTCCGGCAGCGGGTTGAACTTGAGCCGCAGCCCGCGCTTGCGCAGCTCCTGGCCGGGCTGGATGAAGGTGCGGGCGACGTAGCGGTTCTTGATCAGGCCGTCGTCACGCGGCAGCCCGGAGGCGCGCGCCAGCCCGGCCGCCGCCGGGTTGCCCGAGTCGGGCACGGCGACGACGAGGTCGGCCTCGGCCGGCGCCTCGCGCCAGAGGATCTCGCCCATCCGCCCGCGCACCTGCTGCAGCACCTTGCCCTCGAGCCGGCTGTCGGGGCGGGAGAAGTAGATGTGCTCGAAGACGCAGTGCGCCGGCCGCCCGGCCTTGACCACCTGGCGCGTCTCCAGGCCCCGCTCGGTCAGCGAGACCATCTCGCCCGGGTGCACCTCGCGCAGCAGCTCGGCGCCGATGATGTCGAAGGCGCAGCTCTCCGAGGCGACGACGAAGCGCTCGCCCAGCCGCCCCAGCGAGAGCGGTCGCACCCCGTGCGGGTCGCGGAAGGCGACGATCGCGTGCTTGGTCATCGCCACGGTCGAGTAGGCGCCCTGCAGCCGCGGCATCATCTCGGCGACCGCGTCCTCGACGAACCTGGCGCCGTTGGAGGAGATCAGCGCCGCGATGATCTCCGAGTCGGAGGTGCCGCGGAAGGCGATCCCGGCCTCCTTCAGCTCGCCCCAGAGCTCGACCGCGTTGGTCAGGTTGCCGTTGTGGGCGAGCGCCAGCTCGCGGCCGTCGT
>DASTVL010000165.1:0-10100 GCA_035759115.1 Solirubrobacterales bacterium | reverse complement strand
CTTCAGCTCGGCCAGCGCCTCCGCGGCGGCGCCGGCGGCTCGTCGCACCGCCGCCTGCGGATCCGGGGCCGGGGGCTGCGGCAGCGCCGGGGCGAGCTCGCCGCGGCTGCGCAGCTCGGCGTGGACGCCGCTGACGATCGCCCGCAGGCCGCCGATCTCGAAGGCGGCGACGGTGCGCTCGCGCGCCTCCTCGCCGCCGGCGAGGAACTCGGCGAGGGCGTCGTCGAAGGCCTCGCGCGCGGCCCGCTCGGTCTCCGGCGCGTCGAGCACGCGAAAACGCGGGTCGATCCCGGCGGCGACCGGGTGGCCGCCGAGCAGGCGGTTGCAGAAGCCGTGGATCGTCGTCACCCAGGCGCTGCCGATCGTCGCCAGCAGCGCCTGGGCGCGACCGGAGCCCGCTGCGGCCCGCCGCTCCAACTCGACCCGGATCCGCTGGCGCAGCTCGGTCGCCGCCTTGTCGGTGAAGGTGAAGGCGAGCACGGCGCCGGGCTCGATCTCCAGCTCGCAGAGCAGGCGGCAGTAGCGCTCGACCATGACGCCGGTCTTGCCGGTGCCGGCGCCGGCCTCGACCAGGACGTCGTGCCCGGCGGCCTCGATCGCCCGCGCCTGCTCCGGGGTGGGGACGCGGCGGCTCATCGCTCCATCCACTCGCCGTCCTCGTCCTCGGCCGGCGCCCGGTCGCGGCGGCAGATCGGCGCGAACCGGCAGAAGGCGGGGCAGATGTCGTGCCCGCGCAGGCCGGCCCGCGGCCCGGGGTCGCGGCGGATCTCGCCGGCCCGCATGCGGGCGACGATCTCGCCCGCGCGGCGGCGGGCTTCGGCGAGCATCTCCTCGAACTGCTCGCGATCGAGCAGGTCGTTGCCGTAGAGGTCGTAGGAGGCGAGCAGCCCCCCCGCGTCCTCGCGCACGGCGCCGCGCGGACGGCGGACGGTGGTCCCGCGCAGCGGGTGGTAGAGGCCGCCGACCGCGTCGGCGCCCCAGTGCTCGGCGACGGCGATCATGTAGAGCTGCAGTTGCAGCTTCGCCTGCTCCTCGAACTTGCTCCGCGGCGTGACCGCCCGCGAGAGCTTGTAGTCGAGCACCAGCGCCTCGCCGTCGCGGTTGCGGTCGACGCGGTCGATCGCGCCGTGCAGTCCCCAGCCGTCGATCTCGAGAACCGGGCGCTCGGCGTCCTCGGCCTCGCCGAAGCTCGCCTCCAGCAGCCAGGGCTCGAAGCCGCCGGTCTCGCGCCGCGCCTCGTCGGCGAGGAAGCGCGAGAGCAGGCCGTCGACGCGGCGCGCGATCGCCCGCTCGGCCGGGTGGGCGCCGAGGTCGCGCTCGGCGGCGATCTCGGCGATCAGCCCGCGGCCGCGCTCGATCCAGGCGGCGAGCGAGCCGGGGCGGGGAAGGGGGTCGCCGCCGGGCCGCTCGTCGTAGAGGCGGTCGAGGACGGCGTGCATGAGGCCGCCCTGGAGCAGCGGATCGGGCGCCGGGTCGAGTGGCTGGGGGTCGAGCTCGTGCGAGACGAACCAGCGGTAGGAGCAGACGTCGAACCCCTCCAGCGTGGTGCCGCCGTAGGCCGGCACGGCCGCCAGCGCCTCGAGCACGGCGGGATTGACGAGCGGGCCCGGGGCGCGGCCGGCCGCCTCCGCCGTCCTGGCCCTGGCGAGGTCATCCTCGTCCGGATGGTGGTGGCGCGGCAGCAGCACGCTGGTCAGATCGCGGACCAGGGTCAGCCCGGCCTCCACCGGGTCCTCGACCCCGGTGTCCGGGGGCGGGGGGTCGAGCAGGCCGCGGACCTCGTCGAGGAAGGGCGAGCGCGGCTCGGCGACCCCGTTCTCGTCGCTGTCGCGGTAGGAGATGAAGAGCCGCCGGCTGGGCAGCGCCAGGCAGGCGTGGAAGAGGTAGCGCTCCTCGGCGTCGGGATCGCGGCGCGGGTCGAGGCCGAGCGCCTCTCGCTGCGCGGCCGAGAGGAACGGGTCCTCGCCGCGGTCGCGGCGCGGGAACTCACCGTCCTGGAGCGAGGCGACGAAGGCGTGCTCGAAGCGCGAGGCGCGCAGCCGGTACGGGCTGGCGATTCGTACCCGGCCCTCGACCGGCCCGCTCCAGGCGCTGAAGCGGAGCTCGCGCAGGGTCGAGGCCAGCTCGGCCGGCAGCGGGGCCAGCTCGGGCAGCTCGGCGAGATCGCCGAGCGCGCCGGCGATCTCCGCGGCGGCGCGCAGCTCGAGGCCGTCGCCGTGCTCCGGGGGGGGGCCGTCGGCCTGGCGGCGCAGCGGCCGGGTCGCCATCGTCATCGCCAGCCCGGCGACCGCGGCGGCCAGCGGCGCCGCGCCCTCGGCCGCGGCCTGTCTGATCCGCGCCAGGTCGCCCGGCAGGCGCCCGTGGCGCTCCTCCCACAGCTCCAGCGCCTCGGCGGCGCTCTGCAGCCGCCGTCGGCGGACCGCGCGCTCGAACCAGTCGACCTGTCCGGGAGGCAGGCCGGACGGCCCGCGCAGGAATCGCAGCAGGTCGCCCGCCCGCCGCTCGCCGAGCTCGCTCTCCAGCAACGCGATCAGCGTCCCCCCGACCGAGGTGCCCGCCACCGGCACGTCGGCCTCGAGCGCGACCGCGATCCCCTGCGACTCGAGCACGCTCGCCAGCAACGGGCCGCGGCGCGCCGGATCGCGCACGGCGACCGCGATCGCCGCCGGGTCGGCCCCGGCCGCGATCAGCTTCGCCGCCTCGGCCGCGATCGCCTCCGCCTCGCTGCGGGCGCCGGCCGAGCGCAGCAGCGTCAGCGCCCCGCCGCCGGCCGCCAGGCGCGCCGGCTCGGTGCGACCGAACTGGCGCTGGATGTGGACGAGCAGGGGGTCGATGCCGAACGGATCGGCCTCCTCCGGCCCGTCGAGGGGCTCCTCGGCGCTCGCCAGCGGCTCCAGCTCGGCCAGCAGCGAGCCACGCGTGGAGAGCGCCGTGTTGCCGCGCTCCCAGGCGATCGCGACCGTGACCTCCGATGCCGTGCTCAGCAGCTCGAGCAGGCTGCGCTGGTTGGCCGTCAGGTCGCCCGGCTCGTAGAGGAACACCGGGCGGCCTCGCCACGCCGCCGGGTTTGCCCGCAGCGACTCGGTAGCCGTGCGGGCGAGGCCGTGCGCGTCCAGCAGGCCGAGCCGGTCGCGCAGCTCCGCGTAAGCGGCGAACAGCTCGGCGAGGTCGCCCATGTAGGCGGAGGACTCGAGCGTCTGCGCCCCCGAGCCGAGCGCGGCGGGGTCGAGGCCGGCCCCCTGCAACTCGTCGAGCAGGCGCTCGAACGGGATCGCGAAGCCGGGGCGTGCGGCGGACCGGCGCAGCGGCCCCAGCCGCCCCCGCCGCTCCGCGATCCCGGCGGCCACGGCGCCGATCCGCTGCGCGGGCGTCAGCTCGCCCCGCCCGGACAGGCCGGCTGCCCGCGCGACCTCGCGGAAGAGATCGCCGAAGGTCAGCACCGAGCCGCCGAGCGTCGCCCCGGAGGCGCAGAGCAGGCGCTCGAAGCGGTAGACGTCGTCGCGAGTCGGCAGGACGAGGACCGGGTCGCGGTCGAGCGAGCGCTCGAAGAGCTGCTGGATCCGCCCGGCGCGGCCGGAGTTGGGAGGTCCGTGGATCAATTTCAGCGGCATCGGCGGAACGAGCCAGCATAGGCTCGCCTCCGGCGTGCTCCCGGCGCAGGGACGCCGTTCGGGAAGCCGCAAATGGGGCGATTCCGCCCGCGGATTTGCCGTCTTCCGGCCCCTCTAGATTGAGCGCAGCAAATGGCCCTCTGCTTTGTAGACCCAGCTGACGCGATCCGTGCGATCGCCGACTCGATCGGCCGCGAGGCCCGCCGGCAGCTGCTCGGCGAGGCGGTCCGCGCCTGGGTCGACGAGATCCCCGACAGCGAGCTCGAGGTCCACTACGCGAAAGCGCTCTCGGCCCTCGACGAGGACGACCTCTCGATGCTCGCCGCCTGGCACGGTTCGCTCGAGCTCGGCCGGCCGGTGCCGAACCGCGACTTCCTGATGGGCGCCTTCGGCTCGCTCGGTGAGAACCGCCGCGAAGCGCTCAAACTCGCCGCCGGCTTCCGCGGCGAGGAAGCCGTCGACGCCGGAGTCACCGAAGACGACGCCCTGGAGCTCGTCCTCGGCCTGCTCTCCCAGCCCCGCCTGATGGAGCTCGCGGTAGAGGCCGTAGAGCTCTACATCTGGGACCGCGCCGGCTCCGACAACTGACCAGAGAGCGCATCTCGGGGTTCAGTCGTCTTCCTCGGGTCACGCATGCGGGGCAAACAAAGACCCGCCGGAGCGGGTCTAACTGCAGAGGTGGGAATCACCCACAAGCGCCTGACAAGCCCCTTGAGAGTATCAGGAAGCTTTACGCCTCAGTCAGATGTCCGCTCCGACAAGTCAATTCCAATACGGAGAGCGGGGGACTCGAACCCCTGCCGATTGATTAGACCGGCCAAACGCTTGTCAGGCGCCTGCTGCGACCCCGCAGCTTCTGCTCTCCGTCTCTTGAAGTCTACGACAAATTGAAGTGTTTAGTCCGCCAGTCAAAAACTACCGCGAGAGGGCGCTGCGCACGTCGGCGATCGCCTGCTCGTTGTCCTCGAAGTGGACGGCGGTCATGCCGGCCTTTTCGGCGCCTTCGCAGTTGACCTTCACGTCGTCGACGAAGAGGCACGCCTCGGCGGGCAGGCTCAGGCGGTCGAGGGTGATCCTGTAGATCTCCGATTCCGGCTTGCGGCAGCCGACGAAGCCCGAGTCGACGACGGTCTCGAAGATCTCGTCGACCGGCAGCATCGAGCGCCACAGCGGCTCCCACTCCTGCACGTTGTTGGTCAGCATCGCCATCCGGTAGCCGTCGTGCTTGAGCTCGCGCATCAGCTCGATCATCGCCGGGTTCGGCTCGAGCGCCTCGAAGTAGATCTCTTTGAAGCTGTGCATCTCCGGCTCGTGACCGAGCAGCGGTTGGAGGTGTTCGGTGAGCAGGTCGAGGAAGGCGACCTCGGTGATCTCGCCGCGCTCCATTTCGAACAGGGGGTTGTCGCCGTTGGCCTCGGTGGCCGCTTGCATCCCCTTGCCCAGCACCTCGCCGCTGATCCCGGTGCGGTCCTGAAAGGCCATGAACGACTGGACCAGCGGCGTCGTCAGCACGCCGCCGAAGTCGGAGATCACCGCCTCGATGCCGTTGCCCTCAGACATCGCCGCGGGCCAGCTCGTAGTGGCCGAGCCCCTCGCGCCCCTCGACCGACCAGCGGAAGAAGGCGATCTGCGAGTCGAGGCCCTCGCGCTCGACCCGGGCGGAGCTGATCAGCGTGCCGGCGCCGCGCAGCGGCTGCCCCTCGTCGCCGTCGGTCCAGAGCTCGAGCGTCGCCCGCCGCTGCACGCCGTCCGGGCCGTACTCGGTCGAGAGCAACGTCTCGGAGACCTCGATCGGGGCGCCGTCGGGCCCGCAGAGGACCGCGGCGACCTGCTCGTCGCCGTGCTCGCTCGCGCCCGCCGGCCGCGCCGCGCTCAGCGCCAGCAGCCCGCCGTCGGAGAAGACGATCCCGATCGACCGCCGCAACGCCTGGTCGGATTTTTCGCCCATGGCCGGGGACCCTAATCGACCGCCAGGGAGGTCGCCGCCCTGCGTCGCTAGCCTGTAGGCATGCCTGAGAACCAGACCGAAACGCTGACCGACGAGGATGTCTACGAGGCGCTGGAAGAGGTGATCGACCCGGAGTTGGGGCTCGACTTCGTTTCGCTCGGCCTCGTCTACGACGTCAACATCGAGAAAGAGGACGTCTACGTGACCTTCACCCTGACGACCCCGGCCTGTCCGATCGGCCCCCAGGTCTCAGAACAGATGAAGGAGTTCGTCGGCGACCTGCCCGGCGTCAGCGCCGTCCACCCGAAGATGATCTTCGACCCCCCCTGGAGCCCCGAGATGATGACCGAGGACGCCAAGTTCGCGCTTGGGTTCTAGGCAGGGATTGCGGGGTTATAGGGGGTCAATCGGGGTCAGTTCTGTCCCCATCCCGTCCCCACGGCCGTCCCCACAGGCGGAGCTGCGGAGGTTTGGCGAGTTGCAGACGCCAGAAGAAGATCCGGTCGGTACGGGAGTCGCGTGGCCCAGATAGGTGCTCAGGGTCTTCGGATTCAGGCCGGCGGCGATAGCGATGCTGGCGTAGGTGTGGCGACCCTCGTGGAAGCCGAGCGGCTTGAGGCCCACCTTCTTCCAACGCGCGTGGGTGCGGCGGCGCAGGATGCCGGGGTCAGTCGGCTACTCCGGGTTGTTGGCGCTCGGAAAGAGCAGGCCGTCGGTCGGGTGATGGGGGAGGACGAAATGGTCGGCCAGTAGCTCGGCGAGCCTGTCGATCATCGGCACGCTGCGCGGTTTGCGGGACTTCGTTGGGATGAACTGCTTGCCCCCCCGCGATCCCAGCTCCGGTGGACGTGAATCCAGCCACCATCGAGATCGACTGCGGCAACGTCGAACGCCAGCAGCTCGCCGAGTCGCAGTCCGGCGTAGACGGGGAGCCCGAGCGTGGCCCTTCGGCCGCATCGCGGCGATCGGGAGCTGTAGCCGGGGTGATCCGCTGCACAGCAACGGCTTTCTCGCCCTGTCGAGCCGCGCGGCGCTCCACGTCAAGCCTGAGGGGCCGCGACGGCTGGTCTCCCTGGAGCTGACAGCGGCATTCGGGGATCGAGGCGGTCGCTGGAATCCGGGCCCCCCGGGGGCGTGGGGGTAGTCTGGTTACCTCGGCCCCCGAAAGCACGCTGATGCGAGGCTGTTGGGCGTGTCCGCGCAGCTGCTCTTGGGGAGAGCTTACGGAGGCGGAGCGCATTCGGAAGCGTGTTCATGACGCCGTATTCAACCAAGCCTTCGATTTCATCCCTGACTCTGCGGTCTACGCTGTCGTCAACACGGAGCAGCGCCCCCAACTCGTGGCGCTGGACGACCGGCAGTTCTTCCTGTTAACCGTTGGCGACCTATCGCAGCGCACAGTTGGCGCCCCGGCGACCACCTGCGAAATGATGATGATCAGCCCCCTCGACAGTTCAGTGAAGTGCGAGACCGATTTTGTCGGCATTCGGACGAATGCCGAACCGATTGAGCGCCGGACGGGCTGGAGCTTTCGTCTGGGCAAGATCAGGCTGAAATTCAGCACTCACGTTGTGCCGGAGAGCGAGCCGGCCGAGAATGGCGAGGTCTTTGCCCAGGCTCTTGCCGCTGTCTTGGGTTGGCAGCTTCCAAACGCGGCAAGGATCGCTGAGCTGCAAGCGGCCTGACGAATGAGCCCCGTTCCCACGGCCGTCCCTCGTCCTGCCTATGCGGCCAGGTTCTGGCCACTGGCTGCGTGGAACTCCGTAACCCACTCCCGAGGCACGAAAGTCGGCCGGTCGCGCTTGCGTCGGATGTGTTCAGCGAACCACAGGAGGCTGCTCACGAAGAAGAGGGCAGGACCGGATGCGGTGGGGGGACGGGCAACCACGTCTGATCCGTCCGGAAAGACAATGGCAACAGGTCGCCGTTTGTCGATGGCTCGGGACATCAGAACCGAGGCATCGGGCGAATCGGCAGGGATCAGCACGGTCCCGTCCGGATAGCGCTCGTCACTGGCTGGATCGACGGCGATTTCGCTCAGGAGGTCGAAGGCAGCATCAGTGCCCGGCGTGTTCTGGCTTCGAGCTAGTTTCTCCATGATTCGATTATCGCTTCCCAGTGCGTCTTCAGGTGGTCGATTGCTGCCGGGATGGCCTCGGTGGTCGAACCCTCGTGGAACGCGGATTCGGGCTGCTTTCCGTCTTTCCGAGTGTAGCGGTGCATGTGGTGGGTTCCGAGATGGTTGTCATAGACGCGGACGGTTTGCCAGTCGCCTTCCTCGAAGACGAGCAGAACGACCGAGTAGCGCTCAATCGGTCTCCCGGACTGGCTGAAGCGGATGAGGGCACCCTCAACAATGTCGATATCTATTGTCCGCTCATAGGGCACGGCTGGCAGCGTCACATGCCGAGCGGACGACGAGGGCAAATCGGCTTCGCAGACGACCGCTACCCCCCGCCGTGGCAGAAGCGCCGAAAGGTTTGCGGTGCAACAATGGGCATCATGCTCGAACGGCGGCACGACGAGAAGATGGACGCGCTCGACGCCCGGGTGGATCGCGTAGTCCTCTCGTTGCGAGAACTACGGATGGAGATGAGAGCGGGCTTCGACCGGATACACCGACTAATGATCGTCGACGGCGTGCTGCTGGTGGCCTTGGTAGCGGTGCTGGCTGCTCACCCTTGATCCGGGGTGCGCGGATCGTCGGGTAGGGGGGTCGCGCCGGAGGCGAGTTCGGCCGAGACCTTCTCGATCAGCTGGCCCGAGCGCTGCCATCCCGTGACCTTCCAGGCAAGGGTGCCTGAGCCGTCCGAGGGAATGGCGAGCACCACCCAGGGGTGGCCGAAGACCGTGCGGGCAAGGATGCTGCCCAGCAGCAGGAGGATGACGACAAGCAGCTCGATTCCGAATATCAGCAGCGGCACGGCCACGGTCACCACGATTACGGCGACTGCGATCGCCATGAGCACACCGCCGACCTCGTCCAGGTCGAGGTCGATGTCAATGTCGCCGGGGAGATACCAAGCGCTCTCCAGCGCTGCGTCGGCCCCTCGATCGGCGTCCAGGCGTCGCAGCTTGGGAAGGTCCCGTGACAGCCACCGGCGGCCGACGCGCCACACCATGCCCGAGGGGGCCTTGACCCTGCGCGATCCGAGGCTGAGCGCCATACGGCCCGGTGAATACCAGACGGGTCGGCCTCAGCGCGGTAGCTGCGGATCGTCGGGGTCGACCTCTTCCGCGGTGCCCTCGTAGTCGTAGCTGCGGGTGGGCGAGTCCTGGCGGGGTGGGGCGCCGCCCATTCCGCTCATGCCGACGACGACGAAGCGGCGAGCTACGAAGGCTTGCAGCAGGCGGCGGGCGATCGCGCGCGTCGGGGGGAGCAGGAGCAGCAGGCCGACCGCGTCGGTGATGAAGCCGGGCGTCAGCAGGAGGGCGCCGCCGATCGTGATCATCAGGCCGTCAGCGACCTCGCGGCCCGGGAAGCGGCGCTGGGAGATCGCCTGGTTGAAGCGCTGCCAGGCGCCGCGACCCTCGTGGCGCAGCAGGGTCGCGCCGAGGATCGACATCGCGAACAGCAGCGCCAGCGTCGGCAGGATGCCGATCAGGCCGCCGACCTCGATGATCACCCAGAGCTCGAGGATCGGCACGGCGATGAACAGGCCGATGAGCAGCAGAAGCATCGAGTCAGCCTAGCCTTCGGGCGCCGTCTCAGACCGCGGCGGCGGCTGCCGCGGCCTGCTCCAGCTCCGCCAGCGACTCGTCGATCCCGGCGGCGACCGTTTCGACGTCCTCCATCGAGTCGTAGTCGGCGAGCAGGCCGAAGCAGACGCGCCCGTTGTAGCTCATGATCGCCACCGCGAGCGCGTGGTTCTGCGGCAGGAAGGCGACCGGGAAGACCTCTTCCAGCTCACGCCCCAGCACGTAGAGCGGCATCTGCGGGCCAGGCACGTTGGTGACGATCAGGTTGAAGAGCCGGGTCGAGAAGTTGATCCGCGCCGCCTGCGCGAGCAGGGTCGGCGGGGCGAAGTCGTTGAAGCGGGAGATCACTTCCGCCCCGAGCGCCTGCTTGGAGCGCTTCAGTCCCTCCATCTGCTCGCTGACGACGCGCAGCCGCCGCGCCGGGTCCTCGACGTAGACCGGCAGCGGGCCGCGCATCGCCGCCAGCTTGTTGCCCAGCTGGCCGCGCTCGTCGGCGGTGCGGATCGAGACTGGCACGAGGGCGCGCAGCTCCAGCCCCTCGGTGCGGATGCCGCGTGCGTGCAGCCATTTGCGCAGCGCCCCGGTGACGACCGCGAGGACGACGTCGTTGACCGTGCCGCCGAGCGTGTCCTTGATCCGTTTGAAGGTCGCCAGCTCCGCGCGCGACCAGGTGAAGCGCCGGTGCGGCCCGATCTCCCGGTTGAGCGGCACGTCGGGCGCCGGATCGGCGAAGGCGCCGGCGACCTCGCCGACCGCCTCCAGCGCCTCGACCGCGCGCCGCGCGGCGGTCTCCGGGTGGCGCGCCGTCTCCAGCGCCCGCTCGGCGAGCTTCAGCGGCGCCG
>DASTVL010000164.1:0-10617 GCA_035759115.1 Solirubrobacterales bacterium | reverse complement strand
GGGCTCATAGGGGGCGTAAAACTCCTCGACCTCCTCGACCGTGGCGCGGCGGCCGAGCCGGGCCAGCCGTCCGACCAGCTTGAGGTAGATCAGGTCGCCGGCCGGCAGCGAGTCGGGATCGCCGCGGCCGAACAGTCCGAGGCACTGCACCGTCCAGGGGCCGATCTCGGGGATCGCCAGCAGCCGCCGGTCGCCGGCCGGCTCGCCCGGGGCGACCCGCCCGGCGGCGATCTCGCGCGCGACCGCGCGCAGGGCGACCGACCGGCCCGGCGAGAGGTCGAGCGCGGCCAGTTCGGCCGGCGCCCGGCCGGCGATCGTCGCCGCCCCGGGCACGTCGCACAGCCCCCCACGCTCGCGCCCCAGGCGCACGCCCCAGCGGCCGACGATGCGGCGCTGGATCCGCGCCGCCCGCTCGGTCTCGATCAGCTGCTTGACCACCGCCCAGGCGAGCGCCTCCCAGGCCCAGGGCCGGCGCGTCGGGCGCAGCCAGGGGCGGCGGCGCAGCTGCGGCCCGAGCAGCGGGTCGCGGCGGAAGCGGCGGTAGAACGGCGTCAGGTCGTCGTCGACGGCGAGCGCGAAGCGCATCCGCTCGATCGCCAGCTCGAGCTCGTCGCGGCCGGCAGGCCGGCTGACCGGCGGCGGCAGCGAGCGCGGCGGCGCCAACGCGGCGGCGGCGACCGGCTCGGCGCGCAGGGCGACGCGCCCGCGGCCCGGTTCCCAGGCCCGCACCAGCACCGGGCTCTCCCCCACCCGCAGCAGCCGCGAGACGACCCCGTCGCGGACCGACATCGTGCGGTCCTCGCTGCTGTGGGCGGGCAGCCGGTAGGGCGAGGGAGGGGTTACCTCGACCTGGCGCGCGCTCACTTGCCGAGCAGGTGCACGTCCACGAGGAAGGAGCGGCTGGCGACGACCTTGGGCCGGCGCTTGCGCCGCGGCAGCAGGCGGCCCTGGGAGTTCTTAGCGGCCGAGCTCACGGCGCGGACCGCGGCCACGGTCGCGGCGCCGAGGACGACGCCGCCGACCGCGGCGACGGCCGCCGTGCGGGCCTCGCCGCGCAGAGCGGGAACGGGGGCGGGCTCGCGCTCCAGGACGCGAACCCTGACCGGCTCCAGCTCAAACTCACTCACCGCGCCGACGATAGCGCCTTCTCGTAGATGCGGTACTTCTTGACCACCTCGCCCCCCATCCCCTCCATCGCCCGGTTCATCGGCTCGTTGGTCTCGAGGATCCAGCCGGTCTCGCCGGCGGGGACGCCGTCGGGGCTGGCCGCCTCGAGGTGCTTGAGGTAGAGGCCGGCGGCGACGCCGGAGTGGCGGAACTCGTCCTTGACGCCGAGGGCGAAGACGCGCACCCGGTCGATCCGGCGTTTGGCCAGCAGGAACTTCGCCCAGCCGAACGGGAGCAGGCGCCCGTTCGTCTTCGCCAGGGCCTGGTTGATGTCGGGGAGGGTGAAGGCGACGCCGACCGTCTCGCCGTCCTTTTCGGCGATGAAGCCCCAGTCCTCGTCGAGCACCTGCTTGAGGATCTTCGCGTGGAACTCGACCTCGGCGTCGGTCGGGGGCACGAAGCCCCAGTTGTCGGCCCAGGCCTCGTTGTAGACCTCCCTGAAGCGACGCATCTCCTCGCCCAGGTTCCGCTTGCTGAAGTTGCGGATCGTCACCCCTTCGTCGCGCAGCGCCTTCTCCGCCGCGGCGTGGATCTCAGGGGCGAACTGGTCGCCCTGCTTGAGCTCGCCCAGCTCCAGGTACCACATCAGCAGATCGATCGCCTTGCCGTAGCCGAGCCCCTCGAGCAGCTCCTTGTAGAAGGGCGGGTGCCAGTTCTGCAAGATCATCGGCCGCCGCTCGTAGCCCTCGATCAGCAGTCCCAGCTCGTCGTTGGTGGTGAAGTCCATCGGGCCGAGCAGGCGCGTGCGGCCGCGCTCGGCCACCCATTCCTCGGCGGCGCCGAGCAGCGCGCCGGCCACCTCGCGGTCCTCGATCGTCTCGAAGAAGCCGAACATCCCGTCGGCGCCGCCCTGCGTGCGGTCCCACTCGCTGTCGATCTGGGCGCTGATCCGGCCGACCGGCTCGCCCTCGCGCTCGGCGACGAAGAGCTCGACCTCGGCGTGCTGGAAGTAGGGGTTCTTGCGCCGGTTGAGGAACTGCATGCGATCGAGGATCAGCGGCGGCACCCACTGCGGGTGGTCGCGGTGCAGGCCGAAGGGGACCTTGACGAAGCGCTTCAGCTCGCGGCGGCTGCGCACGGGGCGGATCGAGACATTTGACATTGTGGCCGCAACCTACACTCCGGCCATGAGCGAAACCGCGAGGACCCCCGTCGACGTCTTCGAGAAGGCGCGCAGCCACGACCGGCTCGAGCAGCTGGAAGCGGCAAAGCAGCACGACCTCCTCCCCTACTTCCGCCTGCTCACCTCGGAGGCCGGGCCGGTGGTCGAGATGGAGGGTCGGGAGACGATCATGCTCGGCTCCAACAACTACCTCGGCCTGACCGGCGACAGCCGCGTCAAGGACGCCGCGCGCGAGGCGCTGGAGGCCTACGGCACCGGCGTCACCGGCTCGCGCCTGCTCAACGGGACGACGCCGCTGCACGTCGAGCTCGAGCGCGAGCTGGCGGAGTGGATGGGGACCGAGGAGGCGATCGTCTTCACCACCGGCTACCAGGCGAACGTGGGCTGCATCGGCACGATCCTGGCCCCCGGCGACACGGTGATCTGCGACTCCGGCGACCACGCCTCGATCCTCGACGGCTGCAAGCTCTCCGGCGCCAAGCTGCGCCCCTTCCGCCACAACCGCATGGACAAGCTCGAGAAGATGCTGCAGCGGGCGGGCGAGGACGGCGGCGGCGCGCTGGTCGTCGTCGACGGCGTCTTCTCGATGGAGGGCGACGTCTGCGACCTGCCGCGGATCGTCGAGCTCTGCCGCGAGCACGGCGCGAGGCTGATGGTCGACGAGGCGCACGGGGCGGGCGTGCTCGGCGCCCGCGGCGCCGGCGCCGCCGAGCTGTTCGGGCTCGAGGACGCGGTCGACCTGCGCATGGGCACCTTCTCCAAGAGCCTCGCCTCCTGTGGCGGCTTCATCGCCGGCCCCGCCGACGTGATCGAGTACCTGCGGATCTCCTCGCGCTCGTTCGTCTTCAGCGCCTCGGCGGTGCCGGCCGCGGTCGGCGCGGCGCTGGCGGCGCTGCGCGTGATCCGCGCCGAGGGCCCGCAGCTGTTCGAGGCGCTGCTCGGCAACGCCTCCTACCTGCGCGAGGGGCTGCGCGGGCTCGGGCTGAAGGTGGTCGAGCCGGGCACGCTGCCGGACGGCTCGGTGGCGACGACCCCGGTCGTGCCTGTGATCGTCGGCGACGACTGGCAGGCGGTGCTGCTCTGGAAGGCGCTCTTCGACGCCGGCGTCTACACCAACGTCGCGATCCACCCGGCGGTGCCGCCGGGCGGCGCCCTGCTGCGGACCAGTTTGATGGCGACCCACGAGCGCGAGCACCTCGACCGCGCGCTGGAGACGATCTCCCGCACCATTGAGGACTTTCCTGAGCTTCCGCGTACGTAGGCGGCTATTCATACCCCGGCGGGGGTAGTTTCCGCCTTGTCCGATTCTGGACGTGTCGGATCGAGCACGAAAAAGGTGCTCTTAGCGGACGGCCCGCGGACTCTTGATCGAGCGCGGGTTGACGCTCGGCGCCCCCGCACGTAGCTTGCCCACCTCGCCTCGCATCCGGGTCAGGAGGAAGCGGCGGCGACAATTCAACTCAGATCGAGCCGGGGCAGACCGGCCGGTGCATGAGACCAGTCAACGACCCTATAGGGAGGAGTCCCAGTGGAAGCTGCAACGATCGCCCCTGCTCCGAGGACCGCCGACGCGAGCCCGGCGCCACAGCACATGCAGGCTCTGGCCCGCGCCAACCGGGTCCGGCTCGCCAGAGCGGAGCTGAAGCGATCGATCGGCCGCGGCGACGTCGACGTCGCCGGCGTGATCGAGGACTGCCCCTGGGAGACCGAGAGCATGACCCTGGCCGAGCTGCTGACCAGCCAGCGCCGCTGGGGCCGCACCCGCGCCCGCAAGCTGCTGCAGACGCTGGCGCTGAGCGAGAACAAGCGGCTCGGGACGCTGACGCCGCGTCAGAAGGCGCTGCTGGCATCGGCCCTGAAGCGGCCGCGCTCGCGCGACACGATCATGGTCTGAGGCCTCCCTACCGGAAGAGGCCTCCTGCCTTGAAGGACAACCCGCCCGAGGCGCGCCTGAAGGCGCGGCGCAATGCCACGAAGGCGGCGACGAACGCAGCGGCGCCTATGGCCGGACATAGCTGCCAGGGTTCGAGCCGGGCGAGGTATAGGAGGCCGCCGGTTACGAGGACGAAGACGACTCCTGCCAGCAGGGTGGTGTGGGAGCGGTAGCCGGCGAAGTGCTCGCGGGCCGAGACCTCGAGGCCGCCGAGGCCGGCGAGGACGACGCCGACGCCGATCGCGGTCGGGCTCTTGCCGATCGCCCCGATCGCGAGCATGACGATGCCGCCGAGCACGGTCAGCTCGGCGAGCGGGAACGAGCCCCAGGGCGCCTCCGGGCGCTCGTCGGCCCGGGGCGCTTTCCGCGCTCTATCGCTCAACGGCCGCAAGCCGCCCGGATAAGGGGCATCCGGAGGAGACGCGGACGCGCCACCAGCCCATCAGCATGCCGAGCAGGCCGAAGCGCGGGCGCGAGTGCCAGTGGCCGCAACCGGGCGCGCCGATGTCGTCACGGGAGATCTGCACCCACTTGAAATCGGCGGGCGAGGCGAGCATGCGGTCGAGCAGCTTGCGGTTGCGGGTCTCGAGCTCGTCCTGGCGGCGCAGCTGCAGCCGCGCCTCGCCGATCCGCGTCGCCAGCGAATCCCGAACCTCCTCCAGCTCGCCAAGCCCGAGCAACCTGGGCTCGCGGGAGGCCCCAGCGACACCAGCGTCCAGTCGCAAACGGGGAAAGGCCTCGGCAACAAGCGAGCCCATCTCAGCTTCCAACCGCCCGATCTGGCGCCGCAGCTCCACCCGGGCAAGCCGCTCGTCGCCACCCGTGGCGCGAAGCGGAGCGCGCAATTCTCGCTCAAGCAGATCCGGCATAGCCTGCCTACGAGTGTAGATCAACGATGTAGGGGGCATCGCAATCGCTGCGTTAAGAGGGTATCCCTCTCTACACCGTTTCAAGAGTTCCGGCAACCATCCACAAGGCCTCGTCCACGGCGATCTGCGGAACGCCCTCGACCTGAATGGCGGCTACAGCGATGCGGCGCGTGCCGCGATCGACCTCGCGACCCTCGCCGGTGGCGCCGAAGAGCAGCCCGACCGGACCGCGCTCGTCGGCGATGATCAGCGTGCCGTGGGCGAGCTTCCCCGGCCTGCCGGGCAACGACTCGCCGGGGGCGGAGTCGCGGATGCAGAGCGCCCCTTCGATCCGCGCGGCGTCGAAGGCGCGCAGGGCGATCCCGGTCTCGACCGTGGCGATCGTCAGCGCGTCGTCGGGCAGGCCGTGGGTCTTGAAGGCGCCGTCCTGGAGCCGGTCGAGGGCGAGCTGCTCGACCGGCGTGCGGGTGCGATCGGGGTCGAGGCCGATCTGGCGGAAGAAGACGCGGTAGGCCCAGGGGATCGGCCGTTCGCGCATGTGCACCGCGTGCGCGCCGTAGAAGCGGTTGGACGTCTCGGCAAGGCGGTGGACGACGGGGCGCGGGCTGCGACCGGGGCGCCCTTCGACCTCGATCCAGGAGATGCCGAGCCCGGGGAACTCCTCGGCGATGCGCGGCGCCACCCAACCGAAGGTCGAGGACGGGTCCTGCTCCGTGCGATCGGCTGCACCCATCAACTCGTCTCCGCGGCGGCCGTGGCCCGCAGCAGCCGCTCGACCCGCGCCGCCAGCCCATCCTCGTCGAGCCCGCCGATCGAGGCGCTCTCCAGCGTCCCGCCCGGGAAGGCGTAGGCGAAGGTCGGGCAGCCGCCGACGCGGTAGAGGGAGGCGACGGCGCCGTCGCGGTCGTAGCCCACCGGCATCTCCCAGCCGCGATCCCGGATCAGGTCGCGGACCTCGCCTCGATCGTCGTGGATGTCGAGCGAGAGGAAGCTCACGCGTCCACGGTAACGCCGATCGACGCGGCTGACGACGTCCTGCTGGCGCACGCAGTCGCCGTCGCCGCCGCCGAACCAGAACGAGATCACCGCGGGCCGGTCGAAGAGGTCGCAGACGCGAATCGCCCCCGGGGTGCGCAGCCGGCAGGCGGGAGTGCGGCGCCAGCCGGCAGGGCAGGGCAGGGCCGCGGCCGAGCAGTCGTCCTGGGCGACGTTGGCGTCGCCTTCGAGCTCTCCGGCGGCACCGGGAACGGCGAACTCGGGCAGCGGCCAGCGGGCCGGCTGCTCGTCGAGCCCCAGCGTCCCCTGCCCCCCGCCGGGCACGCCGTTTACCAGCGCGATAACGACCACGGCCGCGAAGAACACCCCGACCAGGATCGAGTACCTATCTCTCACTCTGCCCCCAGCGCTCGGCGAGGACGAGGGCGGCGGGGAGAGCGATGAGGACGCCGAGGAGGGCGACGGCAAGGTCGATCACGGTGACGAAGCCGAAGTCGCGCAGCATCCGCACGTCGCTGGCGATCAGCACCGCGAACCCGGCGATCGCCGTGACCCCGGAGGCGAGCACCGCCGCCCCGGTGCGGGTGTAGGCCTGTCGCAGCGCCGCCCCGAGCTCGCGCCCCGCGTGCCGCTCCTGGCGGAAGCGCGCCGCGAGGATCACGCTGAACTCGGTCGCGATCGCGATCGTGAGCGCCCCCAGCGCCGCCGACATCGGGTTGAGCGGCACCCGGGTCGCGAACAGCACCAGCGCCGACCACCCCGTGGCCATCACGATCGGCGCCAGCGGCACCAGCGCCCGCCGCCAGGACCGGTAGACCACCAAAAGCACAAGCGCGACAGCCAGCAGTCCCACCAAAGTCAGCAGATACCGGCTATCGGAGAGATCCGACGCCGCAGCCGCAGCGATCACCGGCAGCCCCGCGAGCTCCACCTCCACCCCGGGCGGCGGCTCCCCCACCGCATCCCGCATCCGCTCGATCAGCTCCTGCTGGTCCTCCAGCGACTGCGCCCTGATCCCGAACCCGATCAGCGCCGTCCCATCAGGCAACCCCGTCTCCGGATCGACCGTCGCAACCTGCCGCAGGTCATAGGCCGGCAGTTGCTTGAGCGTCGCCCGAATGCTTTTTTGCGTCAGTGGCCCGCTCACAGGCCCCGTCAACCCCCCACCGGTGACGAAATCCGACAACGCCGGGCCGGGACACACTTCCGCCTCCTGACAACTCGGATTCGCCCCCGAAAAACCACCAGCTTTCAGCGCCCGCCGCTTGAACCCGGCCATCCACCTGATCGTCGCCGGATCGGTCAGGTCAGGCGCCGTGATCCGCGCATCCAACTCCCCCGACACCCCGGTCACATCCTGCAGCTCATTCAGTTCCTGCACCGCCTCAACCCCCTGCGGCGCCAGCTTCCGGATATCGGTCTGCGTCTCGATCTGAGTCCCAACTCCCCATCCAATGACCGCCAGTCCCAACCCCACCACCAGAACCCTCTCCGGCCGTGACTCTGCCACCGCCAGAATGCGCTGCAACAGGGGCAGGAGGAGGGGGTGTCCCTCCGCGCGCTGGGTTTTTCGCCTGAAGAGGTTGCGGCCGTCCGAGAACGAGAACCGGGCGAAAAACAGGACGCCGCGCGACTCCGGGACACCCCCTCCTCCTGCCCGCTCGGGGCGTAAGCTCAGGGACGCGAATCCGACTACGAACGCCAGCGTAAAAGCGATCGCCACCCCGACGACAAGGAGCAGGCCGAAGCTCCGGACCATCGGCGTAGGCGAGAGCTGCAGCGCCAGAAAGCCGGCGCCCGTCGCCAGACAGGCCGTAGCGATAGCTGGAGCGCCGCCCGAAGCCGCAAAGCGCGCCGCGTCGACACCCGGGCTGGCACCAAGAGCAACCGCCTCGTCGTAGCGCGCCTGAAGCTGGATCGCGTAGTCGACAGCGAGCCCGATCAGGATCGGCAGCACGGCGATCGAGGCCATGGTGAGCGAGCCGCCGGCGAGGCCGAAGAGGCCGAAGGTCAGCGCCGCCGCGCCGAGCGCGAGGGCGAGCGGCAGCAGGCGCCAGCGCGAGCGGAAGACGAGCATCAGGGCGGCGGCCATGACGACGAGGGCGACGGCGAGCAGGACGAAGAGCCGCTCGGCAAGCGCCCGCGTCACGGCATCGACGACGACCGGCACGCCGGAGATCACGTAGCTGCCGCCGTTGAGCTCGAAGCAACGCTCCGGCTCGCCTTTGAACTTGCAGGCCTTGCGCTCGACCGGGTCGCGGACGACGGCCCTGATCGTCTCGATCGCCTCGTGTCGCTCGGCCTCGCTCAGCCCCGGCTTGAGCCGCAGGATGATCTGCGCCGATTCGCCGTTGGGGAAGAGGTAGGCGAGGCGTGACTTGGGGGTTCCGCGCGGGCCTTCGAGGTCGAAGACGACCGAGGCGATGAAGTCCGGGTTCCCGATGCTGGGGACGCTGGTGATGCCGTACCGGGCAGCGAGCTGGATCAGCAGTTCGCGCAACTCGTCGGGCGAGAGGGTCTTGGAGAGGCGCTGCAGCTGGCGGTCGATCTGGATCACGACCTCGTTGAGGAAGGTCGCCGGGCCGATCACCGAGCGCACCGGTTCCCGCTCGGCCAGTTCGGAGCACGGCCCCGGCAGCGCCTTCGCCCCTTTGGGCACCCTGCCGGAGAGGCAGCCCTCGAGTCGCAGCAGGCGGCCGAGGTTGGCGGTCAGGATCAGCTGCTGCAGATCCCCCCGGGCGAGGACGACGACCGGTTCTTCGCCGAACTCGCGCCTGACCTCCTCCGTCGCCCGGTAGCCGGGCGTGTCGGGGTCGACCAGGGTGTCGGTGGCGGCATCGGTGGGCAGCTGCGTCGCGGCGACCGCAGCCGCCAGCGCGAGGAGCAGCGCAAGGGCCAGCACCGCCCGCGCGTGGCGGACCGCCCAGGCCGCGAGTGAGCTCAATCCATCGACAGCGGACCGGTGACGTCCGCGTTCAGGAACTGGTGGACGAACTGGTTTTCGGAGTCGAACAGTTCCTCTTTCGGCCCCGACTCGACGATCTGGCCGTTCCAGAGGACCGCGATGAAGTCGGCGATGCGCCGCGCCGTGTTGAGGTCGTGGCTGATCACCAGGTAGCAGCCGCCGTTCTCGGCGTGGACCTCACGGATCAGCTCGCAGAGCAGCGCGGTGCGCACCGGATCGAGCCCGGAATCGGGCTCGTCGAACATCACGATCGCCGGTTCCAGCACCAGCGCCCGGGCGAAGCCGGCGCGCTTGCGCATCCCGCCCGAGAGCTCGTTCGGCATCTTGTAGATGGCCTCGGCCAGGCCGACCTCGCGCAGGCGGCGGCTTACGATCTCGCCGATCTCGTCCTCGCTTTTGTCGGTGTGCTGGCGCAGCGGGAAGGCGGTGTTGTCGTAGATGTTCATCGAGCCGAAGAGCGCTCCGTCCTGGAACAGCAGGCCGAACTTTTTGCGCACCTCGAAGAGTTCGTCATCGGTCATCGCCGGGATCGATTCGCCGTGCACGAGCACGTCGCCGTGGTCCGGGTAGAGCAGGCCGACGATGTGCTTGATCAGCACGCTCTTGCCGGTCCCCGAGGGGCCCAGCACCATCGAGACCTGGTCTTCGGGCAGGCCGAGGTTGAGGCCGTTGAGGATCCGCGCGCGGCCGAACTGCTTGACCAGGTCGATGATCTCGATCGCGTCGGTGCTGCCGTGGTCGCGCTTGCGGCCGGTGTGGTAGCGGTAGGGATCCGGCTCGGACGGGTCGACGCCGGGGATGACGAAGTCGCGCCCCATCGTGGCGCCGTCCTCGCTGACGTAGGGGCCGCTCGCGGCGGGCTCCGGCTCCGAGACCACCTCGACGGACTCGGGCGGCGCTTCGCCGCTCGACGCCGCCTCGTCGCGAAGCTCCTCTTCTTCCCTGCGGTTTTCGTCGTCGATCGCCACGTCAGCCTCCTATCGGCGCTCTCGGGTTGGCGCCCCAGAAGACCAAGGTGCCGAGCATCCCGATGATGTGCACAAGAACGATATTGAGAACCATCGACTTCGCCGTGGCGGTGCCGACTCCGACCGGGCCGCCCGAGGCGGTGTAGCCGTAGTAGCAGCCGACCATCACGATCGCCGTCGCCATGAACATGCCCTTGGTCAGGCTGAAGATCAGGTCCGGCGGGTTCTGGAACAGCCAGAAGATCAGCAGGTAGCCGCCGGAGGAGACGTCGCCTATCTGTTCGACCACGGCGATGTAGCTGGCGAAGTACATGATCCCGATCCCGACCAGGTACATGAACGGGAAGGCGATCCAGGCGGCGAGCAGGCGGGTCGCGGCGAGGAAGGTGACCGGCGGCACGCCCATCACCTCGAGCGCGTCGATCTCGTCGGAGATCCGCATCGCGCCGAGCTCGGCGACGATCCCGGTCCCGACCTTGGCCGAGAGCATGTAGCCGAAGGCGTAGGGCATGATCTCGCGCAGGTCGCACCAGGCGGAGAAGACGCCGGCGTAGGCGGGGGCGCCGTTGGCGCGCAGCAGGTAGGCGCCCTCGATC
>DASTVL010000163.1:0-2272 GCA_035759115.1 Solirubrobacterales bacterium | reverse complement strand
ATGATGTAGGCGGAGTTGATCCAGACCAGCTGCGAGGAGCTGGTGTCGAGGTCGCGGGCGATCGTCGGCAAGGCGACGTTGAGGATCGTGCCGTCGATCCCGACCATGATCAGCGGGATCGAGATGGCGATCAGGATGCGGCGCTTGGCGCTGCCCACGGTGCGATCCTATGCGCCCCGATGGAGGCCGCGCCCGAATCCAGTCGCCGCTCGCGCTTCCAGGCGGCGCTGCGCGAAGGCGAGCGTGTTTCGCCGCTGGAGCTCTTCTTCGACCTCGTCTTCGTGCTGGCGATCACCCAGTGCACGGCGCTGATGATCCACCACCCGAACTGGGAAGGGCTGGCGCAGGGACTGTTGGTCCTCGGCGTGCTCTGGTGGACCTGGGTCGCCTACTCCTGGCTGACCAGCGTGATCGACCCCGAGGACGACGTCGTGCGATTGGTGATCTTCGTCGCGATGGCCGGGGTGCTCGTGCTGGCGCTCTGCGTGCCGCGCGCCTTCGGCAGCCTCGGCCTCACCTTCGCGATCGCCTACGGGGTCGTGCGCTACGCCCAGATCGCCCTCTACGTCGTCGCCAGCCGCGACGACCCGGGCCTGCGCCACTCGGTCAACGGGCTGGCGATCGGCACCGCGATCGGCGTCGGCCTGCTCGCCACGGCCTCGTTCTTCGACGGCTGGGCGCAGGGCGCGATCTGGGCGTTGGCGTTGGCGCTCGACGTCGGCGCGCCCTATTTCGCGATCGACGCCGGCGGCTGGAAACTGGCGCCGCGCCACTTCGCCGAGCGCCACGGCCTGATCCTGATCGTCGCCCTGGGCGAGTCGATCGTCGCGATCGGGGTCGCCGCCGAGCTCAGCCTCGACGCCGGCATCGTCGCCGCCGCCGGCCTCGGCATCGCGACGGTCGCGGCGCTGTGGTGGATCTACTTCGACGTCGTCGCGGTGGTCGCCGAGCGGCGCCTCAGCGCGGCCGAGGTCGGCCGCGCCCAGAACGAGATGGCGCGCGACTCCTACTCCTACCTGCACTACCCGATGATCGCCGGCATCGTGCTGGTCGCGCTCGGGCTGGAGAAGACGTTGGCCCATGTCGGCGATCCGCTGGAGGTCGTGCCGGCCTTCGCCCTGCTCGGCGGCGTCGCCGCCTACCTGCTCGGCCACGTCGCCTTTCGCTACCGCCACATCCACACGATCAACCGGCGCCGCGCCGGTCTCGCGGTCCTGCTGCTGGCGCTGCTGCCGCTCGCGGTAGAGCTGCCGGCGCTGGCGACGCTGGCGATCGTCGCCACCCTGCTCTGGGCGCTGATCGCCTACGAGACCCGGATCTACGGCGATGCTCGCTACCAGCTGCGTCACCCCGAGGCCGAGCCGACCTGACGGGCCGGTCGTGCGCTCAGGTGGTCGCGAGGCCGATCGCGAGCAGCGGGAAGCCGGCCATGATGCCGAGGAAGGCGCCGATCGCAAGGCCGGTCAGGGTCGCCGTGCTGCGCGATCTGGCTCCCGCGAGGAGGCCGATGAAGGCGCCGCAGGCGGCGATTACGAGACCGATCCAGAAGACGTCGGGCATGGGCGGCGGCAGCCTATCGGAAGCGCCCACCGACGGGCAGGAATCGCGCCGTCTGCGGCAAACGCCACAGGGATGAGCGAGCGCGGCGGCAAGAACAAGACCCTGATCCTCGCGGCGATGATCTTCGCCGTCTCGATGACCTTCATCGACCAGACGATCGTCGCGATCGCGATCCCTCAGCTGCAGACCGACCTCTCGCTCTCCTCGACCGGGGTGCAGTGGATCATCAACGGCTACCTGCTCTCGCTCTCGGCGCTGTTCGCCTTCGGCGGCAAGCTCGCCGACGTCGCCGGCCACCGGCGCATGGTCACGATCGGGGTCGTCATCTTCGCCACCGCCTCGGCGTTCTGCGGCTTCACGCCCGAAACGGGCGTGGCCGAGCCGTGGATCATCGTCTTCCGCCTGATCCAGGGCGCCGGCGCGGCGCTGATGTTCCCGGCCGCCCTGGCGATCGTGCTCGGCTCCTTCCCGATCCGGGAGCGGGGCCGCGCCCTCGCGATCTTCTTCGGCCTCGCCGGCGCCTTCACCTCGATCGGCCCGATCGCCGGCGGCTACCTGACCGAGTGGACCTGGCGGGCGATCTTCTGGATCAACGTGCCGGTGGCAATCCTCTCGCTCGTCTGCATGGCCCGTGCCAAGCCGGCCAACGAGAAGCACCCGGCGCCGATGGACTACCGCGGCGCGGTGCTGATCTCGGCCGGCATGGGCCTGG
>DASTVL010000162.1:0-3549 GCA_035759115.1 Solirubrobacterales bacterium | reverse complement strand
GGCGCGGTAGGCGTAGGCCATGGCGAAATCCGGGTCCTTCTGGATGGCTTCGTCCAGCAGGGGTGCCGCCGCCGCCGTCTCGAGGTTGTCGAGCTTCTCCCGGGCTTGCTCGAAGAGGGCGAGCGCCGGTTTCGACGACGTGGTGATCGTGAGCTCGGCCGTCCTCTTCTGGGCCACGAGTGTGGACGGGGCCAGGAGCATTGCCGAAAGGGCCGCGGCCGCGCCGTAGAGACGCAATGAGGCTGTGCTGTTCATGGGTGACTACCGCCTTGAAGGGAATCGAGGTCCCCAGATACTCGCCGAGGGCGAGGGGACTGCACCGTCGCGGCCGGCAAGGGATCCCGACCCCAGCGCGAGAAGGACGGGGAGGGTCCTCCTGACCGCCGAGCTGCAGGCGTGCGGGCCCGGTCCGCGTGGCTCAACCGGGCCGTCGGGGGCGGCTCCCGGCCTGACCTCATGTGAGAGGGAGGTCCTCGCACACCATGCCTAACGCCACTCCAGGGCGTCGACCGAGACGCGGAGCGACGCAGGAGCGTCGTCAGTACATTCCGTCACCAGGCGGCATTCCCGGCCCCGGGCTGGCGGACGCCGGCTCGGGGATCTCGGAGATGACCGCTTCCGTCGTCAGGAGCAGCGATGCGACGGAGGCCGCGTTCTGCAGCGCACAGCGGACCACCTTCGTGGGATCGATGATCCCAGCCTCGACCAGGTTCTCGTAGCTCTCCGTGAGGGCGTTGAACCCCTCGTCGGCCTTCATCTCGCGCACCTTGCCCACCACCACGGCGCCCTCGAAGCCGGCGTTGCCGGCGATCTGCCGCAGCGGCTCCTCCAGCGCGCGCCGCACGATGGCCACACCGACGGCCACGTCGCCACTCGCCTTGATGGCTTCGACGGCAGCCGTGCAGCGGAGCAGCGCCACGCCCCCGCCGGGCACGATGCCCTCCTCGACCGCCGCCTTCGTCGCGTGCATCGCGTCCTCGACCCGGGCTTTCTTCTCCTTCATCTCGGTCTCGGTGGCTGCGCCGACCTTGATGATCGCCACTCCGCCCACGAGTTTCGCCAGGCGCTCCTGCAGCTTCTCGCGGTCGTAGTCGGAAGTCGTCTCCTCGACCTGATTGCGCAGCTGCTTCACCCGGCCCTCGATGTTCTTGGACGTTCCGGCGCCTTCGACGATCGTGGTGTTGTCCTTGTCGATGGTGATCTTCTTGGCCTTGCCGAAGTCCTCGAGGGTGACGTTCTCGAGGCGGATTCCGAGGTCCTCGGTGATCGCCTTGCCGCCGGTCAGGACCGCGACGTCCTCCAGCATCGCCTTGCGACGATCGCCGTAGCCTGGCGCCTTCACGGCGGCCACGTGGAGCGTGCCGCGCAGCTTGTTGACCACCAGCGTGGCCAGGGCCTCACCATCGAGGTCCTCGGCGATGATCAGCAGTGGTTGGCCGAGCTTGGCGACCTGCTCCAGGACCGGCAGGAGGTCCTTCAGGTTGGAGATCTTCTTCTCGTGGATGAGGACGAGGGCGTTCTCCAGCACGCACTCCATCCGCTCCGGATCGGTCACGAAGTACGGCGACAGGTAGCCGCGGTCGAACTGCATCCCCTCGACGACCTCGAGGGAGGTGTCCATCGACCGGGCTTCCTCGACCGTGATCACGCCGTCCTTACCGACCTTTTCCATGGCATCGGCGATGATCCTGCCGATCTTCTCGTCGTTGTTGGCGGAGATCGTGCCCACCTGGGCGATCATCCGGCCCTTGACGGGCTTGCTGAGCCTCTCCAACTCGCCGATCGCGGCGGCGACCGCCTTCTCGATGCCGCGCTTCAGGTCCATCGGATTGGCGCCCGCGGTGACGTTCTTGCTGCCTTCGCGGTAGATCGCCTGCGCCAGCACCGTGGCGGTGGTGGTGCCGTCTCCCGCCACGTCGGAGGTCTTCGATGCCACCTCCTTCACCATCTGGGCGCCCATGTTCTCCAGCGGTTCCTTGAGCTCGATCTCCTTCGCGACGGTGACGCCGTCCTTGGTGATGAGCGGGGCGCCGAACTTCTTGTCGAGAACCACGTTGCGCCCCTTGGGACCCAGCGTCACCTTGACCGCGTCGGCCAGCCGGCTGACGCCCCTGAGGATCTTCTGCCGGGAGTCGTCACCGTACGTAATCTGCTTCGCCATCTCGTTGCGCCTCTGCTTTCTTGGGAACGGCTACGCCATCACCGCCAGGACCTCCTCCTCGCGGAGGATGAGCACGTCTTCGCCGTCGATCTCGATCTCGCTCCCGGAGTACTTGCCGAACAGGATCCGGTCGCCGGGCTTGACGTCGAGCGCGATCTTGGTCCCGTTCTCCAGAATCTTGCCGTTGCCCACCGCCAGCACCTCGGCTTCCTGCGGCTTTTCCCTGGCCGAGTCGGGGATGATGATGCCTCCCTTGGCCGTCTCGGTCCGCTCGATGCGGCGCACGACCAGGCGGTCGTGAAGCGGGCGGACTCTCGTGGCGACGCCCTTGCCCTTCGTCACGAGATCCCCCTCTTGGAGGAAGCAACGAGCGGCGCCGGATCGGCGACGGCGGGCGACTCCGCATCCACTCCCCAGATGACGTCGGAGATGCTGGAGCGCGCGCCGGTCGACACCCTGGCCACCCAGACGGCGGACGCGCACGCCAGAACGGCCCACGCCAGACTCGGCCACGGGTAGGCGTAGGGAACGAACAGGGCGCAGACGATCGACATCGCGGCCGCCGCCGCCGCGAGAGCGATGCCGGCCTGCCGCGCGAAGCGTGCGGTGGACATGTCGTCAATGTGATTCTTCATCGGTCCTCCTCGTTAGACAGTGTGGGCCACCGCCGGGAAGAAGACCAATACGTTCTTCCCACCCGATGCATAGCCGCCGCACAATGCAATCGGCGGCCCGTGCGAGGGCGGCCACTATCGTCTGGAGATCAGGTGGATGATCGCCACGAACAGCGCTGCCCCGATGATCGATCCAAGACGGGGAAGGCCTCGTCAGCGGCTCGCAGCATGAACGGCTCGCTGAAGCCCATCTCGGACGCGAGCCACCCCTCTACGGTCCTTCCGGCGGGATCGAGGCCGCTTCGGACTCCGTCAGCCGCGAGGGGTCGCAGTAGCCGCGCCGATTCAGGCATGCCGTGAAGTTGCGCAGGCGTTCGGCGGCGGCGAGCTCGCGAGCTTCGGAGGGCTGAGCGAAGCGTAGACACATGTATCCCGACCCTGGGTGCAAGCCGCCAGGTTGCGTGCGCGCGCGGCGGCCGCGACCTCGGCCGCCTCCTCGTCGTCCAGGCCGGAGGGCTCACAGGACTCCCAACCGTACATGCAGTGCGAGAGGTTGCGCTCGTGCGCTGCCGCGGCCACCTCCGCAGCCTCGCGCTCGCTCAGCATCGAGCGATCGCACGGCCCGAACCCGTTCCTGCACTGCAACAGCGCGCGACGCCGCTGAGGCAGATCGACCGCTGCGGTCTCCGCCGCGTCGAGGCTGGAACGGTCGCACTCGCCGACCCGGTACGTGCAGTTGGAGGAGCTGCCGCTGGTGCTCCGCCGTCTCCACCT
>DASTVL010000161.1:0-3148 GCA_035759115.1 Solirubrobacterales bacterium | reverse complement strand
GCCCGGCTTCGGCTTCTCCTACGCGCCGGCCGCGGGCGACACGCTCGAGTGCTCGATCGACAGCGGCGAAGCCGCCTTCGGCCCCTGCGACGCGAACGACTCGCACGCCGCCGCCGCGCCGCTCGCCAACGGCCCCTACAGCTTCCGCCTGCGCGCCACCGACAGCGCCGGCAACACGGCGCTGGCGACGCGCGCCTTCGAGGTCGACGCGACCGACCCCGAGACTGAGATCACGCTCGCGCCGGCGGCGCTGGCCACCGTCGCCTCGGCCAAATTCGAGTTTGGCGGGGAAGACCCGGAAGGCGCCGGCGTCGCCTCGTTCGAGTGCAAACTCGACGCGGCGCCGTTCACGGCCTGCGCCTCGGGGATCGAGTACACCGGCCTGAGCGAGGGCAGCCACAAATTCGAAGTGCGTGCGATCGACCAGGCGGGCAACGTCGACGCCGCCCCCGCGCTACATGAGTGGACCGTCGACACGGTCGCACCGGAGACGCAGATCACGCTCAAACCGGCGCCGCTGGCGAACAGCTCGACGGCCAAATTCGAGTTCGGCGGCGATGACGGCGCCGGCTCCGGCGTCGCTTCGTTCGAGTGCCGCCGCGACTCGACCGAACCGGGCGACTGGACGAGCTGCGCCTCGGGTATCGAGTACACCGGGCTGAGTCAGGGCAGCCACAAGTTCGAAGTCCGCGCGATCGACGGCGCCGGCAACGTCGACGCCAGCCCCGCGAGCCACGAATGGAGCATCGACAGCCTCGCGCCGGAGACGCAGATCAGCGCGCAGCCGCCGGCGCTGACCGGCAGCAGCAAAGCGACCTTCGAATTCACCGGCAGCGACCCCGGCGGCTCCGGCGTGGCCTCCTTCCAGTGCCGCCGCGACTCGACCGAACCGGTCGGCTGGCAGCTCTGCAGCTCGCCGCGCGTGTACACGTCGCTGGCCGAGGGGGCCCACACGTTCGAAGTGCGGGCGATCGACAACGCCGGCAGCCCCGACCCGAGCCCGGCGACGGTCGAGTGGGAGATCGACACCAAAGCGCCGCAGACCCAGATCGACGTCAAACCACCGGCTCTGACCAACGCCACCACGGCCAAATTCGAGCTCTCCGGCGAAGACGTGCTCGAGGGCTCCGGCGTCGCCTCGTTCGAGTGCAAGCTCGACGCGGCGAGCTTCACCGCCTGCGCCTCGGGGATCGAGTACACCGGCCTGAGCGAGGGCGCCCACAAATTCGAAGTCCGCGCGATCGACCAAGCGGGCAACATCGACGCCACCCCGGCGAGCCACGAATGGACCGTCGACCTGACCCCGCCGTCGGTTTCCGTCGACAGCGGCCCCGAAGGCCTGACCAACGACCCGACCCCGACCTTCGCCTTCAGCGGCGAGCCGGGTGCGACTTTCGAGTGCTCGATCGACGGGGGCGCCCCGACCCTTGGCCCCTGCTCGGCGGCCGGCTCGCACACCCCGGCGGCGCCGCTCGCCGACGGCCCGCAGACCTTCCGCGTGCGCGCAACCGACGTCGCCGGCAATCAGGCGATCGCCACGCGCGGCTTCACCGTCGATGCGACGGCGCCGCAGATCCAGATCGACCTCGAGCCCGCGGAGCTGACGGCGAGCGACGCAGCGACCTTCGAGTTCAGCGGCGACGACGGCGCCGGCTCCGGCGTCGCGTCATTCGAGTGCCGCCGCGACTCGACCGAGCCCGGCGACTGGACGAGCTGCTCCTCCGGCATCGAAGACACCGGCCTCAGCGAGGGCAGCCATAACTTCGAAGTCCGCGCGATCGACGAGGCGGGCAACATCGACGGCAGCCCGGCGAGCCACGAGTGGACCATCGACCTGACCCCGCCGACCGTTCAGGTCGACAGCGGCCCCGAAGGCCTGACCAACAACTCATCGCCGACCTTCGCCTTCAGCGGCGAGCCCGGCGCGAGCTTCCAGTGCTCGATCGATCAGGGCACGCCGGCCTTCGCCCCCTGCTCCGGTGGCGGCTCGCACACGCCGGCCGAGCCGCTCGCCAACGAGGCCTTCACCTTCCGTGTGCAGGCGACCGATCAGGCCGGCAACCCGGCGACCGCGACCCGCGAATTCGAGGTCAACGCCGCGGTGCCGGAGACGCCGGAGCTGACCGCGACCGTCCCGATCTCGCCGGCCAACCACAACACGCCGAAGGTGATCGGCACGGCGCAGGCCGGCACCGAAGTGCGGATCTACGACACGGTCGATTGCACGGGCGCGCCGCTCGCGACCGGAACCGCCGCCGAGCTGGAAAGCGGCGGCATCGAGATCCCGGTCGCCGACAACTCGGCCACGCAGCTGCGCGCTACGGTCACGGCGCCGCCCGACAACACGTCGCTCTGCTCGGAGCCGATCGCCTACGTCGAGGACTCGAGCGCGCCCACCACCCAGATCGACCTCAAACCCGCGGAGCTGACCAACGCCACCGCCGCTGGCTTCGAGTTCAGCGGCGACGACGGCGCCGGCTCGGGCGTCGCCTCCTTCGAGTGCCGCCGCGACTCGACCGAACCGGGCGATTGGACGAGCTGCACCACGGGGATCGAGTACACGGGCCTGAGCGAGGGCAGCCACAAATTCGAAGTCCGCGCGATCGACCAGGCGGGCAACATCGACGCCAGCCCGGCGAGCCACGAGTGGACCGTCGACCTGACCCCGCCATCAATCTCCGTCGACGGCGGCCCCGAAGGCCTGACCAACAACGCCAGCCCGACCTTCGCCTTCAGCGGCGAGGCCGGCGCCACCTTCCAGTGCTCGATCGACGACGGCACGCCGACCTTCGACGCATGCTCGGCCGCCGGCTCGCACACGCCTGACGCGCCGCTGTCCGACGGCCCGCGCACCTTCCGCGTGCAGGCAACCGACGCGGCCGGCAACCAGGCCACCGCGACGCGGAGCTTCACGGTCGACACCGCCGCCCCGCAGGCGCCCGAGCTCCTGGCCACCGACCCGGCCTCGCCCGCCAACGAGAACAACCCGATCCTGACCGGCTCCGCCGCCCCCGGCACCACCGTCGCCCTCTACGCCGGCCCCGACTGTTCGGGCAGCCCGTTCGACACCGTCACTCCGGCCGAGCTCGAAACCGGGGTGGAGGTCACGGTCGCCGAGGACTCGACCACCGCCTTCCGCGCCACCGCG
>DASTVL010000160.1:0-5183 GCA_035759115.1 Solirubrobacterales bacterium | reverse complement strand
GCGAGGTCGTCACCAGGGTCAGCGAGGAGTACGCCGACGTCGAGCTCGATCACCTGCTGGTCGACAACGCGGCGATGCAGCTCGTCTCGCGTCCGGCCGAGTTCGACACGATCCTCACCGAGAACCTCTTCGGCGACATCCTCAGCGACGAGTCGGCGATGCTCACCGGCTCGCTCGGGATGCTGCCCTCGGCCAGCCTCGGCGAGTCCGGCGCCCCGGGCCTGTTCGAGCCCGTCCACGGCTCGGCCCCCGACATCGCCGGCGAGGGGATCGCCAACCCGCTCGCGACCTTCCTCAGCGCCGCGCTGCTGCTGCGCCACGGCCTCGGCCGCGCCGCCGAGGCGGAGCGGGTCGAGGCGGCCGTCGACGCGGTGCTGGAAAGCGGCCTGCGCACTCCCGACCTCGCGGCAGCCGGCGATGCAAGCGTCGGCACGGACGAGATGACCGCTGCGGTGCTGGCATACTTCTCCGACGATGGAGACCGCTGAGCTGATCTGGCAGAACGGCGAGTTCGTGCCCTGGGACGAGGCCAGGACGCACGTGCTCAGCCACGGCCTGCACTACGGCACCGGCGTCTTCGAGGGGATCCGCTGCTACGAGACCGAGCGCGGCCCGGCCGTCTTCCGCCACCGCGAGCACCTCGAGCGGCTGCAGAAGTCGGCCAAGCTCTACTACTTCGAGCTGCCCTACACGACCGAGGAGCTGCGACAGGCGACCCACGAGCTGATCTCCCGCAACGGGCTCGACTCCTGCTACATCCGGCCGCTCGCCTACCGCGGCTACGGCAACCTCGGCCTCTACGCGACCGACGCGCCGATCGACGTGATCGTCGCCGCCTTCCCCTGGGGCGTCTACCTCGGCGAGGAGGGGCAGAAGCACGGGATCCGCGCCACGGTCTCCTCCTGGCGTGCGATCTCCGGCGAGAGCCTGATCCCGCACGCGAAGGCCGCCGGCCAGTACCTCAACTCGGTGCTGGCCAAGACCGAGGCCAACAACGCCGGCTACGACGAGGCGATCCTGCTCGACCAGCACGGCGTCGTCTCCGAGGGTTCCGGCGAGAACGTCTTCGTCGTCCGCGACGGCACGATCTGCACGCCGCCGCACAGCGCCGCGATCCTCGACGGGATCACCCGCAACTCGGTCGTGCAGATCGCCCGCGACCTCGGCTACGCGGTCGAGGAGCGCGACATCGCCCGCGCCGAGCTCTACCTCGCCGACGAGGTCTTCCTCACCGGCACCGCCGCCGAGCTCTGCCCGGTGCGCGAGATCGACGACCATCCGCTCGGCGAGCCAGGCGAGATCACCCGCGTGATCGGGGCCAAGCTCCAGGACGCCCTGCACGGGCGCGCCGAGGAGTACCTGGAGTGGCTCGACTTCGTCGAAGCGCCCGCCGGGCGAATTACGCCGGCCGCCTAGCGGCCGGCGTTCCCCTGCGCGCACGACGGGCCGAAGCGGCCCTCCCGGATCGTTCTCGTACTCGAAAGGCAGCAAGAAGATGGAACAGGTGAAGCTCTACGACACCACCCTCCGCGATGGCATGGGCGGCCGCGGCATGTCGCTCTCCGTCGGCGAGAAGCTCAAAGTCGTGCGCGCGCTCGACGCGCTCGGCGTGCAGACGATCGAGGCCGGCTTTCCCAGCTCCAACCCGAAGGAAGCGGAGCTGTTCGAGCAGCTCGCCGGGCTCGAGCTCGAGCAGGCGACGATCGCCGCCTTCGGCATGACCCGGCGCCGCGACCGCAATGCCGCCGACGACGAGGCGCTGGCCGTTCTGGTCGGCAGCTTCGCCCCGGTCGTCTGCCTGGTCGGCAAGAGCTGGGGCCTGCATCTGGAGAAGGTGATCAAGGTCTCGGCCGAGGAGAACCTGGCGATGATCGCCGACTCGATCGGCTTCTGCCGCGAGCACGGCAAGCGGCCGGTCTTCGACGCCGAGCACTTCTTCGACGGCTACCGCGACGACAGCGCCTACGCGCTCGAATGCGTGCGCGCCGCGGCCGCGGCCGGCGCCGAGAACGTCACCCTCTGCGACACCAACGGCGGCAGCCTGCCGGGCTTCGTCGCCGCCGCGACCGCGGCCGTGGTCGAGGCGCTCGGCGGCGACGCCGAGGTCGGCATCCACACCCACGACGACGCCGGCTGCGCCGTCGCCAACTCGCTCGCCGCGGTCGAAGCCGGCGCCCGCCTGGTGCAGGGCACCGTCAACGGCTATGGCGAGCGCTGCGGCAACGCCAACCTGGCGACGATCCTGCCGGCGCTGCAGCTGAAGATGGGCTTCGACGTCGTCGCGCCGGAGCGGCTCGCAAGCCTGACCTCGACGAGCCTCTACCTCGACGAGCTCTGCAACATGGCCCCGAACCCCGACCGCCCCTACGTCGGCCGCAACGCCTTCGCCCACAAGGCGGGCATGCACGCCGCCGGGGTCGAGGCCGACGCCAGCACCTTCGAGCACCTCGACCCGGCCGAGGTCGGCAACCAGCGCCAGATCCTCGCCTCCGAGCTCTCCGGCAAGGCGACGATCCGCAGCCAGGCCGAGGCGGCCGGGCTCGAGCTCGACGAGGGCGCCGCAGCGCAGGCGGTCGAGCGGCTCAAGCAGCGCGAGCACGACGGCTACCACTACGAGGCGGCGCCGGCCTCCTTCGAGCTGCTGCTGCGGCGCGAGGCGGGCAGCTACGAGCCGCTGTTCGAGCTGGAGAGCTTCAAGGTGCTGGTCGAGAAGCGCGCCGACGGGGCGGTCGAGACCGAGGCGACGATCAAGGTCAAGGTCGACGGCGAGCGCTACGTGCGGGTCGCCGAGGGCAACGGCCCGGTGAACGCGCTCGACAGCGCCCTGCGCGGCGCGATCGCCGACCGCTACCCGCACCTGGCCGACATCGAGCTGACCAACTACAAGGTGCGGATCCTCGACGAGAGCCACGGCACCGGCGCCGTCACCCGCGTCCTGCTCGACTCCGCCGACGGTGAGCGCGAGTGGGGGACGATCGGCGTCTCGGAGAACATCATCGAGGCGTCCTGGGAGGCGCTGGTGGACTCGCTCGAGTACGCCTTCCAGCCGCGATGAGCGAGCAGATCCCGCTGGCCAGGCCCGAGCTCGGCGCGCGCGAGGAGGAGCTCGTGGCGGCGGTGCTGCGCTCGGGCCGGCTCTCGCTGGGGCCGGTGGGCGAGCGCTTCGAGCGCGAGCTCGCCGCCTGGCTCGGGGTCGACGACGCCGTCGCCGTCTCCAGCGGCACCACGGCGCTGCACCTCGGCGTGCGGGCGCTCGGCTGGGGGCCCGGCGACGAGGTCCTGACCAGCCCGTTCAGCTTTGTCGCCTCGGCCAACTGCCTGCTCTACGAGGGCGCCCGCCCGGTCTTCTGCGACGTCGACCCGGTCACGCTCGACCTCGATCCGACGGCGGTCGAGGCGGCCGTCGGCGAGCGCAGCGCCGGCATCCTGCCGGTCCACATCTTCGGCTTCCCGGCGGCGATGCCGGAGCTGGAGGCGATCGCCGCGCGGCACGGGCTCGGCATCCTCGAGGACGCCTGCGAGGCGCTCGGAGCGGTCGATTCCGAGGGCTGCAGGGTAGGCGCCCGCGGCAACCTCGCGACCTTCGCCTTCTACGCCAACAAGCAGCTGACCACCGGCGAGGGGGGGATGATCGTGCCCTCCGATCCGGCGGTCGCGGCGCGCCTGCGCTCCGAGCGCAACCAGGGCCGGGCGCCCGACATGGGCTGGCTCGACCACGGCGGCCTCGGCTTCAACTACCGCCTCTCCGACATCGCGGCGGCGCTCGGGGTCGCCCAGATGGAGCGGCTCGACGCGATGCTGGCGGCGCGCGACGCGCTCGCCGCCCTCTACGAGTCCGGGCTGGCCGGGCTCGAGGGCGTCAGGACCCTGCCTGCGAGCCTCGGCCCCGAGCGGCGCAGCTGGTTCGTCTACGTCGTCCGCCTCGCCGACGAGGTCGATCGCGACGCGACGATCGCCTCGCTCGCCGAGCAGGGGATCGCCTCGAAGGCCTACCTGCCCTGCATCCACCTCTTCCCGCACCTGCGCGAGCTCGGCTATCGCGAGGGGCAGTTCCCCGTCGCCGAAGCGGCTGCGGCGCACTCGCTGGCGCTGCCCTTCTTCCCCGCGATGACGGAGTCGCAGGTCGCCCGGGTGTGCGAGGCTCTGGCCGGTTCGATCCGCTGATGTCCCGCTTCCGCAAAGAGCCCGACCTGCGCTTCTGGCGCCTCAACCGCTCGATCGAGTTCGATGCGCGGCTGGCGCCCTACGACATCGACCAGTCGCATGCCCACGCACGCGGCCTGCAGCGGATCGGCGTGCTCGACTCCGATGAGCTGGCGAAGATCGAAGCCGGCCTCGACCGGGTGCGCGAGCGGATCGGCAAGGCCGGCTTCTCCTTCGACGCCGCCGACGAGGACATCCACATGGCGGTCGAGCGCCTGCTCGGCGAGGAGATCGGCCCGCTGGCCGGCAAGCTGCACACCGGGCGCTCGCGCAACGACCAGGTCGCGACCGACGTCGCGATGCTGGTCCAGGCCCACTCGCTGCGGGCGATGGAGCTTTCAAAGGCGGCGATGGAGCGCCTGCTGGAGCTGGCCGAGCGCCATCGCGACTGGCCGATGCCCGGCTACACCCACCTGCAGCGCGCCCAGCCGGTCTACCTCGGCCACCACCTGCTCGCCTACTTCTGGATGCTCGCGCGCGACGTGCTGCGCTTCAACTTCACGCTCGAGAGCGCCAGCGTGATGCCGCTCGGCTCCGGCGCGCTTGCCGGCGTCAACTGGGAGATCGACCGCGGCGACGTCGCCGAGGACCTCGGCTTCGCCTATGTGACGCAGAACTCGATCGACGGCGCCTCCAACCGCGACTTCGTGCTCGACTACATGAGCGCCGCCGCGACCTGCGCGATGCATCTATCGCGGCTCGGCTCGGAGATCGTCATCTGGTCGAGCAGCGAGTTCGGCTTCTGCCGGCTCGACGAGTCGTTCTCCTCGGGATCCTCGATCATGCCGCAGAAGGTCAACCCCGACTCGGCCGAGCTGCTGCGGGCGAAGAGCCCGCGCGTCGCCGCCGACTACCTCTCGCTGCTGGGGACGATGCACGCGCTGCCGCTGACCTACGGCAAGGACATGCAGGAGGACAAGGAGCCGCTCTTCGACGCGATCGAGACGGTCGAGTCCTGCCTCGACGCGCTCGAGGGGATG
>DASTVL010000159.1:0-9122 GCA_035759115.1 Solirubrobacterales bacterium | reverse complement strand
CCGCGGCGCAGCCGCTTCGCCCGCCGGCTCAGCTTCGCCGCCTGGCGGGCGGCGACGCCGCACCGCCCTGCCGCCGGCGGGTTGCCGGGCCCGCGGTAGGTCGCCGACCCCGGGGTCTGCCTCGCCGGCGGCGCCGGCACGTTCTGGCAGGCTTCGCCTTCGCAGACCGCCGGCTCGACCGGCGGCGCGAAGCCGCCGCCGACCCGCGCGTCGTAGAGGTCGACCAGGCCGGGGTCCTCGGCGACGAGGCTCTGCGAGGTGGTGAAGAAGACGTCGCTCCCGTCGGCGCCGGCCTCCCAGAATTCCGCTTCCTCGGCGCTTTCGCCGGTCGAGATCAGGCTCAGGCAGCCGCCGTTGGCGGCGAAGTAGTGGGCGTCGGTGACGTCGCAGTCCCCGCTCCCCGGCCGCTCCCACTGGTAGACGTCCTGGGCGCCGTTGGCGTCGCGCGGCAGCAGCGGGTCGTTGCTGTTGAAAAACAGCCTGCTGCCGTCGGCGGAGAGCACGTTGGAGGCGTGCGAGGAGTGTTCCCAGGTCGGGATCCAGGCCGCCGCCTGCACGCCGGTCGTCTGCGAGAGCTGCGGGTAGACGTAGGGCGTGGCGTACTCCCTCGTCTGCGGGCGCGCCCCCGCCGGGTTGCAGGAGACGCAGAGCAGCTCGCCGCCGGCCTCGTAGGTGAAGACCTCCAGCGCCGGCTCGCCGCCCTGCGCGGCGGCGTTGTCGAAGCCGGTCGGCGCCGCCTGCGCGTGGAAGGCGATGTGGCGCCCGTCGGCGCTGACCCGCGATGCGCGGAAGAACGGCAGCCGCGTGATCACGCTGTAGGAGCGGTCACCGGAGGCGGTCGCGCCCTTGTCGACGTCGGCGTCTCCGGGCGCCAGCGTCGCGATGAAGCTGAACCCGCCGCCCTCGGCCAGGTAGAGGTTCGGCTGCCCGGCGACCGCTTCCTCGCCGTGGCTCTCGCCCGCGCCCGGCAGCGCCTGGGTCGAGGCGAAGTAGACCCGCTCCAGGTCCTCGCTCGCGCCCGCCAGCCCCAGCACGCCCGCGGCGATTTTCGTCCGCGCCTGCGTCGTCACGTCGAAGCGGTAGAGGTCGAGCCCCCCGAACGGGGAGACTTCGGTGTAGAGCGCCTCGGAGCCGTCCACCGAGGCGTCCCAGAAGGTCGCCTGGCTCCCGGCCGAGACCGCGATCGTCCTCGCCCCCGACGCTTCCCCCGTTTCCGGTTCGGCCGGGTTCTCGCGCACGTAGAGGGCGCCCTGCAGGGTGTTCGCGTCGATCCCCGCCGTCCAGAAGACCCGCCGCCCGTCGGCCGACATCGCCCGCCGCAGGTTGCCTTCCCCGTCAAAGGCCGCGCCGACCGCCGTCGCCCCGCCCGCGTAGGCTGCGCCGCCGGGCAGCACGCTGACCAGCCGCAGCTCCGGGTCGCCCGCCAGGTGCAGGTAGATCTGTCGCCGGCTGCCGGCCGCCGCCGCGCCCGGCGTCCCCGGCTTCGTCGGCAGCGCCGCCCTGCCGACGAAGACCGCCGCGCTCTGGTCGGCCGAGGTCCCGTGGACGACCTCTTGTACTCCTCCCCCCGGAACCGGATAGTTCAGAGGGGCGCCGGCCGGCGGCGGCGCCGTCGTGATCGCTTCGAAGCCGCCCTCGCCGGGCTCGCAGTTCTGACGACGGTAGAGATTGACGTAGCCTTCTTGCCCCTGCGGGGTCAGCGGCGCGACGTTGAAGTCGGCCACGAACGAGCTGCAGAGATCCTCGGCGAAGGAGCCCGATTCGTTGTAGGGGACTTTGTTGAACAGCTTCACCGCGTCGCCCAGCGGCGCGTTTATCCCCTGGTTGACCCAGCCGCCCTCCCCCGGCGCGGTCTCCTCCCGCGCCGCCAGGTACTGGTTGAAGACCTTCGCCGCCGGCTGTCCGGCGAACGCCGCCCCGGCGGAGTAGGTGATCCGCCCGCCGCCCGGGGCGCTGCGGATGTAGGCGTCGTGGACCGCTTCGCTACTGCTTTCGTTGACGATGTCGCCGCCGTTTTTGTCAGGCGGGCTGACCATCTCGTAGGCGCGGCAGTCCGGCAGCAGCGCCGCCGGCCCGTCGCGCAGCGCCCGGTTCTCGCAGGCCGTGTTGGCCACGAGCCGGCGGTAGGTCGCGAAGCCGCGGTCGGCGCCCTCGCTGACGCAGACCGTCGCCGGCGAGCTTTCCGGCAGGCAGTGGTTCGAGGCGACGACGCGGAAGTGGTAGGCCGCGCCGGCGCTGAGGCCGTCGACGCGCAGCGTCGCCTCCTGCGCCGTCGCCGCGGAGCCGATCGGGATCTCGGCCGTGCTGTGCGCATAGGGCGCCCCGGCCGGCCCCCACTCGAAGCGGTAGGTCGTCGCCGCGCTGTGCGGGTTGATCCGCGCCCGCAGCGTCGCCTCCTCGTAGAGCACCTCTTCCGGCCACGCGGCGACGATCTCGGGTTTGCTCACCGTCCGCAGGCTCGCGTCGGCGCCCTGCGGGTTGGCCGGGCCGTTGGCGTTGGCGGCGACCAGCCGGAAATGGTAGGTCGTTTCCGCCGCGAGCCCGCTCAGGTCGGCGTGCACCGCTTTCGCCCCGACGCCGATCTCAGCCGGGCTCTCGGCGCAGGGGACGCTCGAGCCGTAGGCGCTCGTCGGGCCGTACTCGAAACTGCATTCGCTCAGCAGCACCCCGTTCGCCTGCACCGTGCCGCCCACGGTCGCCGTCGTCTCGCCGATATTCGAGGCCGGCCCGGTGCTCACGTCGGGCAGCGCCACCAGCGGCCCGAAGATCCTCAGGTTCGAGCTCGCGCGCACGTAGACCCGCCCGCTGTCCCCGTTCACCGCGAGGGCGCCGATGCTGATGTTGGGGGGGGACAGGGTGGTGAAGCTCGTCAGCCGGTTGGCTTCGAGGTCGCCGACGACCTCGAACTCCTCGATCTGCCGGCTTCCGGACGCCTCGCCGAAGACCAGCAGGTGGCCGCTGACCGGGTCGACGCTGAGCTGCCCGGCGTTGGTCGAGTTGGTGCCCCGTTCGATCTCGATCAGGTATTTCTCCTCGCCGCTGCCCGCGTCTAGCTTGGCCACCCGGCTTTCGTCGTCGCCGCCGGCGACGAAGAGCCCGCCGGCGCTCGGCCCCGCCCCGGCCGCCAGCCGGCACGGCTCCGGCGACTCGAAGGTCGCGACGTGGTCGCCGTCGACCGGCACCGCCCCCCCGGGCTCGTACTTGTAGATCTCGTCTCTGTCCGCGTCGGAGACGAACAGGTTGCCGTCCGGGTCGACGGCAACCCCGCACGCGCCGAAAAAGCCTTCGCCGAAGAGCGTCCCGCCGGCGCCGGTCACCTGGCCGGCGTATTCGCCGGCCGCGTCGAAGACGTCGATCAGGTTGACGCTGCTGCCAGCCGCCCCATTTTGGGTCAGGTAGATGTTGCCGTCGGTTTCGCCGCCGGAGCGGTCGATCGCGATCTGCGTGAAGTTCTGGCCCCCCGTCATGCTGAGGCCGTTCTGGGGGGTGGCGTCGCAGGAGGCCGGTTCGGCCGCGCACGGTTCCCCGCCCGGCCCCGGCTTACCGTCGATGAAGTGCGTCCCGAGCCCGCCGAACGGGGCCGGCGTGCCGTCCTCGTGGTAGCGGGCGATCCGCTGCCCGGCGCCGCCCCCTTCGGCCACGAGCAGGTCGCCGCTGTCGGGGTCGACGACCGCCGCGATCGGCTGGCTGAACGTCGGCGAGCACGGTCGCGCCCCCAGACCCGTCGGTTCGCAGAAGTCCCCTTCGACCAGCCGGGTCTGCCCGGCCTGGGCGGGCGCCGCCGCCAGGCCCAGCACCGCCGCCAGGAGGACCGGCAGCAAAGCCATGCCGATCGTCCTGCGCCGGAGGTCTACCGCAGCGGCTACCTCTGCCCTCATCTGTCCATCCCCTCTCGTCATGCCCGGATCCGAGTCAGATCTCCTTGAAAAGCACCCAGCGCTCGATTGCCCGGCGTTTACACGCCCCCGCGGCGGTGGGCGCCGCGCGCCCTTCGGGCTGGGACGGCCACGCGTGCGCCGCCCTCCTGACCCTCGACGCGAAGGACGTAGCGCCCCGATGGCAGCTGACTGAGAACACGTCGCAGGCGCGTGACGCTGGTGACGCCACGGCGGACGACCTGGCCGGCTCGCATCACCCGCCAATCGATGCGGCTGCGCTTGTGGCCACGCTTGCCGGCGCGCCTGTTGACCTGCTTGACGGTGCAACGGACCTTCCTGCCCTTGACCTTGCAGATCACCTTGACCTTGCCGGTGGGACCGCGCCGGCCCTGTGCGCCCTGGGGGCCCGGGGCGCCGGGCAGGCCGACCGGGCCGGGGGCGCCGTTTTGACCATTGGAGCCGTCGCTGCCGTCCTGTCCGTCAGCGCCTTCCTGACCCGCCGGGCCTTGGGCGCCGTCCTCGCCGTCAGCGCCGTCCTGGCCGTCAGCGCCGTCCTGGCCGTCAGTGCCGTCCTCGCCAGGAGCCCCCTGTGGGCCCTCCTCGCCGTCTTTGACGAAGACGGCGGTGACTTCGGTCAGCGGCTCCGAGACGGTGACTTCGCACTCGCCTTCGTCGGGGCTGGCGCTGATGAATTTGCAGCCGAGCCAGCCGGCGAAGACGAAGCCCTCCTCGGCGACAGCGGTCAGGTTGACCGTTGCGCCATTGAGGAATTCACCGGTGTCGACGCCGCAGGCAGTGTCGCAGTCGATGCCGACAGGGCTCGAGCTGACCGTGCCGCCTTCGGCATAGCCGCCCTTGATCAGGCTGAGCGTCACCGATCCTTCGATGCCGAAGACGGCATCGATTGACTTGTCGGCGTCCATTTCGACTTCGCATTCGGTGCCTGAAACGAAATCGCAGTCGCCGCTCCATGCGCTGAACTCAGAGCCGGCTTCGGCGGTTGCGATCGCGGTCACGACCGTGCCGTTGGGGTACGCCGCTTCGCAGGCTTCCGGGCCTCCACTGGTTTCGCATTCCACCGAGCCTTCGCCCGCGCCGCTTTCGGTGCCGATCGTGAGACTCCACTGGATCGGGACGAAGGGGGCATCGACCTCAGAGTCTTCGTCGATCGTAAACGTGCAGGAGCCGACTTCGCCGTTACAGGCTTCCGCGGAGCCAGTCCCGTTTTCGAAGCCGGCGAATTCGGAGCCCGCTTCGGCGCTAGGGATCAACTCGACCTCGGTGCCATTGTCGTACTCGGCGGCGCAGGCTTCGGGACCCGCCCCGGTTTCGCATTCGACGCTGCCTTCGCCGCTGAGGTTGACCGTGAGGCTGCGCGGGATCAAGGTGAACTCGACGCTGACCTCGCTGTCTTCGGTGATCGTGAATTCGCAGGGCGAAGCTGAGCAGCCGGAGGCCGATCCCGCTCCGCTGACGACCGTCAGCTCCGAGCCGGCGTCCGCCGTTGCCGCGACCTTGACTTCAGCGCCATCGGGAACCGTGCCCGGGCACGGTTCGAGCCCACCTCCGTCGACTTCGCACTCGACAGTGCCCGTTCCAGCGCCGGACTCGTTGATCGCAAGCGAGTGCCCGAGCTCGAGATCGAACTGTGCGTCAACCGACTTGGCTTCGCTCATCGTCACTTCGCAGGCGCCGGAGCCACCACAGGCGCCGCTCCAGGCGATGAATTCGGAGCCCAGGTCTGCCGTCGGGGTGAGGGTGACGACCTCGTTCTCGACGAATTCAGCCGAGCAGGTGGACCCACAGGCGATGCCCGCAGGGGAACTCGTCACGGTCCCGGTGCCGGTCCCGGACCTGGTCACGTCGAGGGCGAATTCCGGCGGGGCGCACGATCCGCCGGAGCCTTCCGGGCAGAACGTGGCTTCGACTTCGATGCCTTGAAAACTGAATTGTTCAATTAATCCGCAGGTCACGTCTGCGGCAGAACAATCCCCAGACGCACTAATGCTCCCTTTTTTGACGGCCCAACCGGCGAATTCCGAGCCCGAATCAGCAGTCGCAGTGAGACCCAGGACACCGAAAAGACTCGCTTTGTCGAGAGTGTTGGCGCAAGTGCCGGCGGCGGGAGGGCCGCTGCATTCGATTGCCGGGGTGCCTTCGGCCGGTACTTCGGAGCCGGCCCCGAATGCCGACGCATCGACCGTACCGCCGACACTCGAGACTTCGCCGCTGCCGGTGCCGCCGAGGAGAACGACTCCTTCGCCTTTCACAGATGCCTGCGATGTCACCGCCGGGGCGAGCAGAAATACGGCGAGCAGGAATGCGAAGGGGAGGTGTCGCCCGATGATGCCGCGTTGGGGGATGTGTTGCATGATCGTGTTACCTCTCCTTTGTGTATAGAACGGCCGGATGCGGAAGACCCGTAGCGGGGGCGGGGGCGAGGGTGAGGGTGATGCTCGGCTGCTTTGCGTGGTTTTCCCGAATCACTGCAAAACCTCTCCCTTGGCTCTGAGCCGTTCCCGCGGCTCGGTCCCTTTGATTCCCTGCCCGTCCCTGGGCTTGCGAGGAACACGGACATCCGTGTTTCCCTGTACTGAGGGTATTAAGACACACGTGTGTCTGGATGTCAAGCGCTATTGGCGCGCCGAGGGCGCAAGGGGTGCAGCGGAGGCCTCGGGGAGGTGCTTCAGCCGGAGTTGTTCAGACCCTTGACCGGGTCGCCGAGCTTGTGGAAGGCGCACCTGGTCGAGTTCGGGTCGATGCTGTCGGCGAGGGCGCGGCCTTCGGGCTTGGCGCCGGGGCGGGCGCACTGGATGACGAAGTCGCGGACGCCGTCGCGGGCGTCGATCACGTCGTCGCCGCCGTTGCCGTAGAACCAGTCTTCGCCGGGCTGGCCGAGCATGTTGTTGCCGCGGGCGTCGCCGATCAGGACGTCCCAGTCGAAGGAGCCCTCGATGTCCTCGATCGAGCGCGGCAGCTTGACCGGGTTGCAGCCGCGCTGCTCGTCGACCCAGGCTTTGCCGGCGGGCAGCGAGATCCAGAGCAGGCCGGGGTGGGCCTGGGTCTCGGCGAAGGAGGCGTTGTCGCGGCCGGGGCCGCCGTCGAGCATGCCGCCGGCGCAGCCGCCGCCGGCGGCGAGCAGGTCGCCGTCCTCCTCGCCGAAGAGGAAGGTCGGGCCGGGCAGGCCGCCGATCAGCCCGTCTTCGCCGGCGCCGCCGTAGAGGCGGTCGGAGCCGGGGCCGGACTCGATCAGGTCGTCCTCGGGGCCGCCGCGGATCGTGTCGTTGCCGGGGCCGCCGGCGAGGCGGACGTTCTGCGCGCCGGCCAGCGAGCCTTCGACGCGGAAGAAGTCGTTGCCGGGGCCGAGATCGGCGGTGAGCCAGCGCGCCGGCCCGTTCAGCTCGCAGATCACCTGCTTGGGGTCGCTGCCCGGACGGTCGCAGCCGGGGCCGAGCGCGATCCCTTTGGTCGAGGCGACGCCGAAGGCGCGCCGCTCGTCGTCGTAGGTGACCGCGGTGAAGACATCGTTGCCGCCGCCGCCGATGATGATCAGCCCCCCACCGCCGCCGCGAGCGCGGTCGACCTGGACGTAGGCGGGCGCGTTGGGCGGCGCTTCGGAGCCGCATGAGGTCGTGCGGCCCTTGGCGCCCTGACAGCCGTCGATGCCCTGGCCGCCGTCGAGATGGTCGATCCCGCCGCCGCCGAAGAGCATGTCGTCGCCGGGGCCGCCGTCGATCTCGTTGTCGCCCTTGTCGCCGATCAGCTGGTCGCGGAAGGCCGAGCCTTCGATGCTCTCGAGCCGGTAGAGGCGGTCGTGGCCGTCGCCGCGCGCCTTGCCGGCCTTGAGCGAGACCCAGACGCCCGCCCCGTTCTTCGCCGCGACCGCGGTCGCGAAGGAGGCGATGTCGCCGCCACCGGGGCCGCCGTCCATGCGGTCGTAGCCGTAGTCGCCGTGGACGAGGTCGAAGCTGCCCGGGCCGCCGTTGAGCGTGTCGATGCCGAGGCCCCCGGCGACCTCGTCGTACTCGCCCGGCCCGCCGCTGATGTGGTCGTCGCCGAGCCCGCCGATCGCGCGGTCGCGACTGCCGGCGCCGGCGTCGATCGTGTCGTTGCCGCGCCCGCCCTGGATCAGGTCGGCGCCGGGGCCGCCGCAGAGCACGTCGTTGCCGCGCCCGCCGTAGACCTCGTCGTCGCCCGGCCCGGCGACGATCACGTCGCGTTCATCGGTGCCGCGCAACACGTCGTCCGCCCCCGTGCCGACGATCGTCGCCAGCGCCCCGCGGCAGCGCGGCGTCTTCTCCTCGTCCGCCGACGAGCCGGCGCCGACGAACACGACCGCCGCCAGCACCGCCGCAGCGGCTCCGAATCCCCTGCCTCTGAACCTCACCGGACGAGGGTATCGAGCGCCGCCGGATGCGCAAACAATTGACACTTCCTATGCTGAATTGTTACATTACATCGATCCAAGGTGATGTAAGATGACCCGCATGAAGCGACTGCAGATATCGATCGAACCCGGGCTCGATGCGGCGGTAGGACGCCGCGCCGACGAAGACGGGGTTTCCAAGGCGGAGGTGATCAGGCGTTGCGTGCGGGAGCAGATTCAGCCATTGCCGGCGATAGAGGAGGACCCGTTCTTCAAGCTGTTCGGCACGGTGTCGGGCGATCCGGACAGCAGCATGACCGTGGACGACGTGGTCTACGGCCCGTCGAATCCGGATCCCTGATCTTCGCCGACACGTCGTTTCTCGTTGCGGGGCTCATTCGGGAGGACACCCATCACGAGGCGGCGGTGCGGCTAGTCGGCCAAGTCGGAGGCCGCCGCATAGTCACCACCAATCACGTTCGAGGGGAGAGCTGGACCTGGATTCGCCGTAGGGCGTGGCACGCGAAGGCCACCGAAATGCTCGACCATCTCGACTCCCCCGACAGCTACATCCAGGTATCCCCGTTTCCGGAGGAACTCGAAGACGAGGCGCTCCAATGGCTCCGTGCCCATGACGAGCGTGAGTACTCCTTTGTCGACGCCACGAGCTTCGCCTACATGCGCGTCAACGGCATCCAGGACGCGCTCGCCTTCGACGGCGACTTCGCCGCCGCCGGCTTTACCGAACTGCGGCCGTAGCTACCGACCCGGCGCGCTCAGGCGCTGCGGATGAGCTTCTTGTTGACGAACTCGTCGGCGCCGTAGCGGCCCAGCTCGCGGCCGAAGCCGGAGCGCTTGAAGCCGCCGAAGGGGAGCTC
>DASTVL010000158.1:0-2762 GCA_035759115.1 Solirubrobacterales bacterium | reverse complement strand
AGGGGCGCATCCTGGCGTTGTCGAAGGCCCATGGGCTGCTGGGGCGCGAGAGCTGGGGCGGGGTGAGCCTGCGCGATCTGATCGGCGAGATATTGCAGCCCTTTGGCCTAGCCGAGGGGCGGGTTGCCCGTTTCTCGGTCGAGGGCGACGACGTTCGCCTGCAACCGAAAGCATCGTTGACCCTCGCCATGGTGTTCCATGAGCTGGCGACCAACGCCGTGAAGCACGGCGCGCTCTCGGACGGGGCTGCCGGTCAGATCGGCATCGCCTGGCGGGTCGAGAACGTCCCGCAGGGGGACCGGATGCGTCTGCGCTGGCGAGAGAGCGGCGGGCCGCCGGTGACGCCGCCCGGCCGCAAGGGTTTCGGAGCGCGCCTGATCGAGCGCGGTCTGGCGCAGGAGCTGAACGGCGAAGTCCGCCTCGATTACGAGCCCGCAGGTGTGGTTTGCGAGATCGTCATGCCCGTGTCGCAGGGCGCGGGAGGATGAGCCATCAATAGCGGGCTTTCCGGCCGCCGCGTCCTCGTGGTCGAGGACGAGGTGATGGTGGCGTGGACGCTGGAAGACATGCTCGCGGAGTTGGGTTGTACGGTCGTCGGCCCCGCCGCCCGCGTCGATCAGGCTCTCGCGATGATCGAGGCCGAGGCCGTCGACGCGGTGGTGCTCGATGTCAATCTCAACGGGGAAAAGAGCTACCCCGTCGCGGACGCGCTCGCCGCGCGCGGCGTGCCCTTCGTCTTTTCGACTGGCTACAACAAGAACAACCTTCACACCGGCTACCTTGGCTTTCCCATGCTGCAGAAGCCGTTCGAGCGCTCGCAGCTAGGCGACGCGCTCGCGAAACTATTGACCCCGGGAATTCTCACGATGCCAGGACAAAAGGCGAGCCCCTCGGGGTGGGACACCATTCGATTACGGATCGCCACCGATGCGGCGGGCGTCGCGCTGTGGTCGTGGAATGTCGACACCGACGAGATCGCCTTGGACGAGCGCGCGCACGCGCTGTGGGGGGTGGCTAGTGGACCTGTCACCTTTGAGGGTCTGTCCGCACGCATCCATCCGGAGGACCTCGACAGGGTCAGGGCAGCTTTCGCGGCGACGCGGGAAATCCTGGGTGCTTACGAAGTCGACTTCCGCATTCTGCACGGCGGCGAGGTCCGGTGGGTGTCCGCTCGCGGCAGGGGCGACGACCAAGGCATCGTCGGCCGGATAATGTTCGGGGTCTTCCTCGACGTGACCGGGCGCAAGCTGGCCGAGGAAGCCCGCGAGATGCTCGCGGCCGAAATGGGGCACCGGGTCAAGAACCTGTTCTCCATCGCGTCCGCGCTCACCGCGATCTCCGCGCGCTCGACGACGACGACGACGGAGATGGCCCGCGACCTGACCCAGCGGCTCACCGCGCTGAGCCGCGCCCACGACCTCGCCCGCCCCTTTCTCAGCGAGCCGAGGAAGGCCACCCTCCTCGGCGACCTGCTCGCCGCCCTCCTAGCGCCCTACGACGACGAGGGAGCGATCGGCGACCGGGTCCGCGTCTCCGTGCCGGAGTTGCTCGTCGGGGAGGCATCGGCCACGACGCTGGCCCTCATCGTCCACGAGTTGGCGACGAACTCGATCAAATACGGGGCGCTCTCGAAGGCGGCCGGCATGGTCGACGTGTCGTGCACCGCGCATGATGATGAGGTGGTCATCGTTTGGACGGAGACGGGCGGGCCGCCCGTCGAGGCCTCGAACAGGCCGGCGGGCTTCGGGAACCAACTGGTCACCAGGAGCATCTCCGGCCAGCTCGGCGGCACCATCGCGTTCGACTGGCCAGCCGAGGGCGTCATCGTCACGCTGCGTATGAGCAAAGCTCGTCTGGGAGTATGACCAAAGTAGGAATCGGTCAGCCGAATCAATCCGCTTGGGTGGATTTCTTGAACTATGCACCGAGCCGGAGGACTGTCAGAAATTCTTGTACTTACGTGACTTGGAACACTTCTGCCTAGTCGGTAATCGCCCAGCCGCCCGCAGGTCGTCAGCCGCGCCAACGGCGCGTAATTTCTCAGGGATACCTAAGCTGGGTTCATCGGCTCCATCAGTTCGGCCGCGTCATTGCGCACATTGTTCACCTGCGTGCTGACGGGAAACGCCTCCACCAGGACCCAGGATCACCGGCATCCGGTTGTGAATCAAGCGGAGGACGGCGTTCGGTTTCAACCGGTATTGTCGAACCACAAGCCTCGATTCCACGCGATTGAAATATGCTCTAATGGCCGTCGCCATCTACCGCGGCGGGAGGCCCCCAGGGTTCGCCAGCGTTCACACGCTCGTCCGCGCGGGCTCTTCACAAGACAGGATGTATGGTCCTCCCGGGGCGTACTGCATCCCACACCGCCGTGGCACATCGGAGGGGCATCCATTCCATCGGCTACGGCCAAGCCCAGGTCTTTCTCTGGGCGTACCAGGCAAGCGGCCCATTCCCGAGCACCTCAGCCAGCCTCAGCCCCTTCGGCTGCCGCCCGTCCAGGATCGCTTCCACAATGTCAGGCGCTAAGCAGGTGAGCGGCAGCAGCCGGCAGACGTAGGCGTCAGTGACGCCTTCATGTTCTGCGAGATCGGTGATCGACCGGGCTCGCCCGCTCTCGATCCGGCGCCGCCAGTGGTGCGCACGCACGAGCGCCTTGACCAGCGTCTCGTCGCGGCTCGGCTTCCATGCCGGTGCCGCCATGCCCTCCGGCGTCAGGATCAGCTTTCGGCCACCCCGACGCTGCAGCCGGATCGGGA
>DASTVL010000157.1:0-2161 GCA_035759115.1 Solirubrobacterales bacterium | reverse complement strand
ATCGGCGTCAATCCCGAATTGTTCTTCGCATTCATGTCCGTCCCGTTCGCGACAAGATACTCGATCAGCGTCGGAGCTCCGACATTTGAAAATGCCGCTTGGCCAACGGCAAAATGAAGCGCATTTTCATCATGTCTGTCGGCCGCGTTTACATCGGCGCCCCGTTCCGTCAGGAGTTTGACGGCGTTAAGATGCCCAAAATAGGCCGCCGCCAATAGCGGCGTTCGCTGCCGCGTCCCGCCGCGAGTGTCGAAGGCTGCGCCGGCGTCTAAGAGAAGCCGTACCGTTCCTTCGTGCCCAGCTGCCGCGGCACGGATAAGCGGAGTCCGTTCGAGATCGTCGCGCGCCTCGACGTCAGCGCCGCATTGGATAAGAAGCGTCGACATGGGCATGTCGCCAAACCCTGCCGCAGATGTAACGGTCTGGCGCCTTGCTGGATTTCGCTGATGGCCTCGAGATCGGCGCCATAGTCGTGACGTTGCCCCCTATTTGCCCTCACTCATAACTGGACTCTGTTGTCGTTGTGGTCCCTCCGGGACCGGGTTGCAAACTCGTTCGGGGTGAGGCCGCCGAGGCTCGTGTGCGGGCGGCAGGCGTTGTAGTCGATCCTCCATTCTTCGATCAGCCGCCGTGCCACCGGCAGGCTGCGGAAGAGATGCTCGTTGAGGCATTCGTCGCGGAAGCGGCCGTTCAGACTCTCGACGAAGCCGTTCTGCATCGGCTTGCCAGGAGCGATGCAGTGCCATTCGACACCTTGATCTTCCTGCCATTGCAGGATCGCCCGCGAGGTCAGCTCGGTGCCATTGTCGCTGACGATCATGAGCGGCCGGCCGCGCTCCGCGACGAGCGTGTCAAGCTCCCGAGTGACACGGATGCCCGACAGCGACGTGTCGACGACCAGCGTCAGGCACTCTCTGGTGAAGTCGTCGACGACGACCAGCACGCGGAAGCGCCGACCGTTCGTCAGCATGTCGGAGACGAAGTCGAGGCTCCAACGCTGGTTCGGTCCTTGCGGCAGGGTCAGCGGCGCCCGCGTCCCCAGCGCTCGCTTACGACCGCCGCGCCGCCGCACCATCAGCCGCTCCTCCCGGTAGAGGCGGAACAGCTTCTTGTGGTTCAGTTCGACCCCTTCGCGCTTCAGCAGGATGTGCAGGCGGCGGTAACCGAAGCGCCGCCGCTCGCTCGCCAACGCCTTCAGCCGGGCCCGTAGCTCCACGTCGTCAGATCGGCGTGAGGCATAGCGATAAGTCTTCGGGTCGAGCCCGATCAGGCCGCACGCACGGCGCTGCGAGCAGCCCTTCTCCTGGATGGCCCAGTTCACGAACGCTCTCCGCGACCCGGGCCTCAGAAGTTTTTTCCGAGTGCCTCACGGAGCGTCGCGACGTCGAGCATCGACTCCGCCAGCAGCTTCTTGAGCTTGCGGTTCTCCTCCTCGAGGCTCTTCAGCCGCCGAGCCTCGGAGATCTCCATCCCGCCATAGCGTGACCGCCAATTGTAGATCGTCGCCTCGCTGATCCCGTACTTCCGGCAGAGCTCCGATACCGGAATGCCCGCCTGGTGCTCCTTCAGCACCGCAATGATCCGCTCCTCGCTGTACCGGCTCTTCTTCATCTCCGTCTCCTCTCGACGGAGTCCAGTTCATCCCGAGGGCACTGCAGGGGGCAACGTCAGCAGTTCTGCTACCGGCCGTCGCCACCGCCAGAAATGTCGATCTTCGGGACCTCGACCCAGCGAGTATTCCTGACGGTTTTCGCCGCTCCCATGTTCGCGGAGCGATCGACCTCGTGGGCGATGGTCACCCCGATGTGCTCTTTGTAAATTTCTGCGCCAAGTCTGCTGAACGGTGGCCAGATCCGGACCAATGCGACGTCGTCAGCAACCGGTCCATCCCCACGAGACGGAGCAGCCGTTCACCCGCAGCCTCACCGGCGTCCGGGTTCCGCCCGGAGTCGACGAGGTGATCATCCGCGCCGGCGACAGCGTCCGCGTTCGGCGGCCGCGAGTTGCGCCTCGCGTTGCCCGGTCCGGGCGGATAGGCCCGGCTTTCGCCGCCCGCCGCGACCGGCTAGGCTCGCCGCGCAACGCCGCAGGACCGGTTGCGGCCACCCCGCCGGACAGGACGACCGACCATGGAAACGCTGATGCCGCTCGCCGAGCGTAT
>DASTVL010000156.1:0-2655 GCA_035759115.1 Solirubrobacterales bacterium | reverse complement strand
CGTGCTTGGGGTCGTGATCTCGATCCAGTTCGAGGCGACGGCCGGCCCCGGCGCGACCGGCGGCCCGCTGACCGCCGCCGCCCCGCAGGCCTCGACCGACGCCTTCCACCTCGGCATCGGGATCGCCGGCCTGCTGATGATCGCCGGCGGCATCGTCTCCGGCCTCGGCATCCAAAACCCCGAGCGAAAAGTCGAGGCGGTCCCAGCGGGCAGCGCCGCAGCCGCGGGCGAGTGCGGCCACAGTGCCGAGTCCGACGCGGAGCCCGCCGCCGAGCCCGCCTAATAGTCTGCGCCCGTGGGCGCCCCGATCATCTTCAGCGGCATCCAGCCGACCGGCCGCAAGCATCTCGGCAACTACATCGGCGCGATCCGCCAGTACGTCGAGGGCCAAGAGCGCGGCGAGCCGGCGATCTTCTGCATCGTCGACCTGCACGCGCTCTCGGTCGCCTACGACCCCGGCGAGCTGCGCGAGCGGGTCTACGACACGACCGCGATCCTGCTCGCCGCCGGGCTCGACCCCGAGCGCTGCATCCTCTTCCGCCAGTCCGACGTTCACGAGCACACCGAGCTGACCTGGCTGCTCTCGGCGGTCACCGCGCACGGCGACCTCAACCGCATGCACCAGTTCAAGGACAAGTCGGCCAGGCAGCAGGAGCTGGTCTCGGCGGCGCTCTTCTCCTATCCCGTGCTGATGGCCGCCGACGTGCTCGCCTACCGCGCCACCGAGGTCCCGGTCGGCGACGACCAGCGCCAGCACGTCGAGCTGATGCGGGAGATCGCCCGCCGCTTCAACGAGCGCTTCGGCGAGACCCTGGTCGTGCCCGAGCACCGCATCCCCGCGGTCGGCGCCCGGATCATGGACCTGCAGCAGCCGGAGACGAAGATGTCGACGACGAGCGGCTCCGAGGCGGGTACGGTCTACGTGCTCGACGAGCCGGCCGCGATCCGCAAGAAGCTCGGCAGCGCCGTCACCGACTCCGGGCGGGAGGTCGTGCGCGGCCCCGAGAAGCCCGGCGTGACCAACCTGATCGACGTGCTCGCCGTCGCCCGCGGCGTCTCCGCGGAGGAGATCGAGAGCGAGTTCGGCGAGGCCGGCTACGGCGACTTCAAGCAGGCGGTGGCCGAGGGCGTGGTCGAGCTGCTGGCGCCGGTGCGCGATCGCTACGCCGAGCTGCGGCCCGACCAGGCGGCGATCGAGGCGGCGCTCGCCGCCGGCGCCGAGAAGGCGCGCGCGGTCGCCGCGCCGACTCTGGCCGACGTGCGCGCGCGGATGGGCATCGGCGCTCCGCCTTACCCTTAGCCGATGCCGGTCGCTGACCTCGATCTCGAGCTCGACGTATTCGCCGGGCCGTTCGATCTGCTGATCGCGATCTTGCTGCGCGAGGAGATCGACCTGCTCGAGGTCGAGTTGGGCGAGGTTGTCGTCGCCTACATCGAGCACCTCGAGCGCGAGGGCGAGCTGGAGCTCGAGGTGGCGACCGAGTTCCTCGTCCTGATCGCCTCGCTGCTGGAGCTGAAGTCGCGCCTGCTGCTACCGGGCGCCGACCCCGAGCTGGAGGAGATGGGGCCGGAGGAGGCGGTCGAGGAGCTGCTCGCGCGACTGCTCGAGTACCGCCGCTACCGCGCCGCCGGCGAGACGCTGAACGAGCGCTTCGAGGCGGCGCGCGGCTACCTCTACCGCTCGGCGCCGCTGCCACCGAGCCTGCGCCAGGTCGCGATCGACGCCGCGGTCGCCGTCTACGACCCGGAGCGGCTCGGCGCCGCGCTCGGCGATCTGCTCGTCGTGCCGCCGCCGGTCGACGTCAGCCACATCCGCCCGACCGTCTCGCTGCAGCAGCGCCTGCGCGCCCTGCGCGACGCTCTCTCCGGCCGCGCCAGCATCGACTTCGACGAGCAGTTCGGCGGCGAGGACCGGTTGACCCAGGCCGTGACCCTGTTCGCCCTGCTCGAGCTCTACCGCAAGGGCGAGGTGACCTGGAAGCAGGCCGAGCCGCTGGGCCCGATCGAGATCCGGAGCTCGGAGGCAGGGACAGGATGAGCGACCTCAGCCGCACGATCGAGGCGCTGCTCTTCCTCTCGCCGCAGCCGGTCGCCGTCGCCGATCTGGTCGAGGCGACGGAGGCGACCGAGGGCCAGGTGACCGAGGCGATCGAGCTGCTGCGCGAGGACCTGGCCGAGGGCCGCCGCGGCGTCGTCCTGCGCGAGGTCTCGGGCGGCTTCGCACTCGCCAGTGACCCGGCGAGCGAGGACGCGGCACGGCGCCTGCTGGCCAAGCCGCGCACGCCGCCGCTGACCCAGGCGCAGGCGGAGTCGCTGGCGATCGTCGCCTACCTGCAGCCGGTCTCGCGGCCTGAGGTGGCACGGATCCGCGGCGTCTCCTCGGAGTCGGCGGTGCAGACCCTGGCCGAGCGCGGCCTGATCGAGGAGTCGGGCCGCTCCCAGTTTGGCGCCGCCCTGTTCAAGACGACCGAGCTGTTCGAACGCCTCTTCGGCCTCACCGGCCTCGACCAGCTGCCCGACCCCTCGCAGTTCGACCCGACGCCCGAGGACGAGCGCGAGCTGCGCGAGAGGCTGCTCAAAGCCGGCGAGCAACGGGCGGAGCCTTGAAGTGGGGCAGGCGTGGGGGTCGACCCCGGCTACGCCTAAGCCCCGCCT
>DASTVL010000155.1:0-2720 GCA_035759115.1 Solirubrobacterales bacterium | reverse complement strand
GAACGCTACAGCGAATCAGGCGTCTTCCTCCAACTCCCACACAGAGTATGGCCCGCCTTTGGGTTCCGGAATCTCGAAGCACATCATCGCGGCGATGATGTTGATCCCGGTCTCACCGGTTCGGGACATTCTCTCGGCGATCCGCGCCTGGGAGTCAATCGTCTCTTCAAGGGCACGGTCCTGAATCGCCGCGACTTCGCCAAGTCCCTCCTCGTCCACGACCATCGGAGTCCTGCTCAGGTGGTTCTGCGGATGGATGTCGAAGAGCTGGGCGGCGAAGGACTTCGCAGCATCCGTGAGGATCAGCTGCATGATCCACAGCGAGTACTTCTGTTTGTCGTCCAGGCCCAGCTTCGCCCACTCCTCGGAGTTGACAAGCGGCCGCGTGATCGCCCGATAGAAGTGCTGGATCGTCCCACCGACAATTCGCTCCTCGATCAACTCGACCAGGTTTAGCCCCACCAGCTTCTTGACGTGATGGCTGGCGGTGGGGGTGCTCAGGCCTACGATCTCGCCGATCTCCTTCGGGCTGGCCACGCGTTCGGCGAGCACGGTGAGGACCTTGATCGTGTTGAGGCAGGAGACGAGCAAGCCGAGCTGCTGCTCGAGCTGCTTCTCCTGAACCTGATTTTCGGTGGGCACCAGACCTCCCTTGCACTATTTAGACCGCACCACCCTAGCCGATTTCACGTGACTTTTTGAGTGATTGACGCCTGCACCCCCTCTTCTAAACCGCTCACAGCGGCTAAATGCTCTACGACATCGGAGCACTTGACACCAACAATGGGAGGAGGTGAGCGAAGTGCAGATCCGCAGAGTCGACCAGGCCACGCCGGCCATCTCGATCAGGAAGTCGGCGTAGTCAACCCCGGGTCGGCGACTCGAACGTTTCGGGCCGCCGGCCCGTTTATAACGCTCGCGCCCTCGCACAAGAAAACCTTGGCGTTTGTCCGAGCAAAATGCTCAGTTTTTCTTGTTTCGTTTAGTCGGCAAAAAGGCTTAGCGTCCTACTTCAATCAGGTCGTACCGATGAAAGGCAAGGGAAGGCACCCAAATGAAAGAGAGAGGCGACCGGGGCGACAGGAGGGTGGAACGGGCGCTGGCGCGGGGCGTGCGGGCGCAGATCCTCTCGATCCTCGCCCGCGGCAGCGCCGGCCTTCGGCAGATCGCCGCCGAGACCGAAGAGGACCTCGCCGTCGTCGCCTACCACCTGCGGGTGCTCGATGCCTGCTGCCAGATCGAGCCCGACCCGGAGGCTGCGGACGGGGCCCGCTACCGCCTGCGCCGGTAGCGGGCGAACAGCTCGCTGTCCTCCTCGAGCAGCCACGCCAGCTCCAGCGGCTCGACCTCGGCCAGCTCGCCGGCGAGGATCCCGGGCGGGCCGGCGCCGGCCAGCTTCGGCGCGATCGTGAGGAAGAGCTCGTCGACAAGGCCCGCCGCCTGCAGCGAGCCGTGCAGCGTCGGCCCGCCCTCGCAGAGCAGCGTCCTGACGCCTTCGTCGCGGAGCGTGCGCAGCAGCGCCGGCAGGTCGGCGGGCTCGCGCCCCGGGCCGCTCTCGACCACGACCAGCCGGGCGCCGATCTTCTCGTAGCCCTCGGCCCGCTTCGTGCCGGCGCCGATCATCACCGCGTCGAAGCGCCCGCGCAGGCCGCTCAGCATCGCCGTGTCGGCCGCCGAGCCGATCGGCCCGGAGAGGCCGCCGATCGTCGCCCGGCCGTCGACCGTGGCGGCGAAGTTCATCGCCACGAAGGGCCGGCCCTCGCCCGCAAGCTCCCAGGGCATGTAGGTGCGGAGCTGCTCCTCGACCGTGGTCGGGCCGGGGTCGGGCAGGAGGCGCCGCATCGCGCTCAGGAGTAGTCGTGCCAGCCGGCGAACTCGCGGCCGGCGAACTCCTGCAGCGCGGCGACGTCGGCGCCGAAGCGGCCGCGCACCGTCTCGAACAGGTCGTCGGGCAGCACCGGCTTCGGCGCCGGCGGCTTCTCGGGGTCGTGCACGACCTTCTCGACGATCCAGCGCAGCGACTCCGGCAGGCGGTCGAAGTTGCGGTCGAAGGAGCGCAGCCCCGGCAGCTTGATCGCCTTCTCCATGAACTGGTATTTGTCGCCTTGCTTGGCGCTCGACTTCTCCCACTCGCGGTCGAACTGCTCCGAGGTGAAGCTCTCGTCGACGCCGGCGAAGGCGAAGGCCTTGCGCATCGTCTGCTCGCGTTCGCGCTGTAGCTCCTCCTGCGTGATCACCTCGATCTGCTCGCGGTCGAACAGCTCCAGGTAGGGCTGCAGCTGCATCCAGTAGAGCGAGCGGTGGATGTAGGAGGAGTCGGGCTGCGACAGGGTCGGGACCAGCTCGCGGGTCTCGTAGCCGGCGCCGGTGGCGTGCACCCAGTGCGAGAGGATGCGCTTGATCGGGTCGCGCACCATGTAGAGCAGGCGCGCGTCCGGGCAGTGCTCGCGGATCCGCTGCGCGACGCCGTCGAAGCGGGGCAGGTTGGTGTAGTGCGGCGAGGACTCGCCGCGCACCGGCAGGCGGTCGTCGAAGCGGCTCGCGTACCAGTCGAGGCCGAGGTCCCAGTTGAGCTCGGAGACGAAGAAGTTGAGCTCCTTCGGCTTCGACATGTCGATTTCGGGGTGCAGGCCGAGGTAGTGATGGATGCTCGTCGTGCCGCACTTGAGGCCGCCGACGATGATCAGGTTGGGCAGCGCCGCGTGGCGCTTGCGGCGGCG
>DASTVL010000154.1:0-17302 GCA_035759115.1 Solirubrobacterales bacterium | reverse complement strand
ACGCCGCGGGCGTGGACCGCTTCGGACTCCATCGCCTCGGCGGAGACGCCGTAGTTGCCGATCAGCGGGTAGGTGAAGACGATGATCTGGCCCGCGTAGGAGGGATCGGTGACCGACTCCTGGTAGCCGGTCATCGCCGTGTTGAAGACGACCTCGCCGAGGACCTCGCCGTCGTGCCCGCAGATCGCGCCGTCGAAGCGGCTGCCGTCCTCGAGCAGCAGGTAGCCGTCGCTCGTCACGCCGCCACCCCGAGGGAGAAGCTGCGCAGCCGGTAGGCGACCTGGCCGCCGGCCAGGGTCATCAGCACGCGGCCGGTCAGCTTGCGGCCGGCGCACCAGGAGTTCTGCGAGCGGCTCTCGTAGCCCTCCTCGCCGACCGTCCACTCGGCGCCGAGGTCGCAGAGAACGATGTTGGCCTCGCTGCCCGGCGCCAGGCCGGGCCGCTCGACGCCGAAGGGCGCGGCGCCGCCCGCCAGGCGCTCGATCAGCAGGGCGAGATCGAGCGTCCCGGGCAGGACGAGCTCGGTGTGCAGGGCGGCGAAGGCCGTCTCGAGCCCGGTCACCCCCATCGCCGCCTGCTCGAAGGGCACCTCCTTTTCCTCCGCCGCGTGTGGGGCGTGGTCGGTGGCGACGCAATCGATAGTGCCGTCGCGCAGCCCCTCGATCAGCGCTGCGCGATCGTCCTCGGAGCGCAGCGGCGGGTTCATCTTGTGGCGGCGCGGGTCGAGGCTGCGCACGGACTCGTCGCTGAGGCAGAGGTGATGCGGGCTGGCCTCGCAGCTGATCTGCACGCCGGCGGCCCTGGCGGCGCGGACCGCCTCGACCGACTCGCGCGCGGAGAGGTGCTGGACGTGGATCCGGCCCCCCTCATAGAGGGCGAGGGCGGCGTCGCGGGCGATCATCGTCGACTCCGAGACCGAGGGGATGCCGGCGAGACCGAGCGCGGCCGAGACCGGGCCCTCGTGCATGACGCCGTCGCCGGAGAGCTCGGGGTCCTCCTCGTGCAGCGCGATCGTGCCGCCGCAGAGGCGCTGGTACTGGAGCGCGCGGCGCAGCACGCGGGCGCTGCGGATCGGCAGGCCGTCGTCGCTGAAGCCGAGCGCGCCGGCGGCGCGGAGCGCGGCCATCTCGGTCAGCTCCTCGCCCTCCATGCCGCGGGTGACCGTGGCGAGAAAGCCGACCGGCACCGAGGCGCTCTCGCGGGCGGCCTCGCGCAGCGCCTCGACGTCGGCGGGGGTGCTGACCGGCGGCTCGGTGTTGGCCATCGCGACGATCCCGCAGTAGCCGCCGGCGGCGGCAGAGCGCGACCCCGTCTCGATGTCCTCCTTGTGCTCCTGGCCGGGCGTGCGCAGGTGGACGTGCGGGTCGAAGAAGGCGGGGAAGGCGTGCAGGCCCTCGGCGTCGACCTGCTCGAGCCCGTCGAGCTCGGCCCCCGGAGTCGCCAGCTCGGCGATCTCGCCGCCGCGGACGACGACGTCGTGGACGCCCTCGATGCCGGCGACGGGGTCGAGCACGGTGGCCCCGCGCAGGACCAGGTCGGCGCCCTCGCCGGGACGCATGTCGAGCGTCGTGGCGAGGCTCACGCGGGCTGTCCGATCGGCGTCGGGCCCTGCTCGTGCTCGCCAGTGGCGCCGAGCGGGCGCTCCGGGCCGGCGGCGAGCAGCTCGTAGAGGATCGCCATCCGCACGACGAGGCCGGAGGCGACCTGCTCGGTCATCAGCGATTGCGGCGAGTCGATCACCTCGCCGGAGAGCTCGACCCCGCGGTTGACCGGGCCGGGGTGCATCAGCAGCTGGCGCGGGCCGAGCCGGCGGGAGTCGATCTGGAAGTGGGTCGCGTACTCGCGCAGCGAGGGCACGAAGCTCTCCTTCATCCGCTCCTGCTGCAGGCGCAGGGCGTAGACGATGTCGGCCTCGCCGAGCCCGTCGAGCGAGTGCGAGACGGCGCAGCCGAGCTGCTCGATCCCGCGCGGGATCAGCGCCGGCGGGCCGCAGACCGTGACCTCCGCCCCCATCGCCCGGAAGGCGATCAGGTTGGAGCGGGCGACGCGGCTGTGCAGGACGTCGCCGACGATCCAGATCTTCGCCCCGTCGAGGCCGTCGAGGCGGCGGCGCAGGGTGAAGAGGTCGAGCAGCGCCTGGCTCGGGTGCTCGTGCTTGCCGTCGCCGGCGTTGACCACCGCCGCCTCGCTCCAGCCGGCGACGAGCTGGGCGGCGCCGGCGTAGGGGTGGCGGATCACGATCGCCGCCGGGTCGTAGGCGGAGAGGGTCGCGCATGTGTCCTTCAGCGACTCGCCCTTGTCGACCGAGGAGCCGGCCGCCTTGAGCGAGACGAGGTCGGCCGAGAGGCGCTTGGCGGCGAGCTCAAAGGAGGCGCTGGTGCGGGTGCTCGACTCGTAGAAGAGGCTGACCACGGTGCGTCCGCGCAGCGTCGGCACCTTCTTGATGTCGCGGCGGCCGACCTCGGCGAAGCTCTCGGCGCGGTCGAGGATCGCCTCGATCTCCTCGCGCTGCAGGTCGTCGATCGCCAGCAGGTGCCTCATGCGGGCGCCTCCACGGGTTCGGAGATCGTCACCTGATCGACCTCGTCGCTCTCCTCGAGCCGCACGTTGACCCGCTGGCCGCGCGCGGTCGGCAGGTTCTTGCCGACGTAGTCGGGCCGGATCGGCAGCTCGCGGTGGCCGCGGTCGCAGAGCACGGCGAGCTGGACGCGCTGCGGGCGGCCGTAGTCGAAGAGGGCGTCGACCGCGGCGCGCACGGTGCGGCCGGTGAAGAGCACGTCGTCGACGAGGACGACGGTGCGGCCGGCGAGGTCGAAGTCGATGTGGGAGGCGTGGACGACGGGCTGCGTCGCCGGCGACTGGGCGCCGACGTCGTCGCGGTAGAAGGAGATGTCGAGGTCGCCGATCGGCGTCTCGGCCGCGGTCAGCTCGCCGACCAGGGCGTGCAGGCGGCGGGCCAGGAACACGCCGCGGGTGTGGATGCCGACGATCGCGAGGCGCTCGGGCTCGGGATTGGCCTCGGCGATCTCATGGGCGATCCGCCGCAGCGTCCGCCTCAGGTCGTCGTGCTCGAGCACGACCTTCTCGCTCACTCTTTGCTCCTTCCTGGCCTCGCGGGACCGGGTTAAAGGACGGCGCTCAGAGTAGCAGCGGGGGGCGACGATTCATGCGAGGCTGTCGTCGTGAGGACGGACGTTGCGAACGAGATCTCGCGTCACGAGGCGAACGGACGCCGCTTCGAGGCCGGTGGCGTTGGGAGCTTTGTGCTCGATCGGGGCGAGGGGGATCCCGTGGTTTGTTTGCACGGGGTTCCGGTCAGCTCGTTCCTCTACCGGAAGGTCGTGCCGGAGCTGGCGGGGCGTGGGCTTCGGGGGGTCGCCTTCGACTTTCCGGGGCTCGGGCTGGCCGACAGGCCGGGGGACTTCGATTACAGCTGGTCTGGGCTGGCGCGGTGGACCGGGGAGGCGATCGATGCGTTGGGGATCGAGCGGTGTCACCTGGTCGTGCACGACATCGGCGGGCCGGTCGGATTCGAGTGGGCGATCCGCAACTCCGGGCGGGTGCTCTCGCTGACCGCGCTCAACACGCTGGTCAACGCGGCGACCTTCCACCGACCCTGGTCGATGCACCCGTTCTCGATCCGCGGCCTCGGCGAGGTCTGGCTGCGCGCCACGCCCAAACTCCTCTTCAGCGAGCTCTTCTACCTGCAGGGGATAGCCGACCGGGCGGCGGTGCCGCGGAGCGAGGTGCTGGCCCACGTCGAGCTGCTGCGCCGCGGCGACGACGGCTCAGCATTCCTGCAGATCATGCGCGGCTTCGAGCTGAGCGAGGCCAAGGAGCGCTTCTTCTTCGACGGCCTCGCCGAGCGCAACTACCCGGCCCAGGTCGTCTGGGGCGAGAAGGACCCGGCGCTCGGCGCCGACCGTCGCGCCGAGGTCAAGCGGGCGCTGCGGCTCGAGGACGAGACGCTGCTGCCGGCCAAGCACTTCCTCCAGGAGGACCAGGCCCCCGCGGTCGCCGCGGCCGTAGCCTCGCTCGCCGCCGACTGAGCTACTCGGCCGGCTGCGGCTCGCCGCGCTCGCGGGCGCCGTTGGCGATCAGCTCGGGGTCGCCGCGCTCGGGGAAGGGGATCTCGATCAGGTCGAAGTCGCGCGGCGCCAGGGTCGGCTCGAAGACCTCGCGCGCCTCCTCCAGCACTTTGCCGACGTGGTAGCGCGAGGAGATGTGGACGAGCGCGAGCAGCTCGACCTCGGCCTCGCGGGCGACCGCGGCGGCCTGGCCGACGGTCGAGTGGCCGGTGTCGGCCGCCCGCTGCGCCTCCTCCTCGGAGAAGCTCGCGTCGTGGATCAGCAGCTCGGCGCCGCGCGCCATCTCGACCGTCGCCCGGCAGGGCGCGGTGTCGCCGGTCAGCACGACGGTGCGACCGGGGCGGCTCGGGCCCATCACCTGCTCGGGGCGCACCTCCCCCCCGTTGCCACCGGCGACGGCCTCGCCTCGCTGCAGGGCGGCGAAGGCCGGGCCTTCGGCGACGCCGGCTGCCTTCGCCGCCTCCGGATCGAAGCGGCCGGGCCGCTCGGCCTCGACCAGCGCGTAGCCGTTGGCGCGCACGCTGTGCTCGACCGGGAACGCCTGCAGCTCGGCGCCGTCGAGCGCGATCTCGTCGCCGGGCTCGATCTCGACCAGCTCGAGCTTGTAGCCGACGCGGCCGACCACGCGGCCGAGGCTGGCGATCAGGTCGCGCAGCCCGCGCGGCCCGTAGATCGTCAGCGGCCGCTCGCGCTCGGTCAGGTCATAGGTCCTGAGCAGCCCCGGCAGGCCGAGGAAGTGGTCGGCGTGGAAGTGGGTGAAGTAGATCGCGTCGACCTGGACCAGCCCGAGCGAGCGCTGCATCTGCCGCTGCGTCCCCTCGCCGCAGTCGAACAGCAGCCGTTCGCCCCCGCGCGCGACGAGCACGCTCGCCGTGTTGCGCCGCGCCGAAGGCACGGCGCCGCCCGTGCCGAGAAACGCCACCGAGAGGTCCATGGTCGCGAGCCTACGCGACGCTCAGCGCAGGTTCATCGCGCCCGACCACGGGCTGCACGATCTCGCGCAACAAATCCAGGCTCCATCGATCGATCTCGAAGTCGGCCGCCTCGCGGACTCGCCGGCGCTGGTTGTTCCGCGTCGGCTCCAACCGTAGCCGCCCCTCAAATCTCGCCACGGATTCGATCGGAACGAGATACACCGACCCATCTGGCGGAAAGTAAACGCCAAAGATGTCCGCAAGGCCAACATACGACTGAGGGCCGCGCCCGTGGTCAGTGCTGGCGCTGTTGAAGACAACGCACCCCTGCCGCGGCCAGGCAGTCTTGCACTGGACTCTGAGAAACGCTCCCTCCCCGAGATGAACAGCAAGATCGTAGGGCTGACCCTCTCCAAAGGGCACGAGAACATGGAAGCCGCGGCGCACAAGTGCTGCCAGGACCATCGCCTCTCCTTCATTGCCGCTCCCCGCCCGAGCCATCTCGCAACCTTATGTACTAGGTCGGACAGAACATATGTTCGACTACCGTCCAGCTGGTACCAAGCGACTAAGCTCCCCACGTGAGCGCCCGTAGCTCAGCTGGATAGAGCGATCGCCTCCGGAGCGATAGGCCACAGGTTCGAATCCTGTCGGGCGCGTTACACGAGTTCCCGGTAATCGGCGAGCCTGCTTCCGTGCGGCAGGACTCGGTCGAGGTGCTGGATGGGGTCGACCTCTCGGTACCAGCCCGGCTTGTCAAGGTCTTGCATGGGATGTTCGTAGACGAACACGCGGCCGTCTCTGGCAAGGTGGATATAGCCCCTAGTCCACCAGTGCTTGAAGGCGGTCAAGCGCTGTCCATTCTCCAACTCGACGTCGAACATCAGCATGAAGTCCTCCGCCTGCTTTCCCGCGAGCTCGACCAGGGGCTTCCAGTTCAGCGGGTGCGGCGGCTCGACCATCTCTCCTCTGAGGCGCTTCTTGGATCGGTTCATGCTCGAACCGTGCAAGACCGGATGTAACGAATCAAGACCTCTAAGTGCCAAGTCCGCACCGACTTTGAAGAAATTCGTCCCGGCGCCGAGCGCGCCGCCGGCTCGGGCGGTGCTCAGACCCAAAGCAAGGAGGTGACGAGGGCGCGGCCGCGGAGCGCGGTCGTGTCTAATACGGCGGCGTGGGCTCGGTCATGGACACTCGGCCGCCGCGGGGGGCGGTGATCGTCGTCGTCGTCGGGCTGATCGCGACGTTTGCGGCGGCCGTGCTGGCGACCGACTCGGTCGGCGGCTCCTCGGCCGAGCTCGAATGGACGGCGCGCAAGCCGCTGCCGGACTCGCGCCCGGCGGCGATCCCCGGCGGCGGCTCGATGCAGCTCGGCGAGGCCGGCCTGCGGGCGATCGAAGACAACGTCAACGGGGAAAAGGTCTACCGGGTGACCTCGGTGCTGACGATCGAGGCCGGCTCGGCCGTCGGCCAGGCGCGGGTGCGCTGCCTGACGCGCGGCGGGCCGGGCGCCGAGCTCGGCCGCACGGTCAACAGCCGCGGCGCCTTCCCCCGCTCCAGCGGCGACTACAACCTGACCAAGCAGGACGTGCCGGCCAGCGTCGGGATCAAGTTCCACTCGCGTGGCGCCGAATACGCCTCGCTCGAGCTCGAGGACGCCTTCGACACGTTCACCGACCTCAAAGGCGTCGTCGTCAGCTGGGACACCTACAACCCGAAGGCGATGCAGTGGCAATGGGGACTGCCCGAGGGCCGCCCCGAGCAGCCGCTGCGACTCGGCTTCGCCAGCTTCTGGCGCAGCACCGGCCGGCCCGCGGCGAAAGTCACCTGCACGCTGGAGAACAGCGACGGGACCGCATCCGCGCGCACCGCCGGCTCCTTCTAGGGCGCGACCAGCAGCTCCGGCCCCTCGCTCCCCTTCCCCACCTTGTTCAGCTTCGGGTTGGCGGGCGCGCCCTGCATGCGCGAGGCGGGCAGCGGCCCGCAGATCGCGATCGCGTCCTCGGCGCCGAGGTCGGGGCGCAGCCAGGCGGCCTCGGCCTCCGGGCCGGGCAGGATCGCCGGCATCCGGTCGTGCACCTTGGCGACGACGTCGTTCGGGGTCGTGGTGACGATCGTGCAGCTGTATAGCCAACCGTCCTCGAAGCCCCGGTCATCCGGGTCATCCCACTCCTTCCGCGTGCAGATCCCGGCGAAGGCGAAGGGCTCGCCGCCGTCGACGGTGAAGCGCCAGGGCTGGCGCGGCTGCTTCGGATCCTCGGCCACCATCCACTCGTAGAAGCCGTCGGCGACGATCAGGCAGCGGTGGCGGAACTTGCCGACCAGCGGCGCGTAGGCGCGGCTCGAGTCGAGGTTCTCGGCTTTGGCGTTGATCATCCGGTAGCCGACCTTGAGGTCCTTGGCCCAGCGCGGCACCAGGCCCCAGCGCATCAACCGCGCCTCGCGCTCCCCCGCCGCCGCCTCGTCGGGATCGGGCGAGGAGCGCACGGTCAGCACCTCCTGGGTCGGCGCGACGTTGAACCGCCCCAGCCCCGCTTCGGCCTTCTTCGCCCGCTCCTTCGAGGGCGCCGGCGCCTCGCCCGAGGAGTTGCGCTCGAGCGAGCGTTCGAGCTCGACCTGGAAGCGGTCGGCGATCGTCTTCGTGTCCTTGGCCGTGACCGTGAAGCGCCCGCACATGGCTACGCCGACACCTTCGCAGGCCGCGCCTCGGGGTGCTCGCGATACCACGCGAGCGTCTCGCCCAGGCCCTGCTCGAGGCCGACCTCGGGCCGCCAGCCGGTCAGCTCGCGCAACTTGGTCGAGTCGACGAACTGGCGGTCGATCTCGCCATCGGGGTTGCCCTCGCCCTGGAAGTCGGGCTCGATCCCGGCGTCCGCGGCGGCACAGATCAGCTCGACCACCTCGCGCACCGGGTGCGGCCGCTCGCCGCCGGCGTTGAAGGCCTCGCCCGCCGCACCGCCGGCGTCGAGCGCCGCCGCGATCGCCAGGTAGGCGGAGACGGCGTCGTCGACGTGGAGGAAGTCGCGCTCGGGGCTGCCGTCGGAGCGGATCGCCGGGGCGCGACCGTCGAGCAGCGCGACGACGGTCTCCGGGATCAGCCGCGAGAAGTTGAGGTCGCCGCCGCCGTAGACGTTGGCGAAGCGGGTGACCGCCAGCGGCAGGCCGTAGGCGTTGGCGTAGCTGCGCGCGATCGTGTCCGCGGCCGCCTTGCCGGCGTCGTAGATGTTGATCCCGCGCAGGGCGAAGTCCTCGCGGTAGGGCAGCTCCGGGCTCGATCCGTAGGCCTTGTCGGAGGAGGCGAAGACGACCCGCTCGACCGCGTGCGCGCGGCAGGCTTCGAACACGTTCCAGGCGCCGCGCACGTTGACCTCGAAGGTCTCCAGCGGCGATTCGCGCGCGACCCCGACGATCGTCTGCGCGGCGAGGTGGTAGACCGACCCGGCGCCGGCGACCGCGGCGGACACCGCCTCGGCGTCGCGCAGGTCGGCCTCGACCAGCTCGACCTCGGCGCGGATCCCGAGCAGGTCGAGCCCCGAGAGGCGCTCGCCGCCGACGTCGGCGAGCCGCGGCGCCGGCCGGTCGAGCACCCGCACGGCGTTGCCACGCGCGAGCAGCGCCCGCGCCAAATGCGAGCCGACGAACCCGTGCGCGCCGCTGACCAGGGCGGTCACCAGGGCGCCTCCCCGGCTTCCCAGAGATCGTTGAGCTCGACCGCGTCCTTGTAGGTGTCCATGCAATCCCAGAAACCCTCGTGGCGGTAGGCGCGCAACTGGCCGTCCGCGGCGAGCCGCGCCAGCGGCTCGCGCTCGAGCACGCTCTCGGCGTCGAGGTAATCCAGCGCGCCCGGCTCGAAGCAGAAGAAGCCACCGTTGATCCAGTGCTCGCTGCGCGGCTTCTCGACGAAGCCCTTGACCCGGCCGCCGCCGTCGAGCTCGGCGACGCCCCACTGCAGGTGAGGCCTCGCGACGGTCATCGTCCCCAGGCCGCCGTGCTCGGCATGGAAGTCGAGCAGAGCGCCGAGGTCGATGTCGGCGACCCCGTCGGCGTAGGTCGCGCAGAAGGTCGAGCCGTCCAGCCTCTCGCCCAGCGCCGCGATCCGCCCCCCGGTCGGCGTGTCGAGCCCGGTGTCGACGCACTCGACCTCGACTCCCTCGGGCCAGTCCTCGGCCGCGGCGAACTCCGCGACCGCCTCGCCCAGGTAGCCGGTCGCGAGCAGGAAGCGCTCGAAGCCCTGCGCCGCGTAGATCGAGATCACGTGCCAAACGATCGGCCTGCCGCCGATCTCGACCAGCGCCTTCGGGACCGTCTCCGTCCGCTCCCGCAACCTGGTTCCGCGACCGCCACAGAGAACTACTACCGGCGGTTTAGCCACCAGCCACGGCAGGAAGGATCGTTACCTCGTCGCTCTCGCCGACCGCGGTGTCGAGGCCCTGCTGGAAGCGGATGTCCTCGCCGCTGACGTAGACGTTGACGAAGCGGCGCAGGTCGCCATCCTGGGTGATCCGCTCGCGCAGGTCGCCGTGGGCGTCGAAGACCGCGTCGAGCACCTCGCCCACGGTCGCGCCGGCGACCTCCACCTCGGCGTCGCCGCCGGTCGCGGCACGCAGCTGCGTCGGGATCTTCACGGTGACTGCCATCAGGCGACTACCTCCTGCTGGTCGAACTCGGACTCGAAACTGTCGAGATCGGGGTCGATCTCGTGCATCTGGAAACTATCGCGCGTCGCGTCGAGCGTCTTCAGGCCCTCGCCGGTGATGTAGACGACGACGCGCTCGCCTGCCCCGATCGCGCCGCGCTCGGCCAGCTTGGAGAGCACGCCGATCGTGACCCCCCCGGCGGTCTCGGTGAAGATCCCGGTGGTCTCGGCGAGCAGGCGGATGCCGGCGCGGATCTCCTCGTCGTCGACCGAGTCGATCGCGCCGCCGCTGCGCCGCGCCTGCTCGACCGCGTAGGGGCCGTCGGCGGGGTCGCCGATCGCGAGGCTCTTGGCGATCGTCTCCGGCTTCTGCGGCTTGCAGACGTCCCAGCCTTCGGCGAAGGCGGTCGCCACCGGGCTGCAGCCCTGCGCCTGGGCGCCGTTGAAGACCGGCTGCTCGCCGGAGATGAGGCCGAGCTCGGTCCACTCCTGGAAGCCGCGCGCGACCTTGGTGAAGAGCGAGCCCGAGGCGATCGGGCAGACGACGCGGTCGGGCAGCTCCCAGCCGAGCTGCTCTGCGGTCTCGTAGGCGAGCGTCTTCGAGCCCTCGGCGTAGTAGGGCCGCAGGTTGACGTTGACGAAGGCCCAGGGGCGCGTTTCGGCGAGCTGCGTGCAGAGCCGGTTGACGTCGTCGTAGTTGCCGCGCACGCCGACCAGGTTGGTGCCGTAGACCCCGGTCGCGAGCAGCTTCTGCTCCTCGAGGTTGGCCGGGACGAGCACGTAGGAGTCCAGGCCCGCGGCCGCCGCGTGGGCGGCGACGGCGTTGGCGAGGTTGCCGGTCGAGGCGCAGGCGACGGTCTTGAAGCCGAGCTCCTGCGCCTTCGCCACCGCGACCGCGACGACCCGGTCCTTGAACGAGTGGGTCGGGTTGGCGGCGTCGTTCTTGATCCAGAGCTCCGCCTCGAGGCCGAGTCGCTCAGCCAACCGGTCGGCCCTGACCAGCGGAGTCAGGCCGGGCTCGAGCGGGTCCTGTGGGCGCCCGGTGAAGGGCAGGAAGTCGGCGTAGCGCCAGATTCCCTGTGAACCGGCCTGGATCCGCCGCTTGACCTCGGCCGGGTCGAGGCCGGAGTAGTCGTAGCCGACTTCGAGCGGGCCGAAGCAGCGCTCGCAGGCGTAGTTCGCGCCCAACTCGTAGGTCTCCCCGCACTCCTTGCACTTCAAGCTCTCGACTGACATCCGATCGTTCCTTTCTACCTAGAAAAAAACCTCCGCCTTGTGGGGCAGAGGTCCGATCGGACATCCCCCACATCTTCCAGATCTCCTATCGATCTGCTGGAGTTGGCACCTCTCCCGGACCAAATGGTCCGGGGCGGTTGCCGGGGCTTCTGCGGGCCAGTCCCTCCACCCCTCTAGATGTGGCGCTTATGTACGCAAGGAAGGGTACCATCGCCGCGATGCCGAACGAGATGACGAGCCCGAACGATGCCGAACCTTCCGAAACCACGGTTGCGACGGCCTGGTCGGCGCGAGGCGCTCGGCTCGGCCTCTCCGCAGCCTGAGCCGCTGACGCCCAACGTCGAGCAGATCGACGCGGCCGGCCTGCGCTGGGTCAACATCGAGCACCCGGGCGCGCTGGAGCGCACCTGGCTGGAGGAGAACTTTGACTTCCACGCGCTCGACCTCGAGGACGTGCTCTCGCGCAACCAGCGGCCGAAGATCGACGTCTACGACGACTACCTGTTCATCGTCCTGCACTTTCCGATCTTCGACCCGACTGCGCGCCGGCTCGGCGCCGGCGAGCTCGATCTCTTCGTCGGGCCCGGCTACGTGGTGACGATCCCGAACCAGCCGCTGCAGCCGGTCGAGTACCTGTTCGAGCGCTGCCGCACCAAGGAAGAGCTGCGCGAGCAGCTCTTCTCGCGCGGCTCCGGCTACCTGCTCTACCGGCTCGTCGACGACAGCTTCGACTACTGCTTCCCGATGCTGCGCAAGATCGGCAACAAGCTCGACGCGCTCGAGGACGACATCTTCGAGGGCCGCTCTGAGGAGGTCGTGCGCGACATCTCCAACGTCAAGCAGGAGATCATCAACTTCCGCAAGGTGATCCGGCCGCAGCGCCCGGTCCTGCGCGACCTCGAGAAAGTCAAGCAGCGCTACCTCGCCACCGACCTCGACCTCGAGATCTACTTCGACGACATCGTCGACGCGCACGAGCGGATCTGGGACATGCTCGAGAACTACAAGGAGGTGGTCGAGGCGCTGGCCGAGACCAACGAGTCGGTGATCTCGCACCGCGTCAACGACATCCTCCGCGTGCTCACCTCGATCAGCGTCATCGTCCTGCCGCTGACCCTGATCGCGAGCATCTGGGGGATGAACGTCGGCGTGCCGGGCGAGGGCGACGAGACCGACTTCTTCGTCATCGTCGGCGCGATGCTGTTCATGCTGGGCGCGATGGTCGCGTACTTCCGCAAGCGCAACTGGCTATAGCCTCCAGCGCCCGTGGCAAATTTCCGCATCTGGGCGCCCTGGCGCCTCGCCTACGTGAAGGACGCGTCCAAGGACAACGAGGAGGAGTGCATCTTCTGCGCCAAGCCGGCGCAGGGGGATGACGAGGCGAACCTGATCGTGCACCGCGGCGAGCGCTGCTTCGTGATCCTCAACCTCTTCCCCTACACCAACGGGCACCTGATGGTGGCGCCCTACGAGCACATCGGCCGCATCCAGGAGCTGCCCGCGGAGACGACGGCGGAGATGATGGCGCTGGCGCAGCGGGCGATGAGCCGGCTCGAGCAGGTCTACGACCCGCACGGGTACAACGTCGGCTTCAACCAGGGCCGCGTCGCCGGCGCCGGCGTCGAGCACCACATCCATCTGCACGTCGTCCCGCGCTGGGGCGGCGACACCAACTTCATGCCCGTGATCGCCGACACCAAAGTGATGCCGCAGACGCTCGAGCAGAGCCTCGAGGCGCTGAAAGGAGCGTTCTGAGATGAGCGAGATCGCGCCGCTGGCGCCACCCGGGATCTTCAAGGCCTACGACATCCGCGGCCTCTACGGCACCGAGATGGACGAGACCACCGCCCATGCGATCGGCCGCGCCTTCGCCCATGTGCTCGCCCGCCTGCGCGACAAGCAGCCGGGCGAGCTGCGCATCGGCCTCGGCCGCGACATGCGGCTGACCGCGCCGGCGATGGCGGCGGAGCTGCGCGACGGCCTGATCTTCGAGGGCGCGACCGTGCTCGACGCCGGCATGGTCGCGACCGAGATGCTCTACCACCTGGTCGGCTCGCGCGAGCTCGACGGCGGCGCGATGGTCACCGCCTCGCACAACCCCAAGGCCTACACCGGGGTGAAGCTGATCCGCGAGGGCGCCCTGGCGCTCTCCGGCGACGCCGGGATCGGCGACGTGCGGCGCGAGATCGAGGCCGGGCTCGGCCCCGCCCCCGGCGGCGGCTCCTTCGAGGAGGTCGACGTCTGGGACGAATACCGCGAGCACGCCCTCTCCTTCATCGACCCGGGCGCGGTCAGGCCGCTCAAGGTCGTCGTCGACGGCGGCAACGGGATGGCCGGGCCGATGGTCGGGCCGATCCTGGCGCGGCTCGGGCTCGAGCTCGAGCAGATGTACTTCGAGCCCGACGGCGAGTTCCCCGACCACGAGCCCAACCCGTTGCTGGCGGAGAACCGCAAGCTGATCGAAGAGCGCGTGCGCGGCGCCGGCGCCGACCTCGGGATCGCCTGGGACGGCGACGCCGACCGCTGCTTCTTCATCGACGGCGAAGGTAGCTTCTGCGACGGCGACTTCATCTGCGCCCTGCTGGCCCGCGCGGCGCTGGCCAAGAACCCGGGAGCGAGGATCCTCTACGACCCGCGCTCGAGCCGCGCCGTGCCCGACCTGGTCGCCGCCGACGGCGGCAGCTCCGCCGTCTCGCGCGTCGGCCACGCGTTCTTCAAGCTGCGCATGCGAGAGGAGGACGCGGTCTTCGGCGGCGAGGTCTCCGGCCACTACTACTTCCGCGACTTCTGGTGCGCCGACTCGGGCGCGATCCCGGCGCTGCTGATGCTCGAGCTGCTGAGCAGGGACGGCCGCTCGCTGGCCGAGCTGATGGCCGAGTTCCGCTCGCGCTACTTCATCTCCGGCGAGATCAACTCCGAGGTCGGCGATCAGGAGGCGAAGATGGAGGAGATCGCCGCGCGCTTCTCCGACGGCGAGCTGACGACCCTGGACGGGATCTCGATCGACTACCCGGACTGGCACTTCAACGTGCGGCCCTCCAACACCGAGCCGCTGCTGCGGCTCAACCTCGAGTCGCTGGTCTCGCGCGAGGACATGGAGGCAAAGCGCGACGAGGTGCTGGGGCTGATCCGGGCGTGACCCTCACCCCCGAGGCCGCGCTGGAGCAGGCCGCGCTGGCCGGCATCCACCGCCTCCGCATCCCCACCCCCTTTGCCGTCGGCCGCGTCAACTGCTATCTGCTCGAGGACGAGCCGCTGACCCTGATCGACACCGGCCCCAACTCGGGCAAAGCGCTCGACGAGCTGCAGGGCCAGCTCGCCCAGCGCGGCCACTCGATCGACGACATCGAGCTGGTCATCCTCACCCACCAGCACATCGACCACCTCGGCCTGGTCGAGATCGTCGTCGAGCATTCCGGCGCCGAGGTCGCCGCGCTCGACCTCGCCGCCGAGCGGCTGGCGAGCTTCGGCGAGGAATCCGAGCGCGAGGACGAGTTCGCGGTCGAGCTGATGCTGCGCAACGGCATCCCGCAGGAGGTCGCCTTCGCCCTGCAGAGCGTCTCGCGCAGCTTCCGCGGCTGGGGCGCCAGGGCCGAGGTGACGAAGCCGCTGGCCGACGGCGAGCGGCTCGACTTTCGCGACCGCACGCTGCAGGCCCTGCACCGGCCCGGCCACAGCCCTTCCGACACGGTCTTCTGGGACGAGCGGCGGCGGATCCTGATCGCCGCCGACCACCTGATCGCCCACATCTCCTCCAACCCGCTGATCTCGCGCCCGCTCGACGGCTCCGACCAGCGCACGCAGGCGCTGGTCACCTACATCGAGTCGATGAAGGCGACGCGCGAGATGCCGGCCGAGATCGTGCTCTCGGGCCACGGCGAGCCGATCGTCGATCACGTCGCCCTGATCGACGAGCGCCTCGCCAAGCACGAGCGGCGCAAGGAGAAGATCTACGAGCTGATCGCCGAGCAGCCCCGCACGGGCTATGAGATCGCCCAGGCGATCTGGGGCAACGTCGCCGTCACCCAGGCCTTCCTCACCCTCTCCGAGGTGATCGGCCACGCCGACCTGCTGCTCAACGAGGGGCGGGTGCGGGAAGCGCAGGACGGCGACGTTGTCCGCTACGAGGCGACCGCCTGACGCCCTGCGGCTTCGGCAGCACGACCGCGCGCGAGCGGAAGCCGGGGCATTCGGTGGGGGCGTAGGGGGCGGTCGGGATCTTCGCTTCGAAGACGACGTAGTAGCGGGCGCTCGGCACGCGCCGGCGCTCGAACTTCCAGACCAGGGTGCCGTTCTCCTCGACCGCCGCGGCGGCGATGTCCCGCGAGACCGGCCGGTCGGGCCCACGGCGGACGCGGTAGATCCGCAGCAGGCGGGGGCCGTCGGGGAAGTGGCGGTTGCCCTGCAGGCAGGCGAAGCCGCCGGAGCCGTCGCGCGGCATCTTCGCCGTGCCGTGGAAGAAGCCCTGCGCACGGTTGTAGCCGAGCGTCGTCTGGCTCGCCCGCGGGCCACTCGGCTCGGCCACGCCGGCGGCGGCCGGCGAGCAGGACGCGAGCGCGGCGAACAGCGTCCCGACGGCAAGGATCCGTGTCGAGCGGGAGACGATGCCCCGCACGATACCCGGCTGCAAATAGATTTCACGCCCTATGGTCAGGCTCGGCTCCGGAAAGGCGCGCCGCTCCGCGAAGAAGCGGATGCTGTTGATCGTCAACCCCTATGCGACGACGGTCTCCAACCGGCTCAAGAACCTCGTGGTCTACGCCCTGCAGGGGCGCTTCGAGGTCGAGACGGTGGCGACCGAGGCGCAGAACCACGCGACCGAGATCGGCCGCGAGGTACGCGATCACGGCTACGACGTGGTCGTCGCCTTCGGCGGCGACGGCACGCTGAACGAGATCGCCAACGGGCTCGCCGGCACCGACGTCCCCGTCTCCGTCCTGCCGGGCGGCTCGACCAACGTCGTCTGCCGCACGCTCGGCATCCCCAACGACGTCGTCGACGCGACCGAGCACCTGCTCGCCCTGGTCGACGGCTGGGCGCCGCGGCGGATCGACCTCGGCACGGTCGACGACCGCCACTTCGTCTTCTCCTGCGGGGTCGGCATCGACGCCACCGTGGTCAAGCGGGTAGACGCCCACCCGCGGCTGAAGTCGCGCGCCGGCCCCTACTACTACACCTGGGCCGCGGTCTCGGCCTTCTACCGCCAGTACATGGTCAAACCGGTGCGCCTGCGCGTCGCGCTCGACGGCCAGGTGTCCGAGGGCATCACGGCGCTGGCGCAGAACTCCGACCCCTTCACCTACTTCGCCAGCCGACCGATCAGGGTCTGCGAGGGGGTCGAGATCGACGACGGCACGCTCTCGCTCGGCGTGCTCAAGCGCGCCGCCCAGCGCGACATGCCGACCCTGATCCCGCGCCTGTTCAGCGAAGCGAAGCCCGCCGCCCGCCACCGCCAGATCGAGCACTTCGAAGGCGTCAGGGAGGCGACGGTCGAGTCCGTCTCCGAGACCAAGGACGGGATCCTCCGCCCCTTCCCGGTCCAGGTCGACGGCGACTACATCGGCGAGCGCACGAAGCTGGCGCTCAGCGTCGCCCCCGGCGCGCTGACCGTGATCGCCTGATCAGCTCGTCGGGGTGATCCGGTAGGCGTCGAAGACCGCCTCGACGTTGCGCAGGCGGGAGATGCACTGCTTGAGCTGCTCGGTGTCGCCGACCTCGACGACGAAGCGGTTTTTCACCATCGGGTGCTTGGTCATGCAGCTTGCGCCGAGGATGTTGATCCCGGCCTCGGAGAAGGTGCGCGAGAGGTCCTCGAGCAGGCGGGTGCGGTCGTAGGCGTCGATCTGCAGTTCGACCTTGTAGGAGGACTCGTTCTCGCCCTCCCAGGCGACCTCGACGAAGCGTTCCGGCGACTTCATCAGCGCCTTGACGTTCTTGCAGTCGGCGCGGTGGATCGTGATCCCGCGGCCGAGCGAGACGTAGCCGGCGATCGTGTCGCCGGGCACGGGGCGGCAGCACTTGGCCAGCCGCACGGCGACGTTCTCGGCGCCCTTGACCCGGATCCCGTAGTCGGAGGCGTCCTTGGTCCGCCGCGCGGTGTCCTCGCGCGGGCCCTCGATGCCGGCCGGCTCCTCGTCGACGGCCTCGCCCTCTTTGAGCCGCTGCATCAGCTTGTTGGCGACCGCCTTGGTGCCGATCTTGCCCTGGCCGAGGGCGATGTAGAACTCGGTCGCCTTGGCGAAGCCCATCTCCTTGATCACCTGGGCCAGCAGCGGCGACATGACCAGCTTCTGCATCGGCAGGCCGCGCTTGCGCAGGGTTTCCTCGAGCGCGTCGCGGCCCTTCTTCTCGGCGTCCTCGCGCCGTTCCTGTTTGAAGAAGGCGCGGATCTTGTTGCGGGCGCGGCTCGTCCGCACCAGTTTCAGCCA
>DASTVL010000153.1:0-3847 GCA_035759115.1 Solirubrobacterales bacterium | reverse complement strand
GCTGCTGATCGTGCTCGGTCCATTGAGCGCCTGCACGAGGAGTTCAAACGGCGGATCAAGACCCAGTGCCTGCTGCCGTGTGCCGAGACCGCCGCCATGCTGCTCTGGGCGTTGCTGGCGTCGGGTCAGATCACCATGCGTCGGGTCGACGGCTGGCAAACCCTCGAGCGCTCACCCACCGACCTTGACCTCGCCGCCTGATCCCGATCACCATGCTTCCGAACCCGCGCCGCCAATTTCCACCACTTCCGCGACACGACCTTGCCGTCTTTTCTGGAATGACAAATGTGACTGTGCCTTTGTCGAGCGCGTTGTGGTTCGCGTCCTTCAATTCAAGGAGCACTTTGTGCGGACCGGGGGGAAGACCCATCAGGATGATTGGGTTACCACTCGCATCTGCCCACACCCATGGGGCATCGTCGACTCTCACATGAAGGTGTCCAACGCGCGGTGAGACAGCCAGAGCATTTGGTCCGAACACCGGCACAAGGTGCAGGTTCTGAGTACAATATTGGATAATCGCCACTCCCCGGGAGGCGAGCGGTTCCGCCAGCGGAGGGTCGATGACGATCTTGGCTGGGGGCTCCTCATTGGTGAGCGGGATGACCCGGGCCGGCCCACAATTGTCTTTTGCGCTTTGTGCCACAGCGGTCATTGCGTACAACACGACGGCAGCGACCCATAGCAGCGACGTGCCTTTCGAGTTTGTATACATTAGATTGGCCATGCTCTTCGGCTACCGCAGTGTTTTGAACGCCGCCCGCAACTCCTCAGCAAAGAGCTGTGGCTGTTCCCACGCCGCGAAGTGCCCGCCTTTAGGGAGCCGGTTGTAATGAATGAGCTTGGGGTAGGCTCTTTCTGTCCAACTCCGCGGGGCCGTATAGATCTCGTCAGGAAAGGCGCTCACGGCGACAGGTATGACGATCCCTTTCGGGGCGAAAAAGGCCAGCTTGCTTTCCCAATAGAGACGAGCTGAAGAAACCGCCGTGTTCGTCAGCCAGTAGAGCGTGACATTGTCGAGGATGTCGTCTCGCGTAAGGCCCTCGGGCTGACCGGCAAAGACGCGTGCAATGAGCGCGTAACTGCGGGCGTCGTGGTCGAGCATCCAGGCGGCGAGGCCGACCGGTGAATCCTCGATCCCGTACAGCGTCTGTGGGCGGTTCCCCATCTCCTGGGCGTAGGCCAAGCCGTGCTTGTAGAAAAAGTCGAGCTGATCGTACGCATACCTCTCGTCGGCCGAGAGGCCGGACGGTGGCGGGCCGCCGGACTGGAGCGCCTTGGCAATGTCGTCGGGGATAGTGGCAGGCATGTTGGTGTGAATGCCCACCAATTCCGGAGGTGCCAGCAGGGCCATCTGCTCCGTGACTGCATTACCCCAATCGCCGCCTTGGGCCACATATCGCGTGTAGCCGAGGCGCTTCATCAGCACGATCCAGGCGCGTGCGATGCGAATAGGGTCCCAACCGAGAGTGGTGGGCTTCCCTGAAAACCCATGGCCCGGCAATGACGGAATCACAACGTCGAAAGCGTCCGATGCACTCCCGCCATGTGCCGTCGGGTTGGTCAGCGGATCGATGATTTTCAACTGCTCGATGATCGAGCCGGGCCACCCGTGCGTGACAATGACCGGCAACGCATTCGGATGTTTCGAACGAACGTGGATGAAATGAATGTCCACCCCGTCGATCGTTGTCATGAATTGGGGCAAGGCGTTCAGCCTCGCCTCGAACTTGCGCCATTCGTAATCCGTCTGCCAATAGCGCGCGAGTTCGCGCATCGCCGCGAGCTGCACGCCTTGTGATGCATCCGTTACTAATTCCCGCGAAGGCCACTTCGTCGCGGCGATCCGCCGACGCAGGTCCGCGAGCGCCTCATCGGACGCATGAAACTTGAACGGCCGGATCGACGTGTCGCCGCTCGCCTGCGCCATGGCAGCAGTCACGGAAAGAAATACGCCGATGGTTCCGACCAACGTGGAGGCCAGAAAACGGCGTCTGCCAATCAGCGAATGCAGTACCGACATGGTCGTTCTCCCGGTCTCGAGGTAGGGCGATCGAACGCTGCCCACATATCTGTTCAAAGGGAGCGAGACCCGTCCGCGTCCTCTGGCTCAGCGTAGCGATCTGAACGCCGCCCTGAGCTCCTCAGTGAAAATCATCGGCTGCTCCCACGCCGCGAAGTGGCCGCCCTTTTCGGCTCGATGGTAGTAAATGAGTTTGGGGTAGGCTGTTTCTGTCCAGCTTCGGGGGGCCTGATATTGCTCGCCGGGGAAGACGGTCACGGCCACCGGGATCTTGACGCCTTTGGCGTTGAAAAAGCCGCCCCTATACTCCCAATAGAGACGCGACGCAGAGACCCCCGTGTTCGTCAGCCAATAAAGCGTGATGTTGTCGAGGATCTCGTCTCGCGTCAGTTCGCCCGTGGCGCTCGTCGTCCGGTCCAGAGCAGTGACGACGGCCGCGGCCGGCTGGCCGTCGGCATCGTTGTGGTCGAGGAGCCAGGCGGCCAGGCCGACGGGTGAATCGGCAATGCCGTACAAGGTCTGCGGGCGCGCAGCCATCATCCGTGCGTATTCGACCTGCTTGAACGTTCTCACGAGCTGCTCATAGGCGCGTCGTTCCTCAGCCGAGAGACCGGATGGCGGCGGGTCGCCGAGCTGGAGCGCCCGGTCGACGTCGGCTGGAACGGTGGCAGGCATGTTGGTGTGGATGGCGAGCAATCCCGCAGGTGCCTGCAAGCCCATCTGGTCGACGACAAACGCACCCCAGTCGCCGCCCTGGGCGACGTAGCGGGTGTAGCCGAGGCGCTTCATCAGTTCTTCCCAGGCTCGGCCCATGCGCTCGGGGCCCCAGCCGGTCGTGGCCGGCTTGCCTGAAAACCCGTAGCCGGGCATCGACGGAATCACCAGATGGAAGGCGTCCGATGCGCTCGCGCCATGCGCGGTGGGATTGGTAAGAGGAGCGACGATCTTCAGCTGCTCGATGACCGAACCGGGCCACCCGTGCGTGACGATGAGCGGCAACGCATTCTCATGTTTCGAGCGAACGTGAATGAAATGAATGTCGAGCCCATCGATCTCGGTGATGAATTGCGGCAGGGCGTTCAGTTTCGCCTCGATCTTGCGCCAGTCGTAATCCGTCGCCCAATAGCGCGCGAGCTTCTGAATCGTCGCCAACTGCACGCCTTGCGACTGATCTGCGACGGTCTCTTTTTCGGGCCAGCGGGTCGCCGCGATGCGGCGGCGGAGCTCGACGAGTTCCTCTTCCGGAACATTGATGCTGAAGGGCCGGATGGCGTCGCCGCCGGTCGCGGCGCCCACGCTCGCGGGAAGCAGGCTGGCGGCGCCGGCGGCGGCCGAGAGGACGAGAAGATCGCGCCGGGTGGGCGAAGACGATGGGGTGGACATGATCATTCCCCTTTGGGGAAGACAGAGGGTCCGGGGCATGCGGTGGAAAGGCGGCGCACATCAGGCGCCGGCGAACCAGGGCGCCGTCACCCATGAGCCTGGCGACCCGGCCGTGGTGCTCGGCGATCTTGGGCTCGATGAAGTCCTGGCGAAGCGCCCTCAGGCGCTCGTGGGTTCTCGCCTCGTCGACCGACATGAGTCGGCTGTAGCCGACGACGTCTGCAGCCAGGATCGCGGCGAGCCCGCGCGCCATCAATTCGGTCCAACCCCACCTCGCAAGCGAATGATAGGCCCCAACGGCCAGCAAAACCAGAGCCAAGGGCTACGCCCTAGCCTGGGTCAGTCGGACCCCTCAAGCTTTGCCTCGCCGTCGGTACCAGCCTGAGCTGCACAGGCTCTGGGGCGAGCTCACGCTCGCCGCCGGCCGAGCGCGCGACGAAG
>DASTVL010000152.1:0-9623 GCA_035759115.1 Solirubrobacterales bacterium | reverse complement strand
AAGCGCCAGCGTCGCGAGGGCGGCGAGCGCGACGCCGAGAGCAGCGCGCAGCGAGGGTCTACGAACGGTTCGGTTCAATTTGAACTCCCTATCTGATTGGACGGACTGAGACCCCGTTCGCGCCCGAGGTGCAGGCAAACTAGCGCTTGCGCCAGTAGCGGTCCAGTCCGCGCCACTGGTACTGCGGGGGGACGCACTGGATCATCTCCGCGGCGGCCTGCTCGCTCTCGGCCGCGGCGGCGACGCGCTCGCGGTGGCGCTGCTCGTAGGCGTCCTCGGGCAAGACGCGGGAGAGGTCGGCCTCTTCGCGCAGGCGCTCCTTGACGCGGGCAAGGTGGGGGAGGGGGTCATCGATCGCGCCGAAGTGGGTGAGCGCGAGGCGCTCGGGGCGCCACTCCTCGACGATCCCGATCGATTCGGTCCAGGCCTCGATGTCGATGTCCGGCGGCGGGGTGGGCGGGACGAGCAGGTCAACGCCGGGGATGCGGACCGCGGCGACGTCGCCGACGAAGGCGGCGCCGCTCTCCTCGTGCAGGTAGCTGACGTGGTGGGAGGCGTGCCCGGGCGTGTGGGCGACGCGCATGCCGAGCACCCGCTCGCCGCCCGCCAGCGGCTTCACGTTCTGCTCGGGCACCGGCACGATCTCGCCCCAGAGCCGCTCCATGTGCTCGCCGTAGAGTCGCTCGGCGCTGGCCAGCAGCCGGCTCGGGTCGATCAGGTGCGGGGCGCCGCGCTCATGCACGTAGACCTCGAGGTCCGGCCAGCGCCGCACCAGGGCGCCGGTCGCGGCGGCGTGGTCGAGGTGGATGTGGGTCAGCAGCAGCGCCCGTGGCCGTTCCTCGCCGAGCGCATCCAGCAGCGTCTGCAGCGAGGACTCGGGACCGGGGTCGACCAGGGCCTCGCCGACCTGCCAGCAGCCGATCACGTGCGGACGGCCGAGGTGCTCGACGTCGATGACCCGCATCGCGGCCCGCCCGGCTAGGCCGGCGTCGGATCGGGAAAGCGGTCGTCGGCCGCGAGCGTCTGGCGCAGGCCCTCCTCCATGCCGCGCGGCGCGTAGCCGAGCTCGCGGCTGGCCTTCTCGTGGCCGGCCCAGAAGGTGACGCCGTCGGCTGAGGAGATCAGCTCGCGCAGGTTCGGCGGCTGGCCCATCAGCTTGCCGACCAGCGGCCCGACCGGGGTCAGCATCCTCATCAGCGGCACCGGCATCGCCCGCTTCGGCGCCTTGCGACCGGTCGCGTGGGCGACGGTCTCGATCGCCTCGCGCATCGTCGTCACCGGCCCGCTCAGCACGTAGGTCTCGCCGACCTTGCCGTGGTCGAGCGCGAGCAGGATGCCGGTGGCGATGTCATCGACGTGGGTCAGGCAGATGCCGAGATCGGGGAAGGGCATCAGCACCAGCCTGCCGGCGAAGAACTCCGCCAGCAGGTCGGCGACCTGGGAGGTGTCGCCGGGTCCGTAGACGCCGCCCGGCTGGACGATCGTGCCGGGCAGCCCGTCGGCGATCATCCGCTTGGCGATGCGGTGGGCCTCGAGCTTGGTCTCCTCGTAGTAGGACGTGAACTCCTTGCCCGGGTGCTCGTAGCTCTCGTCGACGACCTGGCGGTGGGTGTTGCCGAAGACGCCCACGGTGGAGACGTAGACGAGCTTGTCGATGCCGGTCTCGCCGGCCAGCTTGAGCACGTTCTCGGTGCCGGCGACGTTCGCCTCCCACATCGCCGGGTGCTGCTTGGCCGGGATCCCGACCTTGTACATCGCGGCGGCGTGGATGACCGCGTCGCAGCCGTCCATCCCGTTGCGGATCGCGTCGCTGTCGCCGAGGTCGCCGCTGACCAGGTTGCAGCCGAGCGCGGCCAGCTCGTCGGCCCTGGCCGGGTCGCGGACGAGGCAGGTGACCTCGTCGCCGCGCTCGCGCAGCCGGCGGGCCACGGCGCCGCCGATGAACCCCGTTGCCCCGGTGAGGAAGACCTTCACGATCGCGAAGCCTATCCGGCTGACCCCTGCGCCTACAATCAGGTCGAGTGGATCGATCGAGGAACGGGCGCAGCAAGGAGACGCGATACGGCGCCGACGGCGCCGGCGTCACCAATCCGCGTGCCCGGCAACGGGCGCTCGCGCTCGGGATCGTCGCCCAGGGGGTCGAGGGCGACCCGCTCGCCGAGCTCAAGGAGCTGCTGCGCACGGCCGGCGTGGCGACGGCGGGCGAGGCGCTGCAGCAGCGCGAGGCGCCGGACCCGGATCGCTACCTGGGACGGGGCAAGCTGACCGAGGTGAAGCGCCAGATCGCCGCCTGCGACGCCAACCTGGTCGCCTGCGACGACGAGCTCGCGCCGCGCCAGGAGCGCAACCTCGAGGCGGCGCTGGGCGTGCCGGTGATCGACCGCACGGCCGTGATCCTCGACATCTTCGCCGACCACGCCCACTCGGCCGAGGGCAAGCTGCAGGTCGAGCTGGCCCAGCTCGAATACAACATGGCGCGCATGCGGGGCCTCTGGACCCACCTCGAGCGCCTCGGCGCCGGCCGTATGGACGGCGGCATCGGCACCAGGGGGCCGGGCGAGAGCCAGATCGAGACCGATCGCCGCCTCGCCCGCGACCGGATCGCGGCGCTGCGCCGCCGGCTCGGCCGGCTGGAGCGCAACCGCGGCGTGATGCGGGCGCGCCGCGAGAGCTCCTCGCTGCCCAGGGTAGCCCTCGCCGGCTACACCAACGCCGGCAAGTCGACCCTGCTCAACGCGCTCACCGGGGCCGAGGAGGTCGGGGTCGGCGACCGCCTCTTCCACACGCTCGACCCGACCACGCGCAGCGTGCCGCTCTCGGGCCGCGACTTCCTCTTCACCGACACGGTCGGCTTCATCGAGAAGCTCCCCCACCAGCTGGTCGAGGCGTTCAAGGCGACGCTGGAGGAGACCGTGCTGGCCGACCTGGTCGTACAGGTGGTCGACGCGGCGGCGCCGGAGCAGCGCCGGCTCGACGACCTCGCCGCGATCGACTCGGTGCTGGAGGAGATCGGCGCCGGCGAGAAGCCGCGCCTGCTGGTGCTGAACAAGGCCGACCTGCTCGACGAGGAAGCCCGCAGCGAGGCTCTGCTGCGCCACCCCGACGCGGTCCTGGTCTCGGCGCTGAGCGGCGAGGGGATCGAGACGCTGTGCGAGCGGGTCGAGCGCGCCTTCGAGGACACGCTGGCCGAGGTCGAGCTGCTCGTCCCCTACAGCGAGGGGGCGCGGCTGCACGAGCTGCACGAGGTCGCCGGCGACCTCGAGCGGACCGAGCGGGCCGACGGCGTGCTCGTCCACGCACGAGTGCCGGTCGCGGAGCTGCACCGCTTCGACGACCTCGCCGTTGCGTAGGGTCCGCGGCGATGGAGCTGCGGATCGCGAAGCTGAAAGACGAGGCGGTTGTGCCGACACGGGCGCACGCCGGGGATGCCGGGCTGGATCTTTATGCGTGTGAGGCTGCTCATCTGGGGCCTGGGGAGCGGTGGAGCGTTGGGACGGGGGTCGCGGTGGAGATTCCCGCGGGGTATGCGGGGCTGGTGCTGCCGCGCTCGGGGTTGGCGCGGGATCATGGGATCGCGCTGGTCAACAGCCCGGGTCTGATCGACGCGGGCTATCGCGGCGAAGTGCGGGTGCTGCTGCTCAACACCGATCCGGCTGAGACCTTCCGGGTCGGGCCGGGCGAGCGGATCGCGCAGCTCGTCGTCACGCCGGTCGGCCTGCCGGAGCCGCTCGAGGTCGACTCGCTCAGCGAGTCTGCCCGCGGCGACGGTGGCTTTGGATCCAGTGGGCGCTGACCCGGCGCACGACGAACCTGAACACGGCGGGCGAGGGGTCGCGGTTGCCGGCCCGGTCGATCGCGAAGACGCGCAGCGCGTGGCGACCGGGGCGCAGGCGGTAGGCGCGGCGTGAGCCGCACGGCCTGAAGCGGTCGCGGTCGAGCTTGCAGCGGAAGCGCGCTCCGCGCTCGCTGGAACGGAAGGCGAAGACGACGCGGCGGAAGCGGCGCGCGGTGAAGACGCGGCGCTGTGGCCGGTGGGCGATCCCGGTGCGCGGCGGGGTGCGGTCGCCCTGCGGAGCCGGCGGCGAAGGCAGCTGCGCCGGCGGCGGCGGCGAGGTCAGCGGCGGCGACGTCGGCGGCGCGGGAGGCTCGGGGTCGGGGTCGGGCGGCGTGCTCGGTGGCCGGAAGCTGTTCGGCGCCCGCTCCTCGATTTCCTCGCAACCCGCCGGTGCGGCGTCGGGGCCGTTCGCGGGGAAGTCGATCTGGGCCAGGTCCCAGTCCTCGCCGCAGTCGATCGTCGGATCGGGGTCGTCGAAGGGAGTGCCCGAGTTGGCGAGGATCGAGTCGTTGCCGCCGAGGGCGAAGTAGGTATCGGCACCCGGCCTGCCCAGCAGCTGGTTGTTCGCCTCGTCGCCGACCATCACGTCGGCGTGGCTCGTGCCCTCGATGTCCTCGAGCGCCCGCAGCTCGGTCAGCAGCTCCGGGCTGGGGCACTGCGCTTCGCCGCCAGGCCCGACCCGGCCGGCCGCCCCCGCTCGCATGTCAATCGTCACGGCCTGGTCGAACTGGGCCCAGTTGGCGTTGTCGCGGTCGGGGCCGCCGTCGAGCAGATCGCCGTTACAGACCGCGTCCGAGATGAACAGGTCCTCGCCCGTGCCGGCGTGCAGGAAGTCGCCGCCGCCGTTGTTGGGCACGGCATCGTCGCCGGCGCCGGCAGAGACCGTGTCGGGTCCGTCGCCGTCGACGAGCGCGTCTTCGGTCGCGCCGCTGGTCAGCTGGTCTCCGCCGTCGTTGCCGAGCATCACTACCGACGTCCTCGCCGGGAAGTTGGCGGCGTGCAACGCATCGTCCCCCTCCAGGCCCGCGAGGACGATCGAGTCGGGCGCGCCTTCGATCCCGCAGACGGCGCTGCCGACGGCAGGTGATTCGCAATCTCCTTCAGCTACCGCGACGCTGTCGAAGCCGCCCTCGGAGCCGAGGCCGATCGTGAAGGTGACGGCTCCGGGCGAATACGTCGCCGTGACGACGTCGGCACCGTTGCTGCCGGTCAGGTAGAGAGCGGCGTCTTCCTCGGTGCCGGGCTCCATTCTGCCCACGGCGATAGTGCCGACATCTCGCGGTTCAACCACGTCGTCGCTGCGCTCGCAATCGATCGTCGAGCCCGAATCCGCCTCACAGCTGTCGCCCTCGGCGCCGCCGTGCAGCTCGTCGGCACCGCCTTCGCCGAGGATGACATCCGTTCCGCCGCCGCCGTAGATCGTCTCAGCGTGGTCGCTGCCGACGATGAAATCGGGGAACGGCGTTCCGATGACGATCTCGAAGCTCGCCCCGTCCAGATCGAGATCGACGCCTCCACCCGCCGGCGCTTTGCCGTTGTTGGCGAACCCGTTGCCGTCGTCTGCGCCGGGATCTTCAAGGTCGATGTAGACGCCGCGGCCGTTTTCGTCGCCGGGAAAGCCTGCGTAGTCGAATAACGAGCCCTGATTCGGAAAGCCGGGCGTCACCCCCGTCGCGTAGCTGAGCGTGTCGGTGCCGCCGCCCGTGTTCTGGATGTTGTCGATCGTCGCGTCGCCGCGGACGAAGTCGTCGCCCGCTTCGCCGTCGAGGACCGAGTCGGCGCCGAAGCCGCCCGAGAGGAGGTCGTCACCCGGCCCGCCTTTCAGCTGGTCGTCGCCGATACCCCCGTAGAGCCGGTCGTTGCCCGCGTCGCCGAAGAGCCGGTCGTTGCCGCGCTGGCCGTAGATCGTGTCGTTGCCGCCTTCGCCGTGGGCGACGGTGACGCTGCGCGGCATGCGGTAGGTGTCGTCGCAGGAGGTCCCGTAGTAGACGTTGCCGACGATCCGCGGCTCTTCGGCGCCGCATGCAGCCGCGGCCGGGCTCGCTTGCAGGCCGGAGCCGAGCAGGGCCAGGCCGCCGGCCAGCGCCACGAGCGATCTTTTGCCCAAGCCCACGCTCATCGTCTACCCGAACCCGCCCGCCGCGACTCAGCTGCGCAGCGCGACCGCACGGGCGCACTCCTGCGCCGCCAGCTCGAGCCGGTCATCCAGCGGCTCCAGCTCGGGCGCAACGCCGTAGCGGCGCTCCAGCGCGAGCGCGATCAGGCGGTCGGCGAGCCAGGCGTTCTTGGGCAGCAGGGGCCCGTGCAGGTAGGTGCCGAAGAGGTTGTCGCGGCGGACGCCCTCGAAGCCGTCCTCGCCGTTGTTGCCGAATCCCTTCAGCACCCGGCCGAGCGGCCTGGCGCCCGCGCCCAGGTGGGTGCGCCCGCCGTGGTTCTCGAAGCCGGCGATCGTCCGCGGGCCGTCGCCTAGGTCGGCCTCGATCGCGACGTTGCCGATCAGCCGCTCGCCGGGACCGCGCACCGTCTCCAGATCGGCGAGGCCGAGGCCGGGCAGGCGCTCATCGGCGAGCTGGTAGCTGTGGCCGAGCAGCTGGTAGCCGCCGCAGACGGCGAGCAGGACGGCGCCGTCGCCGACCGCAGCGGCCAGCGCATCGCGCTTGCCGGCGACCATGTCGGCGGCGACGGCGCGCTGGTCGCGGTCCTGGCCGCCGCCGAGGTAGAGCAGGTCATGGGCGGCGGGGTCGACCGCGTCGCCCGGCCCGGCGGCCGCGTAGGCGAAGCCGATCCCGCGCCACTCGCAGCGCCGCTGCAGGAAGACGATGTTGCCGCGATCGGCGTAGATGTTCATCTGCTCCGGGTAGAGCGCGAGCAGGCGGAGCTCCATCAGGCGGCCCTCCGCAGCAGGACGACGGACGAGCCGACGTGGTCGGACGTGGGGGGGACGGCGCGGCGGCCTGCCGGGGCCAGCCCGGCCGCGGCCGCCTCGCGCTCCAGGGTCAGCGCGTCGAGCAACGCGAGGAGGATCTCGTCGAGCTCCTCCTCGAGCTCACCCGCGGGGGAGACCGTCTGGCGCAGGCGCCGTGCGCGCAGCCCGTCGGCGTCGACCGCGGTCTCGATCGGCAGGCTCGAGTAGACCCAGCCGTCGACCTCGCGCGTGTCAGGCAGGGGAGGGGAGCCGTCGACCGGGTTCGGCGCCCCCTCGACGATCGCAAATGCCGCCAGCCCGCCGGGCCGGAGGTGCGCGGCGACGCAGCGCAGACACCGCGCGCGCTCCGCGGCATCGGCGAACAGCTGGATCAGCTGCATCGACGCCAGCACGAGATCGAACTCGGCGCCAAGTTCGAAGTCCCTCGCGTCGCCGACGAACCCGGCGGCGGTCAGCGCGCCGGCGCGATCGTTGAGCGCGGCAACGAACGCGGGTTCTGCATCCAAGCCGGTTACGTTGACGCCTTTCCTCGCCAGGTGAATGGCGACGCGCCCGGTCCCACAGCCGAGGTCCAGCACGTCGCCGCTCGCAAGCTCCTCCCACAGCTGGAGATCGGCGCCGTACCCGCCGCACTCGGCGTCATGCCAGATGACAGACGCGTCCCGGCCGCCCGTCACCGCCAGAACTCCTGCGTGAGGCCGCGATCCGAGAGCAGCTTGTGCAGCTCGAGCAGGGCCGTGTAGGTCGGCAGCGCGAAGAGCTGCCCGGGCGCCTCTCCGACGGCGCGGTCGAGCGAGGCCTCGATCCCCGGCTCGACCGCGATCGCGTCCTCCGGCCAGCCGGCGTACTTGAGCCGCAGCGCGATCTCCGGCGCCCGTGTGCCGGCGCAGGTCACCCGCCGCACGGCGCCCGCCAGCAGCTCGAAGTCGGCGTCCCAGATCCAGGAGACGTCGCGGCCGTCGGCGATGCCGTCGTTGAGCGCGATCCAGAGGTCGACCGCTCCCGCCGCGGCCTCGAGCTTCAGCGTGCGCAGGACCTCGTTCGCGCCGGCCGGGTTCTTGATCAGCAGGATCGAGACCTGCCTGCCGTCCACCGGCACGGTCTCGACCCGGCCGAAGGCGCCGCGCAGGTCGGCCAGAGCCGGGCCGATCGTGTCCGGCTCGATCGCCAGCTCCAGCGCCGCGGCGATCGCCGCCAGCGCGTTGTAGACGTTGTAGAGGCCGGGCACGGGCAGCTCGAGCGCGAGCTCGCCCGCCGGAGTGCGGAGCGTCACCGAGGAGCCGTGCATGCCGTGCAGCTCGATCCGGGTCGCCGCCACGTCGGGGGCCGGCCGGCCGGCGCCGCAGCCGGGGCAGCTGTAGTGGCCGAGGTGACCGACGAAGGCGCGCTCGTAGGCGTAGGGATGGCCGCAGCGGCGGCAGTGCTTGGCGTCGAACGCGTGCTGCAGCTCGGGCAGCGCCTGGCTCCCGTCCTCGATCCCGAAGTAGACGACGCCCTCGCGGCGGCTGCCGTCCTCCTCGCGCCCGAGGTCGGCGATCAGCGGGTCGTCGGCGTTGAGCGCGAAGCGCGTGCGACCGGTCCTGGCGGCGACGGTGCGCGCCCACTCCTCGGCGAGGATCTCGGTCTCGCCGTAGCGGTCGAGCTGGTCGCGGAAGAGGTTGCCGAGCACGATCAGCGAGGGCTCGAGCTCCTCGGCCACACGCGGCAGCCAGGCCTCGTCGACCTCGAACAGCCCCTCGCTGCCCTGCTGGTCGAGCAGCGCGGTGGCGATGCCCCAGGTCATGTTCGAGCCGGCCCGGTTGTGCACCGGCTCGCGCCCGGCGGCGGCGAGCAGGGCCGCGACCATGCCCGCGGTCGTGGTCTTGCCGTTGGTCGCGCTGATCAGCGTGGTGCCGTCGTCGAGGCGCCCGCCGAGCCGGCCGATCGCGTGCCGGTCGAGCCGCAGCAGCAGCCGGCCGGGCAGGGTGGTCCCGCCGCCGCGCCCGCTGGCCCTGCTGGCCGCGCCGACGCCGCGCGCGGCGAGGCGCTTGGCGCCGAAGAGAGCGCCGCCGCGGCGCGCGCTCACTCCCCGGCCCGCGCCGGGACGATCACGCTCAGCGCCCGCGGCAGCACCCGCAGCGAGGCCGGCGTGTCGGTCAGGTGCTCGCCGTCGGCATAGACCGGGAAGGGGCGGCTGGCGCTGACCTCGAGCCGTGAGGCGCGGATCACCCGCACCTCGTCCTCGTCGACGTGGGTGCCCTTGAACACCTTCGGCAGGTTACTCAGGAAGCGCAGCTTGCCCACCTCGCCGACGCTGACGACGTCGAACTCGCCGTCTTCGAGGTCGGCGTCGGGGGCGACGAGCATGCCGCCGCCGAAGGCCTTGTTGTTTGCGACCGAGACCGAGTAGCCGCTGATGCGCTCGCGCCGCTCGCCGATCGCGATCGTGAAGCGGGCCGGCTTCCAGCCGAGCAGGGTGCGCACCCCGGCGTAGGCGTAGACGAGGTTGCCGCGCAGCAGCTTGGTTTCGTTGGCGAGCCGGTTGGCTTCGGAGTCGAAGCCGATGCTGACGATGCCGAGGAAGGGCTTGCCGTTGACCTCGCCGACGTCGATCCGCCGCGTCCGGCCCGCGGCGAGGGTCGCCGCGGCCTCGCCGGGCTCGGCGGAGATGCCGAGAACGCGGGCGAGGTCGTTGCCGCGCCCGCCGGGGACGATGCCGAGCGGCGTCTCGGAGCCGGCAAGCGCCCCGCCGACGGCGCCGATCAGCCCGTCGCCGCTGACCACGACCGGGACCTCGCCCGCTTCCGCCGCGCGCAGCGCCCGCTCGACCCCATGCTCGAGCCCCCGCGTGCGCTCGACCCGGAAGGAGATCCGCCGCTCGTC
>DASTVL010000151.1:0-15331 GCA_035759115.1 Solirubrobacterales bacterium | reverse complement strand
CCACCCCAATCGCCTGCCTCGGGGGTGCTGGCGTCGCCGTCCCCGTTGGTGTCCCCACCGGCCGAGTCGTCCTCGAGGCTGGTGAAGGTGATCGGTTCGGTGTCGGTGCCGTCGGCTTCGAGGGTGCCTTCGATGTGGAGGGTAGCGCCGCTGGCAGCCTTGACAACCACATCGCCCTCGATGCCCAGCTCCATGCCTGCGGGGATCTCAAGATCGCACGTCAACACGATCAGCGGGACCGCATCGCCCTGCCAGGTCTGGTCGCGGTCGAGCTCACCGCATTGCTCGACGGGGATCACATGCCATTCGTGGATCGCGGGCGTAGGGTCGGCGTTGCCGGCCGCGTCGACGGCGCGCACCTTGACGACATGTTCCCCGGGGTCGAGGTCGGAGAAGTCCCCTCCCCCCTCTGGGCAGTCGGCGAAGCCGCCACCGTCAATCTCGCATTCAAAGCCGGCGACATCTGCCGAGGGAGCGCCCGAGTAGCCGAAGGCGGCGACTGTGGACGTCGTGGTGTCGGCAGGCCCCGACTCGATGGTCGTCTCCGGCGCCACGGTGTCGATCTCCCAGCTGCGCGTCGCCGGCGTGGGGTCGGCATCGCCCGAGCCGTTCAGGGCGCGGACGGCGAAGGTGTGCTCGCCGTCGGGCAGGCCCGCGTAGTCCTTGCCCGCGCCGGGGCACGGCCCGAAGGCCGCGCCGTCGAGACGACACTCAAAGCTCTCGGTCGCCGCGACCGGGAATCCCGAGTAGGTGAACGAGGCTCCCGCAGCGGACTGAAGGCCGGACGGCCCCGAGTCGATCGCGGTCTCGGGAACCGGGTCGGGAGGCGGATCGTCGGCGTCATCGTCATCGGCCTCGGGGGGGTCGCTCGGCGGTGGCGCAGGCGCAGGTTGAAGCGCGGGCAGGGCCGGTGGCTGCTGCGGTTGGACGGGTGGTCGCCAGCGGGGCTGGCGGATCGGCCTCGACTTGGCGAGCGGACGCTTGCCCCTGACGAGCACCACGCGCATCCGTACCCTGGCGAAGCGCCGGAGACAGGCCATGCGCGTCCTCGATGCGCCCTTCTTCACCCGGCGGACCCGGATGGCGCGCCAGCCGCGGCCACGGCGGACCTGGATCACGACTCGAGAGCGTCGCGGCGCGCCCTTGACCGCGATCACGAGACGGCACTTCCCCTTGGCTGCGCCCTTCGCGACCATCGCCACCGCGGGCCCGCGCTTCTTGGCCTCCCCCCAGGAGACCGAGAGGAACACGACGGCCCCGGCAACGAGACAGATGAGGAGAAGCGGGCGCAGAGCGCCGCCTGGGTGAACGTTCTGCCTGCCGATCACAGTCAATCCGTTGGAGCCCTCGCCGCTGCGCCTCCCCGGCACAAGGCCACCAGGCTCGGCACCCTATCAGTACAAACGGAGTCTGTTGGCTGAGACTTGCGGTTGGTATGCGGGCATCCTTATGAAGCGCACCACCGTCAAGCTGCCCGATGAGCTCGACGCCCGTTTCCGTCACGAGGCCGAGCGGCACGGTGACGAATCGCCGACGTGATCAGAACCGCGCTCGAGCGGCACCTCGGCGCCGGCGAGGACCGACGGCTCGGCGCCGCTGCGGCCGGTCGCAACGGCCACAGCGACGCCTCGGAGCGGATTCGAGGGAATCCTGGCCTCGGAGATGCCGGCATCGCACTAATCTGCGACGCTGGGCCGCTTTACGCCTACATCGACGCCGACGACGCCCACCTCGCCCGAGCATTTCGCGCACATCCATCGAGTCGGTTTTCCCCCACGCTCTCCCTACAAGCTGTTGACCCAGGTGTTGACCCGGAACAAAAAGCCGCCCCGGAGGGCGGCGGATTTGGCTCTGCTACTTGGATACCCCCGGCAGGATTCGAACCTGCGACCCGCTGCTTAGAAGGCAGCCGCTCTGTCCACTGAGCTACGGGGGCGGGTGCGTCTTAGCTTAGGGCTCTGGCAAGCCGGTTGGCGTAGGATCGCTCGCATGCCGACGGTGGATGCGGGAGGCACCGAGCTGAACTACGTGCGCTCGGGGGCGGGTGAGCCGCTGCTGCTGATCCAGGGGATGAGCGCAACCCACCTGGCCTGGGGGCAGCCGTTTCTCTCGCTGCTCGAGCAGAGCTTCGAGTGCATCGCCTTCGACAACCGCGGCATGGGGCTCTCCGGGCCGGCGCAGATGCCGTTCGGGATCGCCGACCTCGCCGCCGACACCGCGGCGCTGCTCGACGCGCTCGAGCTCGAGCGCGTGCACGTGCTCGGCATCTCGATGGGCGGCACGATCGCCCAAGAGCTCGCGCTCGCCCACCCCGAGCGGATCCGCACGCTCAGCCTCGGCGCCACCTGGAGCCACAGCCCCGCGGACGGCCTGATGTCGCGCGAGGACCTGCAGATGCTCAGCGAAGCGGCCGCCTCGGGCGAGCAGGAACGCGTCTTCCGCACGATGTGGGAGATCAACCTCTCCCCCGGCTTCCGCGCCGACGACTCGCGCTTCGCCGCCTTTGCCGAGATGGCCGCGGCGCTGCCCGCGCCGCAGAGGGTGATCGTGCAGCAGATGCAGGCTTGCATCGAACACGACACGAGCGACCGCCTGGACCGGATCGAACTGCCGACGCAGGTGATCCACGGCACCGCCGACCGCCTGATCGGGGTCGAGAACGGGATCGAGCTGGCCCGGCTGCTCGGGGTCTCGCCGCGGCTGCTGGACGACGTCGGCCATCTCTTCTGGTGGGAGCAGCCGCAGTACTCCGCGGAGCTGGTCCGCGGGCACGCTCTCGCGACCGCCTGAGGCTCTGAGTCAGCTCTTGCCGACGTCGGCGCAGCTCTCGTCGAGCTCGCCTTCGACCTTGAACACGTAGTCCGGCTGGGGCTCGATCTCCGGCTCTTCGATCACCAGCTTCAGCGCCGGGTCGGTCTTCACCCAGGCGTAGACGGGGTAGTAGTAGTCGGCCTCGGGCGAGTCCTGCGTCGCCTGGCTGGTGATCAGGTAGTCGTAGTCGCCTTCGTTGATCAGGCGGCGGAACTGGCGGCAGCTCGTCGCCAGGCGGTACTCGCCATCCGGGCCCTCGACGCCGATGTACTGGACGTAGTTGTCGACGCCTTTGCCGTAGAAGCCGTACTGGCCGAAGAAGATCTCGCCCGAGCCGGCGATGCCGATCCGCTTGTCGTGCAGCTCGTTGGCGAAGGCGAAGGCGTCCTGCGGGCCGCCTTCCTGCAGAAACGGGGTCGTGCGCTGGTAGTGGTTCTCGTAGTACTGCACCTCCTGCGCCCTCCCGAGCACGACGGCGAGCAGCAGGATCGCGCCCGCCACCGCGGCGACCTGGCCGCGGCCGATCAGACGTCGCCCGCGCAGCAGCCCGAGCCCGGCTGGCGCCCAGACAAGCGCCAGGGTGAGGAAGACGGTGCCGACGATGTAGTCCGGGAACCAGCGCGGCGTCGTCAGCACGGTGATCGCGTAGACCGCGACCAGGAAGAGCAGCGTCTGCCAGGCGCGGCTGTCAGGTGCACGTAACGGGCGCGCGATCGGCACCAGGGTCAGCGCCAGCAACAGCCCCGGCATCAGGTAGCGGGTGTTGGTGAAGAAACCCGTCGGCGAGTTTTCCTGCCCGGCCGCGGTCAGCGGCGTGAACAGGTAGACGACCGCGGTCAGCAGCGCCGCGGCGGCGACCACGCGCAGGACTCTGTTGCGCGAGCGCACCGCGATGAAGACCGCAGCGGCGACGGCCATGATCAGGATCAGCGGCCAAAGCGGGCCCAGCGCGTCGTTCAGGTCGGGGAAGAACCAGCGCCGGTAGATCGTCGGGTTGGTCAGGTAGTCGGCGACAGCGAAGCGCGGCCGTGGGTCGAGCGGCAACTGGTCGGGTCGGGGCAGCTTGAGCGGCCCGAAGCCCGACTGCGGGATCGGGTTGCCACCGGTGATGATCGCCGCCCGCACGTACCAGTAGCCGCCGACCACGAAGGCCGGGATGCCGATCGCCGCCGCGGTCACCAGCCGGCGCCCGGCGCCGCTGACGAGGACCATGCCGACCGCGATCGCGCCGACCGGCGCCAGCAGCGGCAGCTTGACCGAGACGGCGAGCCCGGCTGCAACCCCGGCGAGGATCAGCGGGCCCTTGTCGAGCAGCGGCGCGTCCTCCTCGGGCGCGTCCTGTACCGCCGTGCCCTCCTTCGGCGCCCGTCGCTGGTGGCCGTTGATCAGGAAGGCGGCGAAGGCGAGCAGGAAGGCGAGGCCCATGATGTCGTTGCGGCCCTCGCCGGGCTGGGTCTCGATCATCACCCCGGCGGAGAAGACGAGCGCGCCGGCGACCATCGTCGCCGGGCCGACCTTGTAGGGGCGGCCGACGCACCAGGCCGCGAGCAGCGCGATCGAGAGCCAGATCATGTTGATCAGCGGCGAGAGCCAGTCGGTCTTGAAGAGGACGATGCCGGCGGCGTTGAGGAGCTCGGAGGTGCCCGGGTAGAACCAGGCGGCGAGCCGCAGGGGGTCGGTGAAGTGCAGCGGCAGCGTCGTCCCCTCCTGCGCGATCCGGCCCGAGAACGGCATGTGGTACCAGGTCGTGTCGCCGCCGAACATGCCGTGGTCGAGCGCGAGCTGCGAGGGGAAGGTCCACTCGGCGACGACCCAGGAGGCGACCCCGAGGGCGATCAGCAGCGCCGCGGTCTGCACCTGCGGCGCGCCCACTTCGCGGTCCTGCGCGGGCGCCATCGTCCACCCGATCGCGGCCGCGACCAGGCCGAAGCCGATGCAGACGACGATCGTCCAGCCGACGGTGAGGATCTCCAGCGAGCCGAGCAGCTCCAGCGCCAGCACCAGCAGGGCGACGGCGAGGGTCGCGTCGGCGAGGCGGGCGAGCGCGCCGGAGAACTCGGGCACGATCCAGCGCCGCAGCCAGTAGCCGCCGAGGGCGAGCGCGGAGACGATGCCGATCGTCGCCAGGCAGCCGCCGATGTATGAGCCCAGGGACGGGGTCACGGTCGCGGGATGCTATTCGCCGGGGCGGGCGGGCGCGCTAGTCGGCGGCGGCTGCAGGGATGCGGCAGGAGACGCCGGTGCCGGCGAGCCCGCAGTAGCCGTCGGGGACCTTGTGGAGGTACTGCTGGTGGTAGTCCTCGGCGTAGTAGAAGTGCCCGGCGGGCTCGATCTCGGTCGTGATCGGCTCGTGCCCGGCGGCGCGCAGCGCCTCGTCGTAGGTCGTGCGCGCCATCTCCGCCGTCGCCTTCTGCGCGTCACCGGTGAAGTAGATGCCGGAGCGGTACTGGGTGCCGACGTCGTTGCCCTGGCGCATGCCCTGCGTCGGGTCGTGCTCCTCGAAGAAGACCTCGAGCAGGTCGGCGTAGGAGATCTTCGCCGGGTCGAAGGCGACCAGCACCGCCTCGGCGTGGCCGGTCCGCCCCGAGCAGACCTCCTCGTAGGTCGGGTTCGGCGCGGCCCCGTTCATGTAGCCGGCGGCGGTCGTGTAGACGCCGTCGAGCGTCCAGAAGAGTCGCTCGGCGCCCCAGAAGCAGCCAAGCGCGAAGTAGGCGACCTCGATCCCGTCGGGGAACGGCGGCTTCATGGGCGTGTCGAGCACGGCGTGGCGCATCGTCCCTACAAGGTAGCGTTCCCTCATCGGCTGTCTCGTCCTACTCTTCGCCCTGATCTCGCCGCGCCTGGCGCTGTTCGCGATCTTCCTCTTCAGCGATCTGCTCAGCCGCTCATTCGACAGCTGGATCCTGCCCTTCCTCGGCTTCTTCCTGCTGCCCTGGACGACGCTGGCCTACGCCGTGATGTGGTCCTTCGACGACGGCGTCACCGGCTTCGGCTGGTTCATCGTCATCTTCGCCTTCCTCGTCGACATCGGCGCCTTCGCCGGCGGTGGCAAGCGCCGGGCCGAGACCCGGTGACGACGCCCGGCTAACGCCACTCGGCCTCGTCGAGCGGATAGGCGAGCCGCACGTGTTCCTTGGCGAGGACGATGAAGTCGCGTTGCTCCGGCTCGCCGCCCCCGAGCGGCGAGATCTCGACGTCGACCAGCGGGATGAAGGCCACGTCGCCGCGATTGACCGCGTCGGAGAAGCGGCTCTGGTAACCCTCGGGCGGCAGCGTCACATCGCCGATGACGAGGCTGCGATCGGTCTCGAAGACGACGCGTTCGCGACGGCGGGGGTTGGCGGGTTGCTCCTCCATGTCGCCGCTATCGGTTGTTTCCAGGCAATTCCTTGAGTGGATAAGCGTCCAGACGCAACAGCCGGCGCGGGACACCACAGAAATTGAACCAGCGATATCGGGGCGGCTGGATTTGAACCAGCGAATCCTCCCGCCCCCAAAGCGGGCGCTCTGACCAGACTGAGCTACGCCCCGATTGGCCCATTCTAGGGCCAATCGCCACGAACGGCATCCATCCAAGCCTCCAGTCGTGCACGTAGATATGCATCCGACGCACGGACCTGAAGGACGCCATATTTGGAGCGCCAAGTTCTGCCGGTCAGCCTGCCGCTGTTCGACTTTCGCTGGAACCTGATCGTCGCCGGGTCAATGCCCAGGAGCTCGCCCCAGAACGCGCATAGTTCTCGCGGCTTCTGGTCTGCGTGATGCTGAAACGAATACGACACCGGATTGGCGGCGAGCCGACAAATCCAGAGCGCGCCGAGTCGGATCACAGCGGGGTCTGAGTTGCAGATCGAGACAACGTTGCGATTGCGCTTGTAGCCCTCGCCGATGTACATGCAGACGAAGTCGCGAAATGTGGGTTCGGCCGAGAGCGCAGGATATTCCGTCTTCCCCTGCTCATAGGCGGCTCCACGCAGCCTCGCGTGCATTTCACGACTCACTTCGCCGGCGCGCCTGGATGCGAGCGTTTCGCTTTCGGTCGTCTCGATCTCCAGGTCTTTCACCCAGTAGTAGATCGTCGTGCGGGGGAGCGCCAGGCGTTCGGCGAGCTCGTCGATCGTCAGCTTGCGCTCGGTGCGGAGCTGCCTTGCTTTTTCCCTGATGTAGGCCGGATACGCCATCTCCCTAATCGAACATATGTTCCCATGCGCGTCGGACGGCGCGAACCGTTAGCGTGCCGCCCGCGATGGCCGACGTGCGCCCGATCTACGCGACTCACTACGACCTGGAGGTGGCCGGGTCGTTGCAGGACGTGGCGGCGCCGCCCTATGACGTGATCGACGCGGCGATGCGGGCGGAGCTGCTCGGGCGCTCGCCCTTCAACGCGGTCGCGATCGACCTGCCCAAACCGTACGGCGAGACCGGGCCACAGCAGACCGACGACGATCCCTACGAGCGCGCCGCCGGTCTGATGGCCGAGTGGCGCGAGGCCGGCGCCCTGGTCGGCGACTCCGAGCCGGCGATCTGGGCGATGACCCAGGACTACACCGGGCCCGACGGCAAGCCGCGCACCCGCCACGGCATCCTCGCCCGGGTCAGGGTCGAGGACTTCTCCGCCGGCCAGGTCCTCCCCCATGAGCGCACGCTGCCGGGACCGAAGAAGGACCGGCTCGACCTCACCCACGCGACGAAGCACAACCTCTCGCCGATCTTCTCGCTCAGCACCGCCGACGCCTGGCCGCTGGTCGCGCCCGCGATCGAGGGCGCCGAGCCCTGGGGGGAGGCGACCGACGAAGGCGGCGCAGTGACCAGGCTCTGGCGGGTCGGCGACCCGGAGGTCCTCGCCGCCGTCAGCGAGCGCCTCGGCGAGGCCCAGCTGCTGATCGCCGACGGCCACCACCGCTACGAGACCGCGATCGCCTACCGCGACGAGGTCGGCGGCGAGGGCGATCACAACTACACCTTGATGGCGCTGACCGGGCTCGACGACCCCGGCCTCACCGTCTTCCCCACCCACCGCCTGCTTTCCGGCCTCGCCGACGACCCCGAGCGACAGCGCCGCCTCGGCGAGGGCCTGCGCGAGCTCTTCGACGCGACCGAGGTGCCACTCGAGCAGCTCGACCCGCTCGGCGAGGAGGGCGCCGGCGTCTTCGGCCTCTACGACTCCTTCCACAAGAAAGCCTTCCGCCTGCGGCTCAAGGACAGCGCGATTGCCGCGCTCGACGAGCAGCTCGCCGGCAAGCCCGAGGCCTACCGCCGCCTCGATGCGGCGATTCTCGAGACGCTCGTGCTCAAGGGCATCGCCGGGCTCAGCGAAGACGACATCCTCGCCAAGCGCGGGCTCGGCTACTCGAAGAGCGTCGAGGACTCGCTCTCGCTGCTCGAGGAGGCCACATACGACGTCGCCTTCATCCTCCGCCCGATCCCGGTCGACCAGGTCAAGGCGATCTGCGAAAGCGACGAGAACATGCCGCCGAAGTCGACCTACTTCTTCCCCAAGGTGCTCACCGGGCTGGTCTTCAACCCGGTCGGCTGACCCGCACGGCGTAGGATCGGGCCACCGTGGTCAAGATCTACACCAAGAAGGGCGACGACGGCAGCACCTCGCTCTGGTACGGCGGCCGCGTGCCCAAGCACCACGGCCGCACCGAGGCCTACGGCGCGCTCGACGAAGCCTGCTCGCAGCTCGGCGTCGCCCGCGCCCTCTGCGGTCCCGAACAGGCCGAGCTCGCCGCCGACATCCTCCGCCTCCAGGACGACATCTTCGTCGCCGGCGCCGAGCTGGCGACCGCGCCGGAGGCGAGCGAGCGGCTCGAGGACGGCGTCAGCCGCACGACCGAGGCGATGGTGAGCGAGTTGGAGGCGGCGATCGACCGCTACATGGACCGGGTCGAGCTGCCGCCCAAGTTCGTCATCCCCGGCGGCAACCAGCTGTCCGCCCAGCTCGACGTCGCCCGCACGACGATCCGCCGCGCCGAGCGCCGCATCAGCGCGCTCAACGAGGAAGGCGAGCTGGCGGCCGAGACCGTGATCCACTTCGTCAACCGCGCCTCCGACCTCGCCTACGCGATGGCGCGCTACGCCGACGTCGACGACCCGGCCCTGTTCGAGGGCCGCGGCCAGGACTGAGCCGGTGAAGGTCGTCGCCCGCCGCCGCGAGGGCTTCGTCCACGACGTCGAGATCGAGGACGGCGCCCACACCATCGTCGTCGACGAGCCCGAGGTCGCCGGCGGCACCGACGCCGGCCCCGCCCCCACCCGCCTGCTCGCCGCCGGCCTGGCGAGCTGCATCGCGATCACGATGGAGATGTACGCGCAGCGCAAGCAATGGGACATCGGCCGGGTCGAGGTCGAGGTGAACGTCGAGTACGAGAAGTTCACGCCGAGCTCGTTCGACGCGACGATCCGCCTGCCGGCCGGGCTGAGCGAAGAGCAGCGCGAGAAGCTTCTCGTCATCGCCCGCAAGTGCCCCGTCCACAAGGTCGTCGCCGCCGAGACCCCGGTCGCGGTCTCCGAGCAGATCGAGGAGGCTTAGGTGGATCTCGGCCTAAAGGGGCGCGCCTGCGTCGTCACCGGCGCCAGCCGCGGGATCGGCCGCGAGACCGCGCGGCTGCTCTGCGAAGAGGGCGCGAGTGTGCTGCTGGTCGGCCGTAACGAGGAGCGGCTCGCGGCTGCTGTCGAGGAGGCGGCCACGGCCGGCGCCGACGTGGGTGGGCGGGCCGAGCCGCTGGCGCTCGACGTGACCGCCGACGACGCCGGCGAGCGCATGCTCGCTGCGGCGACCGAGGAGTTCGGCGCGCTCGACGTACTCGTCAACAACGCCGGCGCGGCGCAGTGGCGCGACATCGACGAGGTGCCAGACGAGGACTGGCGCGCGCAGTACGAGCTCAACGTGATGGCGCCGCTGCGGGCGATGCGCGCCGCCGCCCCGCCGATGGCCGAGCGCGGCTGGGGGCGGGTCGTCAACGTCTGCTCGACCGCGGGTAAGCGACCCTCGGCGGCGATGCCGGAGTACTCGGTGGCGAAGGCGGCCGAGCTCTCGCTCTCGCGCCTCTTCGCCGACCGCTACGCGAAGCAGGGTGTGCTGGTCAACGCGATCTGTCCCGGACCGGTCGAAGCCGAGCTGTGGATGGAGCCGGGCGGCCTGCTCGACCAGTCGCAGCAGATGTCGGGCGCCGAGAGCCGCGAAGAGGCGCTGGAGACCGCGGGCGGCAAGCGCCCGATCGGCCGCCTCGCCGCGGTCGGCGAGATCGCCGCCGCGATCGTCTTCCTCTGCTCGGAGCGCGCTTCCTACGTCAGCGGCGCCGCCTGGTCGGTCGACGGTGGCACCGTGCAGGTGATCGTCTGACCGACGCGGCGGTGCTGCTGCCGCTCTACGGCTGGCCCCACGAGCCGGGGCTGGTCTTCACCGAGCGCCGCGCCGACATGCGACGCCACGCCGGCGAGATCTCCTTCCCGGGTGGGCGCAAGGACGACACCGATGCCGACCTCGCCGCGACGGCGCTGCGCGAGGCGGAGGAGGAGATCGGCCTCGATCCCGCCCGGGTCGAGCTCGGCGAGCAACTCGCCACCGCCGGCACCTTCGTCACCGGCTACCGCATCCACCCCTTCGTCGGCCGCATCCCCCACCCCGGCGGGCTCGGCCTCGAGCCCAACCCGGCCGAGGTCGAGACCGTGCTCGTCTTCTCGCTGGAGAGGCTGCGCGAGGGCTACGCGATGCGCCGCCTGGTCCGCCGCGGCGTCCCGATCCACACCCCGACCTACGAGGTCGAGGGGCACCTGATCTGGGGAGCGACCGCGCGGATCCTCGGCGACCTGCTGGAGCGCCTCGGCTAGGCAGCCTTGTCGGGCTGCGGCACTATGCGGATGTACGGACGGGGCTCCTCCCAGCCCTCGGGGTACTTCTCCTTCGCTTCGTCGTTGGAGACCGAGCCGGCGATGATCACGTCGTCGCCGTCCTGCCACTGGGCCGGAGTCGCGACTTTGTGGTTGGCGGTCAGCTGCAGCGAGTCGATCACGCGCAGGACCTCGTCGAAGTTGCGCCCCGTCGTCATCGGATAGACGAGGATCAGTTTGATTTTCTTGTCGGGGCCGATCACGAAGACGTTGCGCACGGTCTGGTTGTCGGCCGGGGTGCGGTCACCGGGGTCGCCGGAGACGTCTGCCGGCAGCATCCCGTAGGCCTTCGAGATCGCGAAGTCGGCGTCGCTGACGATCGGGTAGTTCGGCGCCGTGCCCTGGGTCTCGGCGATGTCGTCGGCCCAGTCCTCGTGCTTGTCGAGCGGGTCGACCGAGAGGCCGAGGATCTTGACGCCGCGCTTGGCGAACTCGGGCTCGATGCTCGCCATGTAGCCGAGCTCGGTCGTGCAGACCGGGGTGAAGTCCTTCGGGTGCGAGAAGAGGACGGCCCAGGAGTCGCCGAGCCAGTCGTGGAACTTGATCGGGCCCTCGGTCGTCTCGGCCTCGAAGTCGGGTGCTACGTCACCAAGCTGCAGCGCCATCGGGGATCAGCTCCTCTCGGGGGATTTCTCGCTCTTCAGCAATTGACCTAAATTCCTATCCGAGTTTAGCTATATCGACTTCCCGGTCCGCGACCGTGACCGGGATGCGCCAGCGCTCCCCCGCCTCGCGCACGATCGCGGCCCCCCGCTCCAGCAGCGCGGCGTCGACGCTGCCGCTCGCCTCGTAGACGAAACGGCGCACCGGGGTTTCGACCAGGCGCTCGAGCAGGCGCTCGAGCAGGCGCTCGAGCCGCTCGCCATGGATCTCGGCCAGGTTCTCCGCCGTGCCGATCGCCGAGCCGAGCAACCAGTAGACGGCGGCGACGTCGCCGACCAGGTCGAGCACGCTGCCCGGCTGCACCGGATCGGCGAGCGCCGCCTCGATCCCGGCGGCCTCGATCGCCGCCACGCCCTTCTCGCCGCGGCTCGTGCCGCGCACCTGCCAATCCTCCGCCAGCAGCCCCCGGCCGAGCGCGCGCCCGCGGCAGCCGCAACCGACGATCAGCGCCCGGGCCACGACCCTCCCGGCCTCAGGCTCCGAACGGGTCGCCGCGGCGGAGCCGCTCCAGCTCCTCCTCTTCGACTTCGACCCTGATCTTCTGCTCGTCGATCTCAGTGGCGCCGCGGCGGCGGCGCATCTCGTTCTGGGCCTCGAGCATCTGGCGCACGTCGTCGAGCTCGTTCTGCGCCTCGACTTCGGGGCTGCGGGTCGGCTTCCAGTCGACCAGGTCGGCGGTACTGCCCTTGTAGAAGTGGCCGACCAGCATCAGCACACCGATGATCGCGGCAAGCATGCCGAGCGTCAGCAGGACGAACCCCATGCGCCTGAGGATACGCCGCCGCGGCCCGTCGCCTTTAATGCCCTGGATGCCCGAGGCCTACATAGTCGAGGCGCTGCGCACGCCGATGGGCGCCTACCGGGGCGCGCTCTCCGGCGTCCGCCCCGACGACCTCGCCGCACACACGATCCGCGCCGTGGTCGAGCGCAGCGGCATCGACCCGACTGAGATAACCGACGTCTACTTCGGCGCCGCGAACCAGTCCGGCGAGGACAACCGCGACGTCGCCCGCATGGCGGCGCTGCTGGCCGGCCTGCCCGACAGCGTCCCCGGCGCCACCGTCAACCGGCTCTGCGCCTCCGGACTCGAGGCGGTCAACTGCGCCGCCCGCGCGGTCAAGCTCGGCGAGGGCGACTTCTACCTCGCCGGTGGGGTCGAGTCGATGAGCCGGGCGCCCTGGGTCGTCGGCAAGCCCGAGCGCGGGCTGCCGCGCGGCGAGCAGACGATGCACGACACGACGCTCGGCTGGCGCTTCGTCAACCCGCGCATGGCCGAGCTCGGCGTCTCGACCGAGTCGATGGGCGAGACCGGCGAGAACGTCGCCGAGCGCTACGGGGTCAGCCGCGAGGACCAGGACGCCTTCGCCCTGCGCAGCCACGAGCGCGCGGTCGGCGCCGCCGAGGCCGGCCGCTTCACCGAGGAGATCGTCCCGGTCGAGGCGCCGAAAGAGCGCCGCGAGACCGTCCTGGTCGAGGCCGACGAGGGCCCGCGCACCGACGCCTCGGCGGAGAAGCTGGCGGCGCTGCGCCCGGTCTTCCGCGAGGGCGGCACGGTCACGGCCGGCAACGCCTCGACCCTGAACGACGGCGCCGCCTGCCTGCTGATCGCCTCCGCGGCCGGGGTCGAGAAGCTCGGCGCCGAGCCGCTCGCCCGCGTCGTCGCCACGGGTGTCGCCGGCGTCGACCCCGCCTACATGGGCATCGGCCCAGCCGTCGCCGTGCCGCGCGCGCTCGCCGCCGCCGGCCTCGAGCTCGACCGGATCGACCTGATCGAGCTCAACGAGGCCTTCGCCTCGCAGGCGCTCGCCTGCGCCCGCGAGCTCGGCATCGAGGGGGAGCGGCTCAACGTCAACGGCGGCGCGATCGCGCTCGGCCACCCGCTCGGCTGCTCCGGCGCCCGCCTCGCCGGCACCCTGGTCCGCGAGCTGCGCCGCCGCAACGGCCGCTACGGGATCGCGACCATGTGCGTCGGCGTCGGCCAGGGACTCGCGACCGTGTTCGAAGCGGTCTGAGGTAGCCTCGCGCGGCGATGACGGGGCTGGTGGAGATGGCAAGCGTCGACGGGACGGTGACCCCGACCGCGGAGGCGCTGGTGCCGATGAAGGACGATGGCCTCTACCGGGGCGACGGCGCCTTCGAGGTGATCCGCCTCTACGAGGGCAGGCCGTTCGCGCTCCCCGACCACCTCGACCGGCTCGAGCGCTCGGCCGCGGCGATCGAGCTCTCCTTCGACCGCGCCGCGCTGGAGCGGGAGATCGAGGCCCTGCTGGCAGAGGCCGGCGGTCCCGACGGGCAGCTGCGCCTGATCGTCACCCGCGGCGGCCGCCGCATCGCCGCGGTCGAGCCGATCCCCGCGCACGCCGAGAGCCTCGCGGTCGCCACCGTCACCTACTCCCCCAGCGTGATCCTCAACGGCGTCAAGTCGCTCTCCTACGCCGCCAACATGCAGGCGACCCGCCTGGCCAAGGCGCAGGGCGCCGACGAGGCGGTGCTCGTCACCCCCGACGGCACCGTGCTCGAGCCACCGACCTCGGCGATCTTCTGGGTCTCGCCGCAGGGCGGACTGCGCACCCCGTCGCTCGACAACGGCGTGCTCGAGTCGATCACCCGCGACCGGCTGGTGAAGACGCTCCACGTCGAGGAGGGCGCCTGGCCGGTCGCCGATCTGCGCGCCGCCCACGAGGCCTTCCTCGCCTCGACCACGCGTGAGATCCAGGCTGTCGCCGCGATCGACGGCGCGCCGCTGCCGGAGTGCCCCGGCCCGCGCACCCGCGAGGCCCAGGAGGCCTTCGCCGCGACCCTGGGCCGCGAGCTTTGACCCTGACGAGCGCAACCGAGAAGGAGACGGTGAGATGGACTTCCAGCTGAGCGACGAGCAGCGCCTGATCTCCGAATCGGCGCGCGAATTCGCCGACAAGGAGATCCTGCCGCGGGTCAAGGAGAACGACCGCGCCGGGCGCTTCGACCGCGAGCTGGCGAGCAAGCTGGGCGAGGTCGGCTACCTCGGCGCCCCGGTCGCCGAGCAGTACGGCGGCCGCGGCCTCGACTACCTCGGCTACGGCCTGATCGTCGAGCAGGTCGGCCGCGCCGACTCCTCGGCCCGCACCGTGGTCTCGGTGCAGACCTCGCTCGTCGCCGGCTCGATCGAGCGCTGGGGAAGCGAGGAGCAGAAGCAGAAGTGGCTGCCGCGGCTCTGCTCGGGCGAGGCGCTCGGCTGCTTCGGCCTGACCGAGCCCGACACCGGCTCCGACGCGGCCAACCTGCGCACCCGCGCGACCAGGACCGACTCGGGCTGGTCGATCAGCGGCCAGAAGATGTGGATCTCGCTCGGCAACTTCTCCGAGGTCGCGCTGATATTCGCCCAGACCGACCCCGAGAAGAAGCACCGCGGCCTCGCCTGCTTCCTCGTGCCGACCGCCGCCGACGGCTTCACCACGCAGGAGATCCACGGCAAGCTCGGCCTGCGCTCCTCCGACACGGCGGAGCTCTCGCTCGACGGTGTCGAGGTCGGCGAGGACGCGATGCTGGGCGAGGTCGGCGACGGCTTCAAAGTCGCGATGAGCGCGCTCGACAACGGCCGCTACAGCGTCGCCGCCGGCTGCGTCGGGATCTGCGACGGCTGCGTCGACGCCTCGGTCGCCTACTCGACCGAGCGCAAGCAGTTCGGCGTGCCGCTCGCCCGCTTCCAGCTGGTCCAGGAGATGATCGCCGAGATGATCGTCAAGCGCGACGCGGCGCGGATGCTGGTCTACCGCGCCGGCGCGCTCAAGGACGAAGGAAAGCCGAACACGACCGAGACCTCGGTGGCGAAGCTCTACGCGACCGAGTCCGCGGTCGAATGCGCCAACCTGGCAATCCAGGTGCACGGCGGCGCCGGCTACGTCGACGACTACCCGGTCGAGCGCTACCTGCGCGACGCCCGCGTCACCACCCTCTACGAGGGCACCTCGCAGATCCAGAA
>DASTVL010000150.1:0-10222 GCA_035759115.1 Solirubrobacterales bacterium | reverse complement strand
GCGATCGTCGTAACCGAGCTGCCGTTCACCGTGAAGAAGGGCGGCGAGAACGGCCTGATCGCGAAGATCGCCGACCTCGTCCGCGAAAAGAAGCTGGAGGGGATCTCCGACCTGCGCGACGAGTCCGACCGCTCCGGGATGCGGCTCGTGATCGAGCTCAAGCGCGGCGGCCAGCCGGCCAAGGTCGTGCTCAACAACCTCTACAAGAAAACCGCGATGCAGACCAGCTTCGGGATCAACATGGTCGCGCTGGTCGATGGCGTTCCGCGCACCCTGAGCCTGCTCGAGCTGGTCAAGTACTACGTCGAGCATCAGCGCGAGGTCGTCACCCGTCGCACCCAGTACGAACTGCGCCGCGCCGAGGCCCGCGCCCACATCCTCGAGGGCCTGCTGATCGCGCTCGACAACCTCGACGCGGTGATCAAACTGATCCGTGGCTCCTCCGACCCCGACGCCGCCCGCGACGGCCTGATCGAGAAGTTCGAGCTCTCGCGCGAGCAGGCGCAGGCGATCCTCGACATGCGGCTGCAGCGCCTCACCGCGCTGGAGTCCGACAAAGTCCGCGCCGAGCACGCCGACCTGCTCGAGCGGATCGCCGAGCTGCGGGCGATCCTCGGCGACGAGGCCAGGGTGCTCGGGCTGGTCAAGGAGGAGCTGGCCGAGATAGTCGAGTCCTACGGCGACGAGCGCCGCACCGAAATCGCCCACTTCGAGGGAGACGTCGGGATCGAGGACATGATCGCCGACCAGCAGATGGTGGTCTCGCTGACCTCCTCCGGCTACGTCAAGCGACTGCCGTTGGCGACCTACCGCCAGCAACGCCGCGGCGGCGTCGGTGTGATGGGGATGAACCTCAAAGAGGACGACTACATCGCCCACCTGCACATCTGTTCGAGCCACGACTACCTGCTCTTCTTCACCAACCAGGGCAAGGTCTACCGGCTCAAGGTCTACGAGCTGCCCGAGGGCTCGCGCACGGCCAAAGGGTCCGCTCTGGTCAACCTGCTGCCGCTGCGCGAAGGCGAGCGGGTGATGGCCGTGATCCCGACCCGCGACTTCAAAGAGAACAAGTACCTCGCCTTCGCCACCGCCAAGGGACAGTTCAAGAAGACCGAGTTCCTCGCCTACAACACGCCGATCCGGGCTGACGGGATCATCGCGATCAAGATCCGCGACGGCGATGAGCTGGTCCAGGTGCGCCTGACCTCCGGCGAAGACGACATTCTGATCGTCTCCAAGTCCGGCCACGCTTCGCGCTTCTCCGAGGACGCGGTGCGGCCGATGGGCCGCGACACCTCCGGCGTCAAAGGGATGAATGTGTCTTCGAAGGTCGGTCGCGAGGAGAACCGGGTGCTGGCGATGGACGTCGCCCGCGACGACGCCGAGCTCTTCGTCGTCACCGAGAACGGCTACGGCAAGCGCACCTCGATCGCCGAGTATCCGGTCAAGGGCCGCGGGACCAAGGGCGTGCTGACCGCGAAGCTGACGGAGAAGAAGGGCGGCCTCGCCGGCGCCCTGATCGTCCGTGAGCACCAGGACCTGCTCTTCATCTCACACCAGGGCATGGTCCAGCGCACCGAAGCGGGCGGGATCTCGCTGATGGGACGCCCGACCCAGGGCGTGCGGGTGATGAACATCAAGGACGACGACCGCGTCAGCGCCGTCGCCCTGGTCGTCGAGTCCAGCGACGAGTCCGCCGGCGAGCCCCAAGAGGAGCTCGGTTCGGCGACTTAGTCAGGCAGCCGCCGGCAGATATTGCTGCCAGGTCGGGGGGACCTTCGGGCTCGCGACCTGGATGAAGATGCCGGGGCCGGGTGCCTTCGGCGACTTCTTCGGGTGCATCTGGATCTCGTTCGGGAGGCGGTTGCCCTTGCGCCGGTTGCAGCTCGCGCAGGCGGCGACGATGTTGCCCCAGACCGATTTGCCGCCGCGGCTGCGGGGGATCACGTGGTCGACGGTCAGCCCCGACTTGGTCGAGCCGCAGTACTGGCAGGTCCAGCTGTCGCGGGCGAGCACGGCGCGGCGGGTGATCTTGCGCCGATGCGCCTCGCGCGGCACCCGCACGTAGCTGACCAGGCGGATCACGTCGGGCCGCTCCATCGTCATGTGCTCGGAGTGGATCGCCCCCTCCCGCCGCTCCAGCAACTCCGCCTTCTCCTTGAGCAGCAACACAGCCGCCCTCCTCAACGTGCAGACGTTGATCGGCTCATACGTCGCGTTCAAGACCAGCACTCGCGCCATCTTGCTCGGAAATTCTACGCATGCGGTGGGAGGGGGGAGAGGGTGTCCCTCGAACCGGCGGATACTCAGAGCGGGCGAAGCCCGCGAGTCGGGGCGAGGGACACCTTCTCCCCCCTCCCTCAACCCCTCGGATAAGAGCCGAGGATCCGCACGGACTCGGCCTTGGCCCGCAACGCCTCCAGCGCCGCCGCCACAGGCTCGTCGTCCACGCCGCCTTCCAAGTCGCAGAAGAACATGTAGCGGCCGAGGCCTTGGCGCAGCGGCCGCGACTCGATCCGGCTGAGGTTGACGCCGCGGTCGGAGAACTCCTGCAGCGCCTCGACCAGGGCGCCGGGGTGGTCGGCGCCGAGCTCGGAGAAGACCAGCGAGGTCCGCTGCGGCCCGTCACCCTCCGGCCTGGCGTCGGCGGGCGCGATCCAGACGAAGCGGGTGACGTTGTCGGCGCTGTCCTCGATCCCCTCGCGCAGGACGACGCAGCCGTAGCGCTCCGCCGCCGCACGCGCGCCGATCGCCGCCCAGGGGCGCACCGACTCGCCGACCATGCGCACCGCCTCGGCCGTGCTGCTGACGCTGCGCCGTTCGACCCCCGGCAGGTTCTCGCGCAGGAAGCCGGCGCACTGGGCGAGCGGCTGCGGGTGGGAGAGGATCGCCGCGACCTGCTCCAGCTCGACTCCCTCGCGGGCGATCAGGTGGGCGTGGACGCGGAAGTCGTACTCACCGACGATCGTCACCGCCTCGGTGTCGAAGGCGAGCGTGTCGAGCGTGCTCCGCACCGAGCCCTCGACCGAGTTCTCGAACGGCACCAGCGCCCGCTCCGCCTCGCCCCGCTCGACCGCCAGGATCGCGTCGTGGATGGTCGCCGTCCGCAGCGCCTCGATCTCGGCGCCGTCCGCTGTCGCCTCGCGCAGCGCGTCTTCGGTGAACGTGCCGGCCGGGCCGAGGAAGGCGATCCGCATCGGCCTATTCGAAGACGACGGTGTAAGTGGCTTCGTTGTTTTCGGCCACTTCCTCACCCGGCACCGGCTCCGCTTCGACTTCCAGCGTCGCTTCGCCTTGCGGGGCCGAGGGCAGCGCGATCGTCACCGATTCTTCCGCGCCGGCTTCGATGCTGCTGATGTCGCCCTGCAGCGTTTTGCCGTTGAGGGTGACCGAGATCGTGACCCCGTTCTCGGTCGATTCGCCCTGGTTCTGCACCGTGACTTCGACTTCGGGGGTTTCTTCCACGATCACGGAGGTGGTCCCTTCCGGGGTCAGGTCGGTGCCGTTGATCGCGGTCCCGAGCAGGCCGAGGCCGTGCACGCCCGGGGTCGCGGCCGAGCTGGCGCCGCTGACCGAGCCGAGCGCGTCGGCGACGGCGTTTTCGTCGAGCCACTGCGTGCCGTCGGGGAGGAAGACGCTTTTCGGCACGTCCTCTCCTTCGATCCCGTTGTCGGCCAGCACCCCGTCGATCTCGGGCCGCACGATCGTCGCGTAGAGCACGTCGCTCGCCATCAGCTTCGCCATCTGGTTGGCGATCGCCGCCGTCGCTTTTTTCGAGCCGACATCGCCCAACGCGGTGCTCAGTCTTTCCGCGATCACGGTCATCGCGCTGCCGCGCAGTTCGTAGACCAGCTCCAGGTTGCTCTGCGCCTCGCTCATGTCGCCGGGCGTGTCGAGCGCGTCGACGCGGGCCTCGTAGTTGTCCATCGCGCTGCGGTCGGCGTTGACCTGGTCGACGAAATCGGTGACCGAGATCTCGCCCGGGTTGGAGAGCTTTTCGAAGAACGATTTGCTCGTCTGGTCGGTCTCTTCGACGATCTGGGTCACGTTGCCGGCGTAATCGCTGAGCGCCCGCTCCTTGCGCGCGTCGAGGCAGCCGCGCACGCCGAGCACGAGCAGGATCAGGACGAGCAGGCCCGCGCCAAGCGCAAGGCCGCGGCGCAGCAGGATCTGCTGCCGTTCGGGACGGCGTGGGGGACGCGCGCGGCGCCCCTGCCCGGATGCCAGGGAATCCTCCAAGGAGCAGGGAGTATGTCGCAGGAGGGAGCGGAATTGCGGCGAAGTCGCACTGTGCATTGATTGGTTCTCTCGTCCTCAACCGCTTCCTGATCGAGCGCCGCATCGGCAGCGGCGGCTTCGGCGTCGTCTACGAGGCCTGGGACGGGCGGCTCGAGCGCAACGTCGCGGTCAAGGCGATCGAGTCCCGCGGCGAGGCCGGACGGCGGACGATGCGCGAGGCCCAGGCGGCGGCGCGACTCAACCACCCGGGCATCGTCACGCTCTACGAGATGGGCGAGGAGGACGGCAACGCGCTGCTCGTCACCGAGCTGGTCGACGGCCCGACCCTGGCCGACCTGAGCGGCGAGGGCAGGCTCAGCGACCGCGAGATCGGCGAGATCGGCGCCGACCTCTGCGAGGCGCTCGATCACGCCCACTCGCGCGGCGTCGTCCACCGCGACATCAAGCCGCAGAACGTGCTGGTCGCCCCCGAGGGCGAGTTCCGCGCCAAGCTGATGGACTTCGGCGTCGCCCGCCTCGCCGACGCGGCGGCGCTGACCGCGCCCGGCGACATCGTCGGCACGCTCGCCTACATGGCCCCGGAGCAGGCCGAGGGTCGCGCCGCGGGCCCCGAGGCCGACGTCTACTCGCTCGCGCTGACCCTGTACGAGTGCTGGAGCGGCGAGAACCCCAACCGCCGCGCGACGCCGGCGGCGACCGCGCGCGCGATCGGCGGCCGCCCCCGCTCGCTGCGCCGCCTCCGCCCCGACCTCCCCCGTGAGCTCAGCGAGACGATCGACGCGGCGCTGCAGGCGCGGCCCTCACGGCGGCCGCAGCTCGAGGAGCTGGGCGGAGCGATCGAGGACGCGCTCGAGCTGCTCGCCGACGAGCCGCCCGAGTCGCAGGCGCCGTTCGGCCTGCGCGCGGGCGCCCTGGTCGCGGCCGCCGCGCTCGGCGCCTGGCTCGTCGTCGGCCACGGCGCCTTCGTCCCCTAGGCCACCCGACCTCTAGGATTTCCCGATCAGCGTCCTACGCAGCCTCGAGAGTCGGATCGAAGGCCTCGTCGAGGGGGTTTTCAGCCGTGCCTTCAGCTCGGAGGTGCAACCGGTCGAGCTCGCCCGCAAACTGGCCAAGGAGATGGACTCGCACAAGACCGCCGGCGTCGCCCGCGTCTACGTGCCCAACGAGTACACGGTCTACCTCTCGACCAAGGACCGCGGCCGGCGCGAAGGCTACGAGCGCTCGCTCGAGCAGGAGCTATCCGGGTACCTGCTCGAGCATGCACGGCGGCGCAGCTACGACCTGCTCACCAGGCCGACCGTCTCCTTCGAGACCGACGAGCGCCTGCGCCTCGGCGAGTTCGGGATCCAGCCGCGCATGGTCAAGCCGCCGGCGCGCGAGGGCGAGGCGCCGCAGCAGGGCGAGGAAGGCCACACGATGGTCTACTCGGCGGTCCGCGACGCGCCGGCGCGCGAGCAGGAGCCGGCTCGTTCGAGCCGCGCCACACCGCAGCCGCGCGGCGTGGTCGTGGTCGACGACCGCCGCTACGTGCTCGATGCGGCCCGCTCGACGGTCGGTCGCTCGCGCGACGCCGACTGCGTTCTGCGCGACGCCAACGTCTCCCGCCACCATGCCGAGCTGCGCCGCTCGGCGGACGGCGCCTGGACGATCGCCGACCTCGGCTCGACCAACGGGATCAAGGTCAACGGCCGCCGCGTCGGCTCGACCCGGCTCAAGGCCGGCGACCAGGTCACTCTGGGCACCACGACCTTCCGCTTCGAGATCGAGCAGTAGCGCCTCACTTGGCTCTAGGGTGCCGGGGGTGGACTACGACCCGATCAGCGTTGCCCTCAAGTTCGGCTTCCTCGCCGTCCTCTACCTCTTCCTGCTCTGGATCGCGCGCAGCGCGCTCAAGGACCTGCGCGGCACGGTCGCGCCGGCGCCCGACGCGACCGGCTTCCACCCGGTGCCCTCCTACGAGGCGGCGGCCGGCGGCGACGCCTGGCTGGTCGCGCTGCGCGGCGGCGGGCTCGGCGAGGGCGAGCGCTTCGACCTGATCGGCGGGCTCTCGATCGGGCGCTCGCAGGAGGCCGACGTGCGGATCGACGACCGCTACGCCTCCGGGCTGCACGCGAGGATCTTCTCGCGCGAGGGCCGCGCCTACGTCGAAGACATGAGCTCGACCAACGGAACGCAGCTGAACGACTCCGCCCTGCACGGCGAAGCCGAGCTGATCGACGGCGACGTGGTGCGGATCGGCGACACCGAGTTCCGTTTCGAGGCGGGGGGGTAGGCGGTGCTGCGCGTCGACGACCAGGCCTTCCGCACCGACACCGGGCGGCAGCGCAGCGAGAACGAGGACTCGCTCTTCGTGCGCGCGCCGATCTTCGTCGTCGCCGACGGCATGGGCGGCGCCCAGGCCGGCGAGGTCGCCTCGAAGACCGCCGCCGACGCCTTCGACCGCGACCTGCCCGAGGTCGCCCCCGAGCAGTTCCTGCGCGAGACGATCGAGAGCGCCAACCGCAGCATCCACGAGCTCGCCCGCGCCGACCCCTCCAAGGCGGGGATGGGGACGACGATCACGGCGGCGATCGTCGAGGCGCAGAAGGAAGAGGTCGGCATCGGCCACGTCGGCGACAGCCGCGCCTACCGCCTGCGCCGCGGCGGACTCGAACGGTTGACCCGCGATCACTCGCTGGTCGAGGAGATGCGGCGCAAGGGCCAGATCACCGACGCGCAGGCGGAGGAGCACCCGCAGCGCTCGATCATCACCCGCGCGCTCGGGCCCGAGCCCGAGGTCGAGGTCGACGTGCAGACCGTGCCCGCGGCCCCCGGCGACGTTTTCCTGCTCTGCTCCGACGGGCTGACGACGATGGTCAATGAGGAGCGGATCGCCGCCGTGCTCTCGTCGACGACCTCGATGCGCGAGGCGGTGCGGACGCTGGTCGACGAGGCCAACGCCGCCGGCGGCCGCGACAACATCACCGCGCTCGCCTTCCGCCTCGGCGACGCGGCCGCGCCGATGGGGGAGCGGCCCGAGGACGCGACCCTGGTCGGCGTCGCCGCCGAGGAGGGCGGTCTGACCGCGACCGAGGTGCGCCGCCGCGCCGCCGCCGAGGCCGCGCGCGAACGCCGCGAGCAGCTCGGCTCGAAGCCGCGCCGCCGCCGCCTGCGCACCGCGGCGAAGGCGCTCGCGCTGGTGGCGATCCTCGCGCTGCTCGCCTTCGGCGCGGCGTACGCAAACCGCCAGGTCTGGTTCCTCGGCAGCGACGAGAGCGGCCGCGTCTCGCTCTACCGCGGCCTGCCCTACGAGCTGCCCTTCGGCATCGAGCTCTACAGCGAGCGCTACGCCAGCCCGGTCCAGGCAGACTCGCTGCCGCCCCGTCGCCGCGAGGCGGCCACCGACCACGAGATCCGCTCGCGCGCCGACGCCGTCTCGCTGATCGAAGACATCGAACGCAGCCAGGGAGTGCCTTGAGGTCGGCGGCGCGCAACCGGGAGCTCGTCGCCCTCGTCCCGGTAGCGCTCCTGCTCAGCGCCGGCTTCGCGGCGGTCTTCGCCCAGGAGAGCGACCGGCTCGGCGACGCCAGCCTCGTCTACGGCGCCTACTTCTTCGCGATCTGCCTCGCCGCGCACGTCTACCTGCGCCTGCGCCTGCCTGACGCCGACCCCTACCTCTTCCCACTGGTCGCGCTGCTGACCGCCTTCGGGCTGGTGATGATCTACCGCATCGACGCGGGCCTCGCCCGCGACCAGGCCAACTGGTTCGTGCTCGGCCTCGCCCTCTTCGCCGCGACGATCCACTTCCTGCGCGACTACGACGTGCTCGAGCGCTACCGCTACACGATCGCCGGCGCCGGCCTGCTGCTGCTGCTGGCGCCGCGAGTCCCCGGGATCGGCCAGCAGGTCAACGGCGCCTACCTCGGGGTCAAGCTCGGCCCGCTCGCCTTCCAGCCGGCCGAGTTCGCGAAGATCTGCATCGTCGTCTTCCTCGCCAGCTACCTGCGCGAGCACCGCGAGGTGCTGATCGTCGGCGCGCGGCGGGTGCTCGGCGTCACCCTGCCACCGCTCAAGCACCTCGGGCCGCTGCTGGTCGTCTGGGGCGCTTCGATGCTCATGCTCGTCTTCATCCGCGACCTCGGCAGCTCGCTGATGTTCTTCGCGGCGGTCCTCGCCCTGCTCTACGTGGCGACCGGCCGCCTCTCCTTCGTCGTCATCGGCATGGCCATGTTCCTGGTCGGCGCCTGGTTCTTCGCCTCGACCGTGCCGCACGTGCACGACCGGGTCGAGATCTGGCTCGATCCTTACCAGGACCCCGCCAACACCGGATATCAGATCCTCAACTCGATCTTCGCCCAGGCCGACGGGGGCCTCTTCGGCACCGGCTTTGGCCAGGCGCTGATCACGATCCCCGGCACCGACAACCCGCTGCTGCCGGCGGCGCAGACCGACATGATCTACGCGCTTATCGTCAACGAGGTCGGCCTCTTCGGCGCCTGCGGGGTGCTGCTGATCTACCTGCTGGTCGCCGCCCGCGGGTTCAAGATCGCGCTGCTCGCCGACGACGGCTTCTCGAAGCTGCTGGCGACCGGGCTGACCGCGGTCTTCGCTTTCCAGGCCTTCGTGATCATCGGCGGCGTCACCCGGGTGATCCCGCTGACCGGGGTCACCCTTCCCTTCATCAGCTACGGCGGCAGCTCGATCGTCGCCAACTTCGTCCTGCTCGCCTTGCTGCTGCTGATCTCCGATCGCGCCCGGCGCGAGGCGACTGCCCCGCGTGGCGCGCTCGCCCTCGAGGGAGGCCGGTGAACCGCCAGATCGTCAAGCTCTTCGGCCTGACCGTGGTCCTCTTCGGGCTGCTGATCGCGTTCACCTCGTGGTGGTCTGTCTTCGACGCGGAGGCGCTCAAGGACAAGAGGGTCAACGCGCGACCGCTGCTCGAGCAGCAGCAGATCGAGCGCGGCCGCATCCTCGCCGCTGACGGCACGGTGCTGGCGCGCTCGGTGCCGAAGGGCCGCGGCGAGGCGCTGCGCTACGTGCGTCGCTACCCCGAAGGCGCGCTCTACGGGCACCCGATCGGCTACAGCTTCGCGCGCCAGGGCGACAGCGAGTTCGAGAAGTTCCACAACGACGAGCTGGTCGGCGAAGGCTCGGAGTTCGGCTCGATCCTCGACGAGCTGCTCGGGCAGGAACAGGAGGGCAACGACATCGTCACCAACATCGACCCCGAGGCTCAGCGGGTGGCGCTGGCCGGCCTCGAAGCGGCCGGCTTCGGCGCCGTCGTGGCGCTCGAGCCGAGCAGCGGCCGGGTGCTGGCGATGGCCTCCAACCCGCCCTACGACCCGAACCGGGTCCCGTTCGAACTGACCGAGCTGAACGAAAACGAACTGGAAGCGCCGCTGCTCAACCGCGCCACGCAGGGGCCGTACCCGCCGGGCTCGACCTTCAAGGTGGTCACCGCGGCGGCGGGCCTCGACAGCGGCGCGATCACGTCCGAGACGACGATCGACGCACCGGGCACGATCGAAATCCAGGGGCAGCCGCTCTCCAACGACTTCGACCAGGACTTCGGCTCGATCGCGCTCGACACTGCGCTGACCAGCTCGGTCAACACCTGGTTCGCGCAGCTCGGCGAGCAGCTCGGCGCCGAGACGATGTTCGAGTACATGGACGCATTCGGCTTCGGCTCGACCCCGGCGATCGACCTGCCCTCGAACCAGGTTTCCAAGAGCGGAGTCTTCGACGGCGAAGAGCTGCTCGGCCCCGGCGACCCGGTCGACGTCGCCCGCATCGCCTTCGGTCAGGAGCGGCTGGCGGTGACGCCGCTGCAGATGGCCGAGGTGGCGGCCGCCGTCGCCAACGGCGGCGAGCTGATGAGGCCGCAGATCTGGAGTCGCGTGGTCGATCCCGACGGCCGCGTCAGCGAGCGGCTCGACCCGTCCCGCTACAGCGAGCCGATCGACGAGCAGACCGCGGCTTCCCTGACCACGGCGATGGAAGGCGT